>CAZVFD010000005.1:42662-69175 GCA_964625465.1 uncultured Candidatus Midichloriaceae bacterium | reverse complement strand
TCAGATATTTCCTCTTTTTTTTCTTGTACCAATTCATTTGTAGGATCTAATACTTTTAAGACGCGCTTCAGATTCAACAAAATATTATTTCTCAATTCAGATTTAGCCGCTTCAGGGTTCTGTCCAGCAACCTCTCCTTCACTATTTTGCATTTTTGATAACGCACTTGCTATAATTCGCCCTTGCATAACAAATCTCTTATCGTCTTTTAAGAGTGCCCCAACTTCTATAATTTTTCCTGGAGTTTGTTCATTAAATCCTTCTTTTAATATGGTCTGAATAAGTTCGATTGGATTATTTTTCATTGGATTCTAGAGCAAAATTATTTGATCTTTATATTATTGATTTACAAATAAATTTCACTACAAAAAATCACAAGCGCTCAGAAATTAACTATCTAATCTTGCTTCATCAAACTCAACGCCTTGTATTGCTATTTTCAGATCTTCCAATTTATTTCGAAAACTCTTTGGCGAGCCAGAACTTAACTCTTTTTCAGCCAAGGCAGCCATTCTTTTCGCTGCAGGTATATCACCTTTGAGTAATTCAACCCAAGCAAGTGCTAGATTAGAATTAAACTTATCATTTTGCTGACCATAAGCGATGGATAGCTGCTGCCAGACAGTCATATCTGTCTTATCTTCTTCAAGAATTTGCTCAAGAAGTTGTATCGCTTTGTTAGTATTACTCTTTGCAGCGATAAGAGCTGAAGCGTATTCTAATTTTATCAAATTCTCTTTCGGAGCATAGGAATTTGCTTTGCTATAATGCGTTATGGCTTCTTGAAGCTTACCACTTTCAAAATACACTTGACCCTTTAATTCGAAATAAAAAGAATTCAGCGGCTCCTTATCAAGAAGCTTATCAATATATTCAATTGCTTTTGTAGAGTTACCCATTCGCATATAGGCAATCGCTTTAGCATAATTCGACTCTATATTATCCCCTGGATATTTTTGCAAAACAGATTCTGGAGAGTGTGTATACGCATAAAGCTTCGCAACAATCCGCGAGTACCTACTTCGTGCGAAATCACCTATATAAGATCCCTTCTTACTAGGATTGTCCTTTACATAAGTTTTCAAATAATCAACCCTATCTTGTGACATCGGGTGAGTACTCAGGTAGGCGTTGCTTTTATCATAAAATGATCTTTCATTCTTATTCAAATCGTTGAGGAAATTAATCAAACCATAGGGAGAAACTCCTAATTGGGTAAGATATTTTATTCCAGCATGATCTGCTGCACTTTCTTGTGTTCTGCTAAATTTCATATAACTGGAAATCGGCGCATTGGAAGCACCAAGAGCTGTACCGACACCTACATCTGTTGAACCAGTAGCCACTCCAGCAGCAGCACCAATTATAACTCCTAGCATCATTTTTCTTCTAAGATTTTGCATCTCTTCCTTGCTAGCTATTAGATGCCCACCAACTATGTGTCCTACTTCATGCGCTACCACACCTACAACTATATCTGGATTGTTTGAGTAGGTTAAAAGGCCAGTCGTGATAAATATATTTTGCCCGCCCATTACAAAAGCATTTAGGTCATCACTTTGCAAAACGTAGACTTTGATAGAATCACTATTCAAACCCGCAACTCTGAATACAGGAGTGGTTAGTTCTCTGATAATATACTCCACTTCACTATCTCTAACTACAGTCAACGCTCTAGCTTCGCAATTAAACAAAAGGAAACCTACCGTTAAAAGTACAGAGATAATTTTTTTCATTTTCAATTCACATTATTGCTAATTATTGTCTCCAGTTCTTGAGCTACTCCTTTGAGCTTAGTTTGATTTTTTCCTTCAACCATAACTCTAATAAGTTTTTCAGTGCCAGACTTTCGAACTAGTATCCTTAAATCCTGCTCTTTACTTTGAATTTTATCTATTGTTGTCTGAACACTTTTATTTTCAAGAGGATTATTCTGTTTGAATTTTATATTTCTCACAATTTGAGGATGTAAATCAAATGGATGAGCAATTTGACTCATTTTTTTACCGCTCTCCACCATAATAGACAACACTTGCAACGCAGCTACAATGCCATCACCTGTAGTCCCATAATCACCTAAGATAATATGGCCAGATTGCTCACCACCTAAATTTGAGCCAAGCTCTTTCATTTTCTCAGAGACGTACCTATCTCCAATTGCTGCTCTGTGCATTATCAAATCATTTTTCCTAAGAAATTCTTCCAATCCTCCATTCGACATGTGGGTAACTACAACATCTTTGGTTTTAAGAGTTTTTTGAGTTCTCATATATTTGGCAATAACTCCAATTATATGATCACCAGAAATAATTTTACCTTTCTCATCACACATGATAACTCTGTCTGCATCTCCATCTAGCGCTATACCAACATCTGCTCTTGTTTCTAAAACTCTTTGTATCATGGTTTCTGGATGAGTTGATCCACAGCTTAAGTTAATATTAAACCCATTAGGCTCACATCCAACTTTAACAACTTCTGCGCCTAACTCCCAAAAAATTGTCGGAGCAAGATGGTATGCCGCACCATTTGAGCAATCCACAACGATTCTTAATCCTGATAAAGAAACACCTTTGGGTACCGATCGCTTAACGTGCTCAATATATCTACCTGGAGCATCTTCTAATCTTTTTGCCCTACCTAGTTCTTCTGGAGCAGCTAAATACTTGTTTAAATTCTCGTTCAATATAAGATTTTGCAATTCATTCTCTATCTCATCACTTAGTTTATAACCTTCAAAATTAAACAGCTTTAATCCATTGTCGTAATAAGGATTATGTGATGCTGAAATCATTACACCTAAATCTGCTCTCAAACTTTTGATTAGCATTGGCACTGATGGGGTTGGCATTGGACCAACTAAAATAACGTCCATACCGCCAGAAATAAACCCTGCAGTCAAAGCTGGTTCTAACATATAACCTGAAAGTCTGGTATCCTTCGCAATAACGACACGATTCCGATAACCTTCTTGTTTAAAAAAATGACTAGCGGCCTTCCCAAACTTTAATGCTATATCTGAAGTTACAGGATATTGATTTGCTGTACCCCTTATACCATCGGTACCAAAAAGTTTGTCTGACATCTATTAATCACCTAAATTGTACTATGCAAAAGCATATCATAATTATGCTAAAATAACAACGCACTAAGACCCAAGCCCAGCTTGACTTTGACCTTTGTTAGAAACACTAATTTGAGGAGAAGGCGTAGAGGCTGGAGTCAGAGGCCTATCAAGTTTAGCTTCTGAAAGCATAGAAACCCCATTATTTTGGAGTTTTTTCCCCTCTTGTACAGCTTTATGCTGATCCTCAGTTTGTAAATTAATGGCCATTACCTACCCCTACCTTGCTCTTTGCTCTGCGATGCAGCTTGCGCTTTGATCAAATTCTCCCAATAACCCTTCTGGTTTTTATCTTGGTGTTGAAATTGCATCCTAGCCATAAGATATCCCATTTTTTGGCTCATTACAAACTTGCTCCAAAAACCTACAGGTTTAGCTAGCCCTACGATCTTTACCCCTTGGTCAACACCCCTAGAGGTTGCGACCTGCTGCATATTAGGATCATATAATTCTACACCGCTTAGTTGCGCATCTCTCTGCTTCTTCTCTGCCTTTTTATCGCGCGAACGAAAGTCTGTTTTCTTGCTGGGATGTGGCTTTTTTTTACGATATACCGAAGAATCATGTATATCTTTTATTCTCCGTTGATTAAGCAAATTTTGGTATTTAGATGACATGTAGGCAAAAAAAGCCATGACCAAAACAAGTACTATTAGAAGCAATGCTAAAGTTGTAAAAATATAGTTCATATTTGTTTGCCTTATACTCTAATATTATTGTAGCATCCTTATTATGATTCACCTAATTTTTGAAGCAAAATGTTGCAAAAAACTATGATTCACCCAGAAAACTATAGAAAATACATTCACCTCTCAAGCCTTTGGATACCCTTTTTATACAACTATCTTGACTATTTTCAGATGTTGATCGTAATGATTTTCTGTACTCTTTGTTTAGTCTTATGGGATACCCAGCGGAATTCTAAATCCAAGTTTGGGGCATTGATTCAACATATTAATGAGCTTCTAGGCTTAGACCAAATTCTAAAATCCCATGAACAAAACGGACATTTAACAGGAGCAACATTAATGATGATTTCTGGACTACTATGCCTTCTCCTATTCCCTAAGGAATTATTTATAATTTCGTTCACCGTACTAGTTATTAGTGATGCAGTAGCAAATTTTATCGGAAGGAAATATGGAAGCCCTTTTAAAGCAACAAAGAAATCGTTAATTGGTTCTAAGGCCTTTGCATTAAGCAGCTTTATAATCTCCTTTATACTAGGCAATGTATATGGAATGGAATTATTACCCCTAGCAATTGCCTCTTTGACAGCAGCTTATTTCGAGCATTGCTCTAACATTATTAAAATAGATGACAACTTTATTGTTCCTATTACTTTTAGCCTAGCATTTGTTATAACTTCAGCGATTTTATAATTATGGAAACCTCCAGAATAGGATCATCATCAACTGTCAGCGGTGCGAAAGTTAATAGGGCCAATGTAGTCTTAAGCATGCCTAATATAACTTCTCCAATTAGAGGGATTGTTGATTCGGTTACCAAAGATGGAATAATGAATATCAAAACTTCCTCAGGAGAAGTAAAAATTTATTCATCCAATCCGCTTACTTCCGGTCAAAATGTTATTGTATCCATTAACACAACCAAAGCCGAACTTAATCTTAAGGTAGTACCAGATTCAGGCTCATCATACGGATCACCAGTAAATCCTGTATCAAACGATATGGGCGAGGGAAGCCAGAACTTTTTTGTTTTTAAACTTCCAAGTAAATTTCAGGCGCAGATGGCTGAAAATTTGCAGCTATACCCAACTTTTTCGTCGCCTTCAAGAGAGTTAAAGTCATCGCCAAATATTGATGTAGATTCGGGTGGGACAATCCAATTTTTAAGCTATGTATCAAGAGGTGGTTTGTCTGACACGTTTGGCAAGTCATTACAACTTGATCCCAAACTCATCAATACTTTTCCTACAATGGCAAACCTTATTCAAACTCTTCCTGAGTTTATACGCAAAGTTGAGGGCAAAAGCTTTAGCCATGTCGAGAATAAAAGGCTTAGGATGGATCTTGAATCGCTACAAACACTTCCTGATACATTATCTGACGAAGAATATAAGTTTATGCTTATTCCAATAAACGATGGGCAGAAATTAATACCAGCGCAATTCTTTTTCAAAAAAGAAGAGATCGATGACGAGAATAATAGAACCATAAGAAAATTTAGCGTTGAACTAAACATGGATAAACTTGGACATATAACTGTTGATGGATTGCACATAAAACAAAACAAAGACTCTTCCTTAAGCCTATCAGTAAGGACTGAAACACCGTTACCTGAATCTATAGAATCAGACTTAAGGGAATTGTTTAAAGTAGCAGAAGAAATAACTGGCAACTCTGGAAGCATAGCTTTTGGTAAATCTTCCAGCAAAATTAACTCGAAGCTCACAAAAGCACTTCATAACTACTGTAAAGATAAAGTCTCAAACTATTGGGCTTAATTTTTATAAATCGCAATAATTTCAGAGAGCATTTTAAGGGCTTCATCACGTGGGCGTTGGAATGTATTACGACCTATGATAGATCCATTTCCTCCACCATCTCGAATTCCTTTTACTTCATCATATATCTCTTTTTCAGACTTGCCTGCCCCACCAGAGAACACAACTAATCTCTTACCATTAAAACAACTTTGTACTACGTGAGAAACTCTCTCTGCCAAAGTATTTTTAGCAACTTTTTGCGCTTCATAAACTTTTTTAGCAGCGTCTTGTTCTAGGTGTGCTGTTGGTGGTTTCACCTTAATAATATGGGCGCCTATTAGTGCTGCCATATGTGCAGCGTACGCACAAACATCTAATCCCGTTTCACCATCCTTAGACAAATCACCGCCCCTTGGATAAGACCAAATCACAACTGCCAAGCCATGTGCTTTTGCTTCTGCAGCCATTTCAGAAATTTCTCTTATCATTTCATACGAGTTATCTGAGCCTGGATAAATCGTAAAACCAATTGCCGAGCAACCAAGCCTTAAAGCATCCATTACACTTCCCGTTGTAGCCTGATCGGGCGCCACTTTACTTCCAATTAGAGAATTGGCACTGTTTACCTTTAAAATTGTAGGAATAGCTCCAGCAAATGTACTAGCTCCCACCTCTAACATTCCAAGTGGTGCAGCATACGCATTAAGCCCAGCGTCAACTGCTAATTGGTAGTGGTACATAGGGTCATAACTCTCAGGGTTTGGCGCGAAGCTTCTTGCAGGACCATGTTCGAAACCTTGGTCGACAGGTAATATAACCATCTTGCCAGTGCCACCTAGTTTACCAGCCATCAGTATACGAGCTATATTTGCTTTAGTACCGGGATTATCACTTTCATAATGCGCCAATATTTTCTTAACTTTGCTAGTCAACTTCATGAGCTTTCCTGAATAAAATTACAAGGTAATTACTACTGTATTAAAGAAATCTTGGCAATAAAAATCACCTTTTATCTTCAGCAACAATACTTTCATGCATCTTGGCGATTCTAATTAGATCCTTTTCTAATGCGAATCTATCTTTAAATATCTTATTTGAGCGCGCCGCTAACTCTTTGGCTTTTTGAGGATTTTGCTTAATCCACTCAAAATGATCCAAAATCTGTTCAGCGAGTTCTGCAGCAGACTTAGTTATGTCTATATACAACACTGAATCACCAAAGTTTTCTTCAACGAATTTGTTTCTATCACAAATAATAACAGTATTTGCAGATGCTGCTTCGAAAATTCTACCTGTAGGAATTTTTCTCGCCATATGCGTGTCACTATGAAGAACTAAAGATACTCCATGCGAGTTAATTGTATCTAGCAGCTGCTCTTTCGATAACATTCCACCCCAATCTTTCTCAAAACCGCCCCACGCACTTTTTGGACCATAAAACTTTATAGCCTTTTTGCTTGCCAATATACCCAACATTTCTTTGTATTTTTTTGATGATCGTAACTTATCTGCATTAAAACTGCCGTAATACATCTTATCACTTGTTTTATATTCTTTATCCAAACTATATGTAGTTGGGTAAAAGCTTATACCATCAAATTTTTTATTTTGCGTTTCAACTACATGTTTAAAAATATCAATCGCCGGCGGAGTTAGAAGGAAACCGTCATATTTCATCAACCTCTTTTTGTATTTAGTCCTTAATTTATTCAAGAAAACAGAATCCAAGTAAAAGATTTTTTCATATGGAATTGTATAGAACATATATCTTTTCACATCATTAAAATCGGGACTTATATCGAATTCATATTCAACACTTGATACGATTAACAAATCTGGATTAAAATCCTTCATCTCCTTTTCTCTACCAACAAAAGTTTTATAATATATTCTAACTTCCCAACCAAGATTTTTAGCCGCCTTCTGCAAGTAGTATGAGAATTGCCATTCCCCTCCTCCTTCAGTTTGCACGGCTATTTTATAATTATTTTTTGGAATCTTATTTGCATACTTCTCATCCCATTTGGTAACATCAATTTTGCTAGCCTCTTGGTAAATTCTATAATCCCCATAGCGCATTAATCCATATGCTGCACCGATAATAATAGCTATTACAAGAAAGAATAAAACAAACTTTTTCATGTTTAGTTACAACAGATTTTTAGGTAATTATTACCATATTTACCGTTTATTAACCATATTTAAATTATAATGTCATTGTAGGGGGATATATGACATACACAATCATAGATAAGCAGTTACGTGATGTTGTTACAAAAGTTCTTCGTGATGGCAACCCCATTGATTTAAAAAAAATTAAAGCATTATTAGATAAAGGTGCCAACCCCAAAGCAGATGTTAAAGTTGATGAATTCTCAGCATATAGCATGGTTAAACAATACAATGAAAATGGCCAATATAACGCCATACTAGAAGTTTTTGACGAACATTTGGAAGAGCTAACAAGACCATCCGAAAGCACTTGGGAAGGTATGCACGAGTAAGGTAATTTACATCGATAGTCTGTTAGCCATACCAAAGTCTATCCGAACCTGTACCTAACTTCTTTATATTCCCTACCCCCGATTTTGCCTGTTAGTTCTCCTATGAACTTGCAACCTTGCTTCTCATAAAATTTTCTAGCAGTGACGTTTTCTTCTAACATTATGACTTCAAATGGCACCAACTTTTTGTCAGTAAGAAATTCTAAAGATTTGTCCCAAAGCATTTTTCCAGCACCTATCCCTTTAAATTCATCCAGCAAATATATCGCATATAACTCACCTTTTGACGCAGAATCTTCTTTAATGGGTCCAGCCGAACAAAAGCCAACAACCTCATTTGCAAGTTTAGCAACGAGAATTATACTATTTTCATCTTGCTCTAAAATCAGTTTTCGCCAACGTTGGCTTCTCGCTTCTCTATCTTGTGTAAGACTATCTAAGTAACCTTGATCGACTATTCCCTTATAACTCTCTTGCCAGCCTTGAATGTGCACAAAAGCTATTCCTGCAGCATCCTCAGGAAGTGCAGGGCGAACAGTTATGTTATCTAAGTGATGCATTTTTTTTATAGATGTAAGCAAGAATCCCAGAAACTGCTGCATATGCTTCGAAAGGAATATAATCATCAACCTCTAGCGCAGATAAAATAGCAATCAGTTGGGGATCTCTTCTTATATCTATATTATTTTTTTTGGCGATATGAATTATCTTTTCAGCAACTTCCCCCTTCCCTTTAGCCACAACTTTTGGTGCAGAGAATTCACGTTTATATTGAAGCGCAATCGCCATTAAAGCTTTGTATTCGTTTTTTTGGCCACTGCTCATGTGCTGCAGATCCATCATCAATTCCTCTCATCTAGCCAAGCCGATTGAATTGCTTCAAGAATTTTCTCATTACATCTATTTGGAGCGTCATTGAACCCGTCAATACTCAAGACATACTTCTGTAGGTCAGTAAATTTTACCTGCAAAACATCGGTATTAGGGTACTTTTCTTGTAAAGAGATTGCGATATCGTAAACATCAGTCCATTTCATTTTGTAACTCTCTGAAAGATTTTACTTCTTTCATTAATAACCTTACTATTTCATTTATACCATCTCTAGTGGCTCCAGAACAAGTAAGTATTTTGCGCTTTGTGTGCTTCTTCAATTTATCGATAACTTTTTTAACTGCAGCTTCTGAAAGTAAATCAGTTTTACTTAGAACAATTAACTCTTTTTTATCGTTAATTTTATCCGAGTAACTTTCCAATTCTTTGCGAATGGTTTTGTAATCTTTAATGATGTTTTTAGATGTACAATCAATCAGGTGCAGAAGTATTCCGCAGCGTTCTATGTGCTTCAAAAACTTATCTCCAAGCCCTACACCTTCACTTGCTCCTTCAATTAGCCCTGGTAAGTCTGCAATAACAAACTCATCATCCTTGTAATAAACTACGCCGAGTTGAGGCTTTATTGTTGTGAATGGATAGTCTGCGATCTTTGGCTTAGCTGCAGAGACTACCGAAAGAAATGTTGATTTTCCAGCGTTCGGCAAACCTACTAAACCAACATCTGATAGCAGCTTTAATTTAAGCCATACCCACAGTTCGTCACCAACAAACCCAGGAGTTGCTCTTCTAGGGGCTTGGTTTACAGAGCTTTTAAAATTGATATTACCCTTACCGCCATCACCACCTTTTGCAATCAAAAATTCTTCCCCATCAACATTCATATCTTTTATTACCGTAGAACTATCCTCAGACAATATCTGTGTTCCAACTGGCACATCTACATAAAGAGTGGCTCCAGCTTTACCAGAACAATTTCTGCCTTTTCCAGATTCACCATTTTTGGCTTTAAAGTGTTGGCGGTATCTAAAGTCAATTAGCGTATTGAGATCTTTTGTCGCCCGAAACACAATGTCAGAGCCTTTGCCACCATTACCACCGTCTGGGCCACCTTCTTCAATAAATTTTTCGCGACGAAAGCTTATACAGCCACGCCCACCGTCACCTGCCTTTAGGTAAATTTTAGCTTCATCAATAAAATGCATTTTCTTACTAAATTAATTTTAATGCTGCCAGTGCATTGTCTACTATGACTTTGCTTTTCGCTTGTAAGGGACTTAGTGGCAGTCTTACGTTTTCATTACACATACCCATTTTGGATAGCGCATACTTCACTGGTATTGGATTTGTTTCACAGAACATCGAGAGTGTTAACTCTGTCAAACTCCTATGCTTATTCAATGCTTCTGAGAAATTTCCTCGCTGCATATCTTTTTGGATTTCCGCACATAGCCTTGGCATGATGTTGCCAACTACTGAAATACATCCTACACCGCCATTAGCATTGAAGCCAACAGCATCAGGGTCATCGCCAGTAAACATTAAAAAGTTTTTGTTTTTCAATGATTGGTACATAAATAAAGGTCGACTCGCACCTGTACAATCTTTTATTCCTACAATATTTTTTAGCTCAGAGAGTTTACCTATAGTTTCGTCAGATATATTAACGACAACTCTGCTAGGTGCATTGTAAAGTAGAACTGGTAATTCTACATTGTCATTTACAGCTTTGTAGTGTTGGAACAATCCTTCTTGTGTAGGCTTATTATAGTAAGGCGCAATAATAAGTGCGCCATCAGCACCAAGTTCTTTGGCATGCTTGGAATACTTTATAGTCAAATCTGTAGAATTTGAGCCTGTGCCCACAATGACTTGTGCTTTTTTGTTAACTACAGATATACAAGTTTTAACCAAGATATCACGCTCTTCAGCGTTAAGGGTTGGAGATTCTCCTGTGGTGCCAAGAACTACAACTCCATCTACTCCCTCTTGAACTTGCCAGTCGACAAGTTTCTTAAAAGCTTCAATATCAATTGAATTGTCTTTCTTAAAAGGCGTAACTAACGCTGTATATAAACCCTTAAACATTCATCCTCACTTTATGGTACGAAACTTTGGCAAAGATATAACTATCTCTGTACCTATCCCTTCTTGGCTAGAGATTGACAAATCTGCATCGTGCAATTCTAGCACACTTTTTACAATAGTTAAACCTAAGCCTATTCCTCTGTGGAACTTTGTTAAGACATTTCCAGAAGATTCAAAGGCTTGGGTGATTCTCTCAAGGTCATCTTCCTTGATTCCAAGCCCATTATCAGCAATTGAAATGATCAACCTAGAGTGTTGGGTATATACCTTGATTATTATTTGCGACGCTTTATCCAGAGCAAAAGTGATACTATTATCAAATATGCAAACTAGCGCCCTTACAAACTTTTCTTCATCAACCAGTATCTCTGGAAGTTTTGGATCATACGCTTTAATTATCTTGATACTCTTCAAACTCAATCTTGAATACACCTGCGACAATGCTGTCTCAATCAAAGCTTGAGCTGAAATCTGCACCTCTCTTAACTTTACTTTGCCAGCTTCAAAATCTGCAACTTCAATAACTTTGTTAATGTTTTCTAAAAGCTCTTTACCTGATTTAGAAATCATCCCTAGGTATTCCTTATCTTGACTAGACTTAGCCTTAGACAAAAGTACCTCAGCAGAGCCAAGTATATGATTTAATGGAGTGCGAAATTCATGTTGCAGATTTCTTATGAAATCAGATTTTGCATTACTCGCAATTTGGGCTTTTTGAGCTAAGAATTCCAGCTTTTGATTTGCATCAGAAAGTGCGAATTTCTGCTCCACAACTTTTTTTAATGCATCCGACAGAATAGCAAGCTCATGAGTGGAATAATTTTTAAACTCTATATTCTTACTATCAAGAGCGATTTTTTGCGCATTTCGACTAAGTCTCATTAAAGGCTTTAGCAGTGTTATTCTTATAAACGCAACCAAACTCGCAAACGCCAGCATGATGACAGCTAAATCGTAAAGAGATTTTTTTATACTGTCCAAATAAGACAGGGATAGCGCTGGAGGATTAATTTTGACAATTATATACAATGGTAGCTGCGCAACTCTCTTTACTATTTCCTTTTCAATAATAAGAGAAGAAAAGGGCGACTTGACTTCAGAATTCTCCACAAGATTGATGTTACGAGAATCTCTTATTGCCTTGCTGTAAGCTTTGATCTCCTCTACAGAGATATTACTATCGTTCGAATCTACTATTATAGTCCCTTCTTTATTAAAAATAGCGAAGCTAATTATTTGATCATATTTATACGTTGTGGCGATTCCATCTTTAAATTTCTCTATTGAATATCCCCCTAACATCGTACCAAGATATTTACCATCTTTATCTGCCACTCCCATACCAAAAGGTATTTTAGGCTGCCCACTAATAGCTCCACTTAATGGCTCCCCGATGAATAGTACATTATGTTTAGTTAATGTCCTTTTGAGGTAATACCTCTGCTCTAGATTTATTTCTATTGGATCTTTAAGTATCCCAACATTGGAATCAATAACAATTTTATTTGTTTGAAAATCATACCACCTAAGAGAGGTCCAACCCAAAAGGTCTGTGACTAATTTGTTGTTTTCAAAATCTGAAATAACCTTCAATACATTGTTATAGTTATGCACATCTAGATTCTGAATTTTTTTGCTATCCTTAAGCATTATACTTTCAGTAACTGCTAGAGTTTTGAGAAAATAATTTTCAATGCCGTTTGCTATATCAATGAGCTTTTCTTTATTGGCTTGATTTTGTATGTCTTGAATTCTGTTGAAATACCATACCCCTATTACAAGGAAAATCAGCACTTCCAGAAAAATCAGTTTTTGAAGGTATGTTCGGGTCTTCCTGACTTTCATAATATATCTAGCTATTCAAGTGGTCGGAGCAGAGAGATTTGAACTCCCGACCCCCTGTACCCAAAACAGGTGCGCTACCAGGCTGCGCTATGCTCCGCCTACCACTAGGTAAAAGGGTTTTATTATAAAACCACTTAAATTGCAAGCGTTACCTGAACTTTATTAATTAAAAATTCTTTCCAACGTGGATTTGCTCTGCATTTTGACTGTGCCTTCGTTTATGGCTTTGCCGCTCTCAGCATTCTCTTTAAGTCTTTGCTTCTCAGCTACTGGATTAATATACGGATCGTTGTCTTCATTTAACTTCGCAACAGTTTTACGGATAACTCCCCTATCACCTTTAGCTTTTTTGTTTTGACCCAACTCAGCATCAACAGTCTTCTGAACTTGTGATTTTGTATGCGATCTCTCGAATTCTTTTAGAAAATTTTCATCTTCTGGCAATGATTTACGAGACTTAACTTCATTTTTTTGTTCAATTTGAGTCACTGGACTTGCTACTTCAGGGCTTGTGCCAGGCTGCTGCAACTTGAATTCTGGGGGAGTGCTTAGCGGCGGATTTGAAATAACCATAAACTCATCTGGAGCTGGTTTTTTAAGTCCTAAATTAGATTTAATATCATAACTCTCACACCCTGATAGTACAAGCAACCCAACAAGACCGATAAAAAATTTCTTTTGCATTTTAAAAATATAGAAAAGTTTACATAAGTGTGTACAATCCTTTTGCGAAAAACTCAAGAAAATATTGATAAATGAGCGAATCTAAAAGAACCGCAGTAGTGTTATTTAACTTAGGGGGGCCTGATAACCTAGAATCCGTTAAGCCTTTTTTGTTTAATTTGTTCTATGATCCAGCAATCATTAACTTACCAAACCCATTCAGATATATATTAGCAAAGTTTATATCCTCAAGAAGAACAAAAAAAGCATCTGAAATATATAAGCTTATGGGAGGAAAATCCCCTATTATAGAAGAGACACAAGCTCAAGTTACCGCTTTGCAAAACGAGCTTGGTGGCGAATATAAAGTTTTCTTTTTTATGAGATATTGGAAGCCTTTCATTCAAGATACAATCAAAGAAATACAGGAATATAACCCTAAAGAAATAGTACTTTTACCTCTCTATCCGCAATTTTCAACAACAACAACAGCAAGTGGCTTTAAGTTTTGGACAGACAATGTAGGTAGTACTTTTAACAATACACCTATCAAATCCGTTTGCTGCTATTATGACAATGAAAGCTTTATCGAAGCGCATTCTCAGAGCATACTGACAATGTATAAGCAGGCCGAAAAAAACGGCAATCCTAGAATATTATTTTCAGCACATGGCATTCCAAAAAACCGGGTTGATGCTGGCGATCCTTATGAATTTCAAATCACCAAATCTGTTGAAAAAATTGTAAAGAGACTTGGGATAGACAATTTAGATTATCTGGTTTGTTACCAAAGCAAAGTAGGACCACTCGAGTGGCTTGGGCCATCGACTGAAGAAGAAATTAAAAAGGCTGCTAAAGCCCAAATACCCTTGGTGATAACGCCTATAGCTTTTGTATCTGAGCACTCTGAAACATTAGTAGAGCTTGATATAGAGTATAAGCACCTCGCAGAGAAATTAGGCCTAAAATGGTACTATCGCGTTCCTGCAATCACCACCCATAAGAACTTCATTAAGTGCCTCAAAGATCAAGTTACTGTCGCTCAAAACCGCAAATGTGATTTTAGTCAGTGCGGACAGTGCAAAGTGGCATAATTATTGCTATTATTAATCACTATATATTAATGAAGTTTTACAAATGCCAGTTGGGAGCCTTGGAAAATTAGTAAGCGGAGACGGTAGAACACGAATGAGTGGTATCGCTACCGGAATAGATAGCGATGAAATTATAAAAGCTTTTGTTGAAACCAAGATGATCCCTGTTAAAAAAATGGAGGATCAAGTAAAGTTTAGTAATGAAAAAGTTGGCACTCTAACAAAACTTAGAACCTATCTCCAAGACTTACAAACATCTGCCGATGCCCTTAGATCAGTGCCTGGATATAGCTCATCAAATTCGTCTAACTTACTTTCAGCAAAAAAGGTAGTAATGTCTAGTGACACAATTGATAATCCTGTAAATTACTTAGATATTAGCGCTTCTAGCTCAGTTGATGCGCAAATATTTAGCGTCAGAGTCAATTCCGTTGCGAAAACTAAGATCCAACAAACAACTTACTTTTCCGACACAACCTCTTCAATAACTGACATTTCTGGTATTCATACGAATGGCAGGTTTACAGCTGGAACATTTCAGATTAATGGCACAGACATTTCCTTGGTCGCAGGGGATTCATTAGCGAATATTACCTCTAAAATAAATGCAGTGAGTGGTACTACAAAAGTTTCAGCAACCATTATTCAACCAAGCGTTGGGCAGTATAGAATACAATTAAAATCTTCTGAAACAGGACTGTCGAACGCATTTGCCATCACTGATACAAACACCGTGCTTAATGATACACTAAGCCAAGTAAATACAACTGTGCAAAGTGCAGCGGATGCACAAATTACTATAAATAACAACATTACCGTTTCTAGACCAACAAACACTATCACCGACTATATTAACGGATTAACAATCAAAATTTACAATCAAACAGCAGATAATGTAACTGTGGATATTGATTATGACAAAAACGTTGCTGCAGATTCTATTGTGAATTTTGTCGAGAAGTACAATAGTTTTATATCTTATGCAGCTGAGCAGCAAGCTCGTGATGGGGAAGGTAAATATCTAGACTCAGCCAAAATTAGAGATTGTGCATTTCTAACAAGTACTAGAACAGAAATAATTAGTCGATTATCTACCACAGTTGGAAATAACGGTTTATTTGAATCTTTATGGAGTATTGGCATTAGCTTTCCAAAAGCAGAGATGACTATAGCCAACCCAAGTTTAATGAACTCGTTACAAGTAGATGGCACAAAATTAAGCGACGTAATTCATACTAACTTCGATAAACTGAGAAAACTTTTAGAGTTTCAATACACTTCCACTTCTTCGAATTACTTAGTGACAAAAAGATCAAATAGCATCGCTACAAATACTACCTTCTCAGTTAATGTCGATGTAAATCGAGCAGCAAATGAGCGGGCTAAAATAACTTATGGTGCGACTACTATTAACGCGACATTCACCCCTAACGACAGCAATGATTTAACCAAAGGGGGATTTATCTCTGGCCCTGATGGTACTCCTTTTGAAGGATTTGAATTCCAATACACAGGCGCAGGCAATAACGAAACAACTGATATTGTGGCAAGCCAAGGAGTAATGGATAAAATGTACAACGCATTAGATTTAGTACTGAAAAAGGCTTATTCAGACTCAACAGGTACACCAAATAGTATAGATGGAATAGATGTAGAAATAGCCGGAATTCAAGAAGCAATAAAAACAACCTCGGCAAGAATAGATACAAAAAAAACTAGAATAGAAACAGAGAAAGAAGCACAAATAGCAAAATATGCCGCTGCGGAAGCTCGAAATATCAAGGAAGGGGGACTTCAAGAAATGTTAAGAGAAACAATGAATGCGTGGAGTAAGAGGTAGGTATGTCTAAAGACAAAATTAAGTTAGTAAATCAAGGTTTGGTAGTAGATACTAACTCTGTAATGATGATGCATAGTTTGGCATCTATAGATAAAAACATTAATTACGCAAATATAAAACCAGCGAACCAAAGCTCCCTTACTCCAGCAGATGGTATAAAAATTTATATAAAAGCAGTTGAAAAGCTTTCCAGCCTTCTCGAAGAATCTAAAAAGAATATGGAGCAATTTAACAAAAAGAAGAATGTATCAAATTTCAAAACTAAAGAAGAATCCAAAAAACATCACTACGAGCTAACATTATCTGTAAATAAAATGCGTGAGATTGTCGAAGAATTTACCCAGGGTTTCTCTGTAATTCACGATATGGATGCCAAAGATTTTATGACGCTTTTATACCACAGATTTAACTTCATCCATGAAAAACTTGAGTTGTTTTATATAACTTCAAAAGTGACTTATGCAGATGATATAAAAATCGTACTAACAAGACTCACTAATACTTTTAAAAATATGCTAAATATTTTGGACAACAACACCTCCAATAAATAACCAAAGTACTCTTCTTGAAGTTATTGGTTTTTATCTATATGTTCGATGTAAAAAAGTATGAAAATAATATTCATGGGTACACCAGATTTTGCAGTACCGACTCTCCAATCTCTAATTAATTCTAAGCATGAAATTGTGGGTGTTTACACCAAACCACCTAAACCTGCAGGCAGAGGATACCAAGAGGTTAAATCTAAGATTCACGAAATTGCAGAACAAAATAATTTGCCTTTATTCACTCCTACAACTTTTAAAGAGCCAAGAAATGTTGAGCAATTTCATTCACTACAAGCGGACATTGCGGTGGTTGTTGCCTATGGATTGATTCTAAGAAAAGACATTTTAGAAGCGCCTAAGTTTGGTTGTATAAATGTACACCCATCAAAACTCCCTAGATGGAGAGGTGCTGCACCTATCCAGCATACTATACTAGCGGGGGACAAAGGAACTGCCGTGTGTGTCATGCAAATGGACGAAGGTATGGACACTGGCGACATTATTCTGCAGGAAGACTTGATAATTTCACAAGAAATGACAGCAAAAGAATTACATGATAAAACATCAGAAATTGGAGCAAGACTTGTTTTGCAAACACTTGAGCAAATTGAAAGAGGAGAAACTAAAAGGACAAAACAAAGCGAAGAAGGATTAATTTACGCCACTAAAATAACCAGAGATTTAGAAGCAATAAATTGGTATAAGTCTGCTGAAGAGATATACAATCAAATAAGAACTTTTAGCCCAAGACCTGGGGCTTATTTTAAGTATAACGGCGAAATCATAAAAATCATTTCCGCCAAATTTTCAAATGTTAACTCCCAACATAATGCCGGCTTGGTTATTGATGACAATTTATCTATAGCATGTGGGGCTGGAATCCTCACCCCTACCTTATTACAAAGAGAAGGTAAAAAAATGATTTATGCCGACGCTTTCCTCAGAGGATTTCCAATACCCAAAGGGGTAAATTTAATATCATAGACAAAATGTTATATTGTTAATAACATTTCTATGTATGGGATTTTGGGGAAAGTAATGTTACTGAGATCTGACCCACCAGTTTTTATAGAGGAGTCTAATGAGACTCAAAACACCCTTGATGCTGCGAAAAAATTCAAAGCTGAAATCTATGAGAATCTTTTAAAAATCGAATTTAATATTAACCACATATCCACATTAGGCGGAGAAGACGGCGTAGTTTTGATAAGAGATGAGCTTGTAAATAAATTACGTTCCAACAACAATGACTTAAAACAAGAAATTTTAGATAGCGTAAAAAACAATGACTATGTTCTTGATTTAAATTATAGCGATTTAGAAAACCCAGATTTAGATGATATTGAAGGATACACAGATCCAAAACCAACCCGCGAACTTCTTAAAATTGCTGGGATATACAATGAGGTTATTTTAACTCTAGCGCAAAAGCTTGTTGATCTAGAAGACAAAATAGAAAGTGAAGCCAATGAAACCATAGTAGTTAATCCAACTCTTATATTAGAGCTTTATAAACTACCTTCATCAGAACAAAGGAATTCGCTTATAGATCGTTTAATGTTTGGGGTCTGTAATTACGCCGATTTAACTTCTCTTGAAGAGTTTCAGAGACAATTCATTTTAGGCCCGTCTGGAATTTATACGTTATATAATAAAAAGTGTGACTTACCTTGGATCAAAGCCCAATCAAAAGATGTTCTCGAGTTTTTAGGCAACACAGATGTAATGGCAGCCATTGACCGAAAAAACATCCCTTTGCAGAACGCTGTTAGTATTTTTAAAAAATTTGGCCAAGGAAATGCATTTGCGATAATAATATATGGAATTGACTCTAAAGAAGAACTGCTAGCATTCGCATCCTTATCTCCTCAAGAGCTTTCTTTAACTGTAAAAATTGCCAAGAGCATAGAGTTAGACTCTTTAAATTTAGACAAAATTGGAATCATCAATATAATAAAGAGAAATCCCCAGTATTTTAGAAAATTCGTTGGCAACGAAGTTGAGAAATATGTAGCAGAATTTGGAGAAGAATATTCTAAAATTCTTGGTCAGGCTGATGAAACTAAGCGCCTATACTTCACCTCACCAGCTACAATTCGACTGATAGATGCTATTGGCGTGAGACATACCAATTTATTATACACAAATCATTTTGAGACTTTTAGCGCGTTATATAGTCAAGGCGAATGGTTTTTACATAATTACAGGAGCAATATTCTAAGTTTGATAAATATGCATCTAGACGATAGGTTGTTCCCCAAAGGTCATGTCGATGCTTCACCATCACAAAGAATGGCTTTTCATAGAGAAATAAAGTTGCTTAGACAAAATCTTACTAACCCAGAACCTCCACCCCGCACCAACTCATTGAGTACAGAGAGTTATGCGGCAGAGCTTTCCTCATCCTCTTCATCTTTTGAGAGATAGACGTTTCTATTTAGGGTGTTCTCCCAACTATCTACTATCACAGTCACAGCACAGTCACCTGTGATATTAATTACTGTACGAAGCATTTCCAAGAATCTATCAACACCAAGTATCAAAGAAATACCTTCAAGTGGTATACCAACCGAGCTCAAAACCATTCCCATCATAACCATGGATCCACCTGGGAATCCTGCAGCTCCAATCGAACCAATGGTTGAGGTCATAATAATTATTAAATATTGGGGGAAAGTCAGATCAATGCCAAATATCTGTGCAAAGAAAACTGTACAGATACCAAGATAGATGGCAACCCCATCCATATTCATTGAAGCACCAAGAGGTAATATAAATGAAGATGCTTGTCTAGACACACCAACTTTTTGCACCAACTCGCGCATCGCCACTGGTAGAGTCGCTTTACTGCTTACCGTTGCTAAAGCAAGAGTTTGTGTCTCAATCATTTTGACATAAAAAGGTATTGGATTTAGACGCGCAAAAACTAGTAGCATTACCCCAAATAGCAAGTACTGCACAAAAAGTGCTCCCACTACAACTAACACAAATTTGCCAAGCATTAGCATAACATCCAGCCCATACTGACCCACAACCCATGCCATTATTGCAAAAACTCCGTATGGTGTAAGCTTGATTACCAACTCAATCATTTTGAACACTAAGTGAGTCGCCGAAATTACAAAATCTTTAACTTCTCTTCCTTTATCACCAATTAGTATTAGGGCAAAGCCACAGAAAAAAGCAAATACTACAACGTGAATAGTATTACCACGCGCCATTGAATCAATTGGGTTTACAGGAATTATGTCCATCAATATAGATCCCAAACCCTTGGGCTCAGCATCACTTATTGGGGATGCACCTAAATCAATATTAAGTCCCACACCTGGTTCAAATATATTTGCAAATGTTAACCCGATCAAAACTGCAAAAACCGTTGTGAATGTGTATGCGACCAACGCTTTAGATCCCATACGACTGAAGGTATTAGCATCATTTATACTGGCCACGCCATTAAGTATAGAAAAGAAAATCAGTGGAACCACCACCATTTTTATCATATTAAGAAAAACATCCCCGATAGGTTTAAGCACTATAGCTGCTTCACCATAATAATCGCCAACAAAAATCCCTAGCAAAGCTCCGATAAGAACCTTTTGCCATAACTTCAAGTCCTGCCAATATTTCAATATCTTCATAAAAGCCGAGATTAAACTAAGTTATAGGATGAGAAGATTCAAGATATATACAATTATCAAGCCTTGTCAAATAGAAAGTTGACATATACTGCGACACTTAGTATATTCCAACATCACAGAAATCATGTGCCCTTAGCTCAGCTGGACAGAGCAACAGCCTTCTAAGCTGTGGGTCGAAGGTTCGAATCCTTCAGGGCACGCCACCTCATATATCCGCCAGCAACTTCAGTTATTTCAGCAAGTTACTCATCAAAGTTGCAACCAATGCAAATTCAAGCTACTTTAAATGTAGTCAACTCTTTTAGCCAAAGCAATGCAAGAACAGGAAGTATTACTCAAAGATTGGTTATTGCAAGCAAATAACAACTCAATAGACCGCAACACTCTAATAGATGGTGATGCATATTTTAGGTCGAACAGAAAGAATTTTACTCGCGAAGGTAAATTAAATTTCGCGAATGCATCTTTTACGGGACAAGATCTAAGAGGAATAGACCTCACCAGGTATGACTTATCTTGGGCGAATTTTCTGGCAACCAAAGTAGACAAAGAGGGCTTTATTTACCTAAGTGGTATGGCCAAGAAAGGGTTATTTAACTTAAAAGGCATTGATATTAGAGGCATTTCTCTGGTGGGTGTAGACTTGCATGGAGTAGATTTTGACGGAGTTGATTTAACAAATGTAAAATTAGATCGTACCGCCATACTATCGGTTGTAGATGATGCAAAAATTGGCCGTGTTAGTTTAAAAAATGTTGATTTAAGTCACCAAGATTTGCGAGGAGGCGTTGTAAATGAGCCATCTTTAGGGATCTCTGGCTTCGAATATTTTGACCTTGAAGGCGTAAATTTCGATGGTGCAAACTTCGAAAAAGCCGAGCTCTCTGGTGCAAGACTAGATGGAGCAAGTTTCAAAGGATGCAATATGAAAAATGTTAAAATGGTTGGCGCCTACGCAAGGAATACTGTTTTTGAAAATGCCGATCTTTCAGAATCCAAACTTTGTCATACAGATTTTACTGGCTCAAATTTTGACCACGCAATTCTAACTGGATCAGAGGTATAAGATGCCAAAATTAGAAGAAATTTTAAATACCAAAAGCTACTTAATGGATACCCCAACTAACTTTAAGGATATCACGTGCAGAGGCGCTAAGTTTGATAATTTAAAAAATACTACCAACGCGAAACTGCCTAATGCGAAAGATCTAGCTGAGGATGCAGGGCAAAAATCTTCTATTTCGAAACTGTTTGGGTTACTTGGCAATTAGTTTTTAAATCACCCAGTACATGTAAAATACCTTTGAGCGAATAGTAGTCTACTGCTGCTTTACCATCCATATCATACGATCTAATTTCAACATTGCCATCACTCTGAACTAGATCGTTGATTATAGATACATCCTGAGTCGCAGTATAAGTCCAAGCATTTTTATTCAGCTTTACATCTAACAAATGTATCTCTCCATTAGCGCTTAATGTAACACCCTGTTTGGCATCAATCACAAATCCCGAATCAACTCCTAGAGATACAGAATTTTTTCCCTTGTTAGCTAAAATGATATAAGGCCTAGTTCTATTTTGACCATCATATGCTTTGGTTCTGTATGGGGTAGTGTATGCATAACAGAAGTTTTTACCTTCTAGTTTCCCAGCCACTATCTTCCAATCACCAACCTGCTTATTACCTGCCACTGCATCACTAATACCAAAAATAGATAAGATTGATGCGAATATAACTAATCTTTTAATTGCGCTCATAAAAATATATATCTAATATACTCTCTATCTTATTAAATACACTAAAAGAGTTAAGAAATGGTTAATTTAGCAAAATACATTTTGGCCTATATATTGATAATAAACACCGCCTGTGCATTTGAAACCGCCGCGGAACAAGCCTATTTGCTTGATCTTGACACAGGCACAGTACTGTTTGAAAAAGATGCGCATACGCCAATGTACCCTTCATCGATGAGTAAATTGATGACGACTTATATCCTATTTAAAAAGTTAAAAGAAGGAAAAATTAACCTAGACACAGAATTTAATATCAGCAAAAAGGCCTGGCAAACTGGTGGTTCAAAAATGTTTGTAGACGTTGATACAAAAGTTAAAGTTGAAGATTTACTGAGAGGAATGGTCGTCCAATCAGGCAATGATGCGACCATTGCAATTGCAGAAGGTCTAAGTGGAGATGAAGCAACTTTTGCCGAAGAAATGAATAGATATGCCAAAGAATTGGGTCTAAATAATTCTAAGTTCAAGAATGCAACTGGCCTAACCGATCCAGAACATCTGATGACTGCACAAGATTTAGCTGTTCTTGCCAGGCATATTGTTACTGAATTCCCAGATTTTTATCAATACTTTGCCGAAAAAGAATTCACCTACAATGACATTACTCAACCAAATCGCAATACCTTAATAGGCGACTTAGGCGTAGATGGCATGAAAACTGGGTTCACCGACGCAGGCGGCTACGGCTTAGTGTCTTCCGCAGCACAGAATGGACGCAGATTAATATGCGTTGTTAAAGGATTAAAAAGTGAGAAAGAACGTATTCAAGAAACAAGAAAACTTTTAACTTATGGCTTTACAAATTTTGAGCCACGCAAGTTGTTTACTGCGGGCAAAGTTTTCGGCGATGTCAAAATCTGGTATGGAACTAAAAGCTCAATTCCACTTGCCATTACTAAAGATATAAGTGTACTAAAAACCCCAAAAGATAAAGCTGAACCAGAAACAAAGATTGTTTTCAATCAGCCTCTCAAAGCTCCGATTAGAAAAGGAGACGTAATCGGCAAGCTAGAGATCAAACTTTCTGACACAAACATCCATACTGTAGAATTACTAGCAGAGGAAGATGTTGAAAAAGCTTCTTGGTTTAGAAAAATCTTTCAAAACGCAAAGATAAAATTGTCTGAGCAAACTAGTAAATACTTGGGATGATTAAGCTGCGGATTGTATAAGCTTTTTAGCTGCTGCCAGTGATTCAGCACTCACCTCTTGACCAGATAGCATTCTGGCTATTTCAGCCTGTTTTTCTTGTGTACTTAGCGTTTTTACTGAAACAAAAGTAGAGTTATTTCTTATCTCTTTTACAACCAAATTGTGATGTTTAGAGTAAGCCACGACTTGGGGTTGGTGTGATACTATGAGCACTTGGGAATTTTGCGCCAATTCTGCTAATTTCTTGCCCACAGCATCTGAAACCGCACCACTTATACCTGTATCAATTTCATCAAATATAAGGGTTGGGATTGACTTTGTATTTGTTAAAGCAATTTTAATTGCAAGCATACTTCGTGACAACTCGCCGCCTGAAGCAGTTTTTGAAAGAAGGGAATATGGTTGACCAGGATTAGTTTTTATTAATAGATTCACTGTATCAAACCCATAGGGTCCCCAGTTCTGCTCAGCTTGATCGTCGGAAACTTCAACTTTAAAATCAGCTTTATCCATTTTAAGATTTTTAAGTTCTGCATTGACAGATTTAGACAGAATCGCAGCTGCTTTATTTCGCTGCGACGAAACTGCTTGGGCGATATTGAAGTACTCTTCTCGGGCTAATTTAAGCATCTTCTCTAAGGATGCTACTGCTTCTGTTGAGTTATCTATCAGAGAAAGTTCTGCTCTTTTTTCTTTTAAAAAATCTGGAAGCAAACTCGGTAGGGTATGGTACTTTCGGGCCACACTTCTTAAGGCAAACAATCGCTCTTCTATTTCTTCAAGTGTTGTGGAGTCAAACTCATTTTTACGGGCAATCTCTTGCAATTGTTGCGCCGTCTCATTGATTTCAATCAATGCTGAATTAAGGGATTTAAGTGGAGAGGCAAAAAAATCTTCGTATTTTTCAAGGTCACGCTGCGTGTTAAAGAGTTCACTCAAAATCTTAGAATCATTTAATCTGCTAATTGAAGAATTCAGAACTTCACTTATCTTAGCACTTTCGTTTAAGAATTTGCGTTTTTCAGCTAACCCATTCTCTTCATCTGGCTGCGGATTAATCGCATCAAGCTCTTCAATTACTGATTCCAAATAAGATCTTTCAATTTCAGCTTTTTCAAGTTTAGCTTTAAGTTCGGATAAATCTTTTTTAAGTTTTGCAAAATTAGAATGTGCAAGTTCAATCTTTTTTCTATCAACCCTTGCAAATGTATCTAGCAAGCTCAAATGTGTACTAGGATTCATCAACCCTCGACTATCGTGCTGTCCGCAAATTTCTATAAGATATTTAGAAAGTTCCTGTAGCGTGTTTACGCTAACACTCGTGTCATTTACAAAAGCTTTGCTCTTGCCCTCAGGAGTTAAAACTCTCCTTAAAATCAAGTCGTTAGAATTATCAATTCCTAATTCTAGCAAATAGTCCGAGAGATCTGCATTTTTATTGCTAAAAGTAGCCGTGACCGAAGCAAGCTTTGCGGAATCTTTAATCAACTTTGAATTAGCCCTTTCACCCATAGCATACATCAAAGCATCAAGAATAATTGATTTACCCGCGCCTGTCTCGCCTGTAAATGCGGTTAGGCCAGCATTAAACTCAATTGTGATTGAGTCTATCAAAATTAGATTCTGTATTGATAACGATAAAAGCATTTAGCTATTTTCTTTCACTCTTCTTCTATTTGCTAATTCAACAGTAAGTTCCTTAGCTTTATATGTATCCATCTTAGCCAAGACTAACGCTAGTTTAGCTTCTTTCATTTGATCGGCGACTTCAACTAGTATAGACATTTGAAGTTGTTCAAATATCTTCGCTGCATCCTGCGGCTTCATACTTTCATATATCTTGACCAAACTTTTGACTTTTTCCTCTTCTTTCGATTGGTACTCAGCCATAATACCTTTTAACTCATTTTGCAGATTTTTCAATTCATCAATTTTAAGCTCTATATTTTTCTCAATCACAGTCAGCGACGCTTCTTTCAGGGAAATATCTTTATCACGTTGCTCCAATTCTTCACGTCTTTTTACAAGGCTTTGTAGTATATCAATTTCCGTATCAGAAAATTCAGGACGTTTTGGTTTCTGCTCTTCTTCACCTGTTGGCTTTTCAGTAGTACTTGCCTCTGTTTTAGCTTCACCATGCGAGTCAGCTGGTGCTTCACCATGAGAATCTACTTTTTTCTCTTCGGGATGGGCCTCTTCTTTCGGCTTCTCCTCTTTTTTTGCGTCTTCTTTTTTAGCCTCTGACGCCTTTATTTCCTGAATGAAGCTAGGAGCATGATCTATAATGCTAAGTGCTTTAGAACCCACCATAACAAAGAGTAATATTATTAGAAAAGGCAGTATTCTAAAAAACATTTCTACCCCGTCTTAGTCATTTGGATTGCCGACAGAAGATCTTGCTTAGTCTTAGAAAATCCAACTTGCTGTTCTTGAGACTGTGGAATATTTGAATTACCAATATTTGCAATCATTTTCTCAAGCTGCTCGTTCTTTAGCTTTGCAAATGAATCTTCCATCGTAGGGCGCATTTCCATTATATTTTTCTCCAACCGATCTGCAAGCTTTGCAGCAGTTTCAGTCATAAATGAAAGGTCACCAATCAGCTCATTAGCTTTACCTAAATAGCTTTGTAACTCTGCAGTTGAGCTTGATGACATACTTTTTAAATCAGAGATATTTTTATGAGTTTTAATAATTGCAGTATCAAAGGTTTTTACAAGCTCAGTCAAATCTTTACGGCTGCTTTTCAGTTCCAAAATTTTATTGTTTAAGCGCCAGCAAAAAGTTATTGTCACAAAGAGCATTAACATTACAGCTATGTCTAAAATAATCGGTCCCATCTTATCCTAAATACTTCTTTATATTAATCGAATCACCAAGTTGAATAGCCATCTTATCATTAACTTTACCTAATTTTCCAGTGGCAACTTTTA
>CAZVFD010000005.1:22200-42652 GCA_964625465.1 uncultured Candidatus Midichloriaceae bacterium | reverse complement strand
CCCTACTTTCATGTTTAATGCTTCTTTCAATGAAGAGGTTTTGCCATTTAGGGTGACTTCAGCAATTATTTTTGCATTGGCAATTTCATGCTCAAAATGCCTTAACCACGTTGGATCTTTACTTCCTCTTTCCCCCAGAAAAGATTTGGCTAATATCTTTTTAGCAGGCTCTATTGTGGCATAAGGAAAAATAATATCTATTTTTCCACTTCTGCTATCCATACTTATATCTAGGCTAAGATGGTTAATCGCATCGTCTGGCCTAGATATCATAGCGAATTTTGGGTTAGACTCTAATCTGTCTAATTGGAAAGTTACTGGGGTTACAAGCTCGAAGGAGGCACTTAGATCATTTAAAAGCATTTCAGTGATAACCTGAACGATGTTCTGTTCAATAGATGTATATGGCCTACCCTCTACTTTTAAAGTCTGTGGCATTTTCCTACCACCAAAAAGTATGTCCATAAAAGTGTATATTAACTGGCTCTCAATTACTACTAGACCATAATTATCCCACTCAACAGCT
This sequence comes from uncultured Candidatus Midichloriaceae bacterium, assembly GCA_964625465.1. Lineage (GTDB taxonomy): Bacteria > Pseudomonadota > Alphaproteobacteria > Rickettsiales > Midichloriaceae > CAZLFQ01. Next base: position 42,126 of record CAZVFD010000005.1, on the reverse strand, counting down.
TTTACTACTGCGATCATTGTTGGTGTAGGCACAGTATCAACATATTCACCAAACCTAGTGATATTTATTTTCGCTATGTCTGCATCAACTGTGAAAGAAGTAAACCCTCTTAAAGTATTAGAAAAAACCCGCACAAACCTATCATACACAACTTCTAACATTGGAAGTCTGGTGTGAGAGTGAAGCGCTCTCTCAATTAAAACTTCAATTCCAGCTTTCTCTTTGCCAGAATCGAGATTTTGATCATTCTTTGTTTTTTCTTGTTCTGACATATCTATTGCACCAAGACTTCTTTGAACAGAAGATCATTAACCTGAGAAGGGTAAATAATCTTATTAATTCTTAAAAGCAATTCCTCTTTCAGTCTATATAAACCAACTGATCCTTGCATATCCGAAGGGCGCAACTCCCTTAAGTACATCTGTAATACGTCATTAATTTTAGGCATCATTTTCTGAACTGCTGTCAAATTCTCTTTTCCTTCTAGCTCAAGGGTGATTTTCAACTTCATAAAACTAACACTTTTTCCTTCAGTGTTTAGATTGATTATCATCTCATCCATATCATGAAAAATAGTTTCAACTTTTGGAGCAGCTTGTTCGGCAGCATGCTTTTCTGCTTCTTCGGTTTCCTTCTTTTTCTTCAGCATTACAAATGTAGCACCACCTCCACCACACAAAATGATCGCAATAACAAGAGCTATCAGTTTTTTCTTTTTTCCTGACGATGGAGCAACTTCTTGGCCTTCAACACTTTCGCCTCCCTCTGCCCCTTCGGCAGGAGCAGCTCCTTCAGCTTCCTTATCTTCAGGCTTAGTTTCTTGCTTTTCTACTTCGGCCATATCTTAACTCTTAAAATGAAAATATGGATTAATACTGGCATAACAAGTTGCTTTGGACAACTTAAAACTGAATTACTCCAACATATCGATAAAGCCTGATATTACATCCAAACCTTGCTGCCAAAAAGTGCTCTTTGAAGGATCTAGTTTGAAAGGGGCTAGCAGCTCTTTGTATCTTAAACTTCCTCCAGCGGAGAGCATCTCGACATACTTTTGTTCAAAATTTTTAACTTTTCCATTTTCGAATACTGAGTACAAAGAATTTACCAAACAATCACCAAATGCATAGGCATAGACATAAAAAGGTGTATGCACAAAATGTGGAATATACGACCAGTAATTTTTATATCTATCATCAATTTTTACATAATTTCCAAAGCTCTCAACTTGAGTTTTGATCCAAATATCGCCTATTCTATCTGAACTAACTTCGCCTTTTTTTCTTTCTTCATGCAACTGTTTTTCAAACTCACACATAGCAATTTGTCGAACTACAGTATTTAACATGTCTTCAATTTTGCCAGCTATAAGCAGCTTTTTTTTCTTAGGATCTTTCTCTCTCTCAATCAAAGCCCTAAAAGTTAGCTGCTCTCCAAACACAGAGGCTGTTTCAGCAAGCGTAAGGGGTGTGCGGCACATCAAACTACCTTGCCCCCTAGATAGCCACTGATGGACTCCGTGTCCGAGCTCATGCGCCAGGGTCATAACGTCTCTGTTTTTCCCATGATAATTCATCATGATGTATGGATGACAAGATGGAACCGTTGAGTGTGAGAATGCACCACCCATTTTTCCTTGCCTTGGCTTTGCATCTATCCATTTTTTATCAAAGAACATTTCAACGATTTCAGCTAACTCAGGCGAAAATTTCCCATACGAATCTATGACTATTTCCTTTGCCGTTTGCCACGGTATATAACTGTCTTCATCTTGAGATAAAGTAGCATTTCTATCCCAATAATTCAGCTTATCCATACCAAGCATTTTAGCTTTTATCTTATAATATCTATGCGATAGCCTTGGGTAGTTAGCTTTTACAGCCTCCATTAATGTATCTACAACTTTATCCTCGATTAAATTAGATAAATTCTGGGAAGAAATTGGTGCCTTAAGTCCACGACGTTTATCCTCTAACTCTTTTTCTTTAATCAAAGTATTAGTTATAAAAGCAAACGTAGATATGTTTTTAGATAATGTCTCACCGATTGAATCTGCTGCTTGCTTTCTATCCCCTGCATTAGCTGAAGAGAACTTATTGAATATCTCAGATACAGTAAGCTCTTTACCTTGAAATGGGAACCTTAGTGCTGCATCAGTTTGATCGAACAATCTCACCCATGCAGAACGACTGGCTAGGCTTTTTTCATGGATTATTTCTTCTTCTTTTTGAGAAAGCTGATAGTTTTTCCAAACTCTACTATCTCGAATAAACGGCGCGTAGAAACTTAGCTTCTTATCCTTAAGCAGCTTCTGAATTTTTGCATCATCTATATTATTAAGTTCCAAGCTAAAAAATATAAGTTGCTGAGTTAATTGATTAATTTTTTCTTCCATGTTCTGATAAAAAGACTGAGCTTTCGGGTCATTAACTTGAGTACAATAATACAGGAAAGCAAAACTCATAATTTTACCGCCCAAGTCACTTAATTCATCATAAGTCTTTATTGCTTTGAATAGATTCTGAGCTGAAAGTTTTGCAATTTTCCCCACATAGTCTTTAGCAAACTTTTTTGTTCCACTTGTAAGTTTTTTCACATCTGCTTCAAGCTCTTTACTTTCTATTCCAGGATACATATCTCCTAAATTCCAGTTAGGTAGTGCTTCTACGTTATTTTGAATTCTTTCAGCTTTCATAAATTTATTACATTTATCGTGTTTTGTAGTAACATCATGCCATAATAACTATGAGATTAACATGAAAAAAGTTCTCTTTTCTATTTTTGTAGTGCTTATGACTACAAGCTGTGGATTCAAGCCATTATACTCTGAAAATAGCGACTCTGCGGAAAAATTAAGCCAAATTAAAGTTCTTGTTAATGCAACAGGTGACATCCCAGCAAAATTTGCTCACGTCCTTCAGAAAACTTTAGAAGATACATTTCATTCTAACCAATCTCATAATTCAACCCATTACTTAGATGTTACTGTTGCCAAAGCATTAACTTCTTATGAGACGCAGAATAATACAAGCACCAGAACACGAGTTAGTCTCTACATAACATTAGTAATGAGAGATTTAGCAACAAACAAATTAATTTATACAGATAAACTGATAGCAATTGATAGTTTTCAAGTTGCAGACTCGCCATACTCAGCTTTAGTTTCCGAAGATGAGACTGCAATTAGGATGACCAAGGAATTAGCAAATGAAATTCAACTTAGAATTCTTAGAAAGCTTGGGGTACGTTAGTTTACAGTTGTCATAGATGGGGTTTTAATATATTTTCCGCCCTATGGAAGGATGGCCGAGTGGTTTAAGGCGCACGCCTGGAAAGCGTGTTTACTTTAACGAGTATCGAGGGTTCGAATCCCTTTCCTTCCGCCATTTCCTCATAATTAGTGAAATCACTTCGTATCTAATCTTAGTAAAGCCCACAACAAAAAGTTAGAGATGACTTGACAAATGCCCTAACTAATTCATATTCTTGAAATATAAATCTTTTTTATTTGGGAGAAAAGGATGAAAAAAACTAAAAGTACTAAAAATATGAAAAATAACAAAACCGCAGTTAAAGCTTCGGCTTGCTCAATGTGCTGCCCTGTTACTGGCGCCAAAGTATGGAACTTAATGCTAAGCACACTAGGTTGTTTTGCATTTATCTTTGCATTTGGGTACGTTGTACACGGCAACCTTTTAATGCCTATGTATCTCCATACTAAACATCTTTGGAGATCAGCTGCAGAAATGGATGATTATAGCCTTTTCCTGATTGCAACACAGGTTGTAACTGCTTTTGTGGTTTCGGGACTATACTCAAAGTATTGGGGTGGTTGCGGAGTTATGAGAGGAGTACGATTTGGATTATTGATCGGACTATTAATGGGCACAATGTCAGCAGCAGCATTCGCTTGGATGCCTATAACTGTTGAGCTAGCTCAGGCATGGTTTATTGCTGGCATCGTAGAAGGATTAGGCCTTGGCTTAATTTGTTGGGCCGCATTCAAATCTTGCGAATCTACAGAAATGTGCAAAATGTAATAAGCCTATTATTTTTTATAGGTGACTATTTAATGAGGGCCTCAAGGCCCTCATTGCTTTTTAAGGGGGTTTTGCTAGAATTGCGGCAACTAAATCATATAAAAAGTACGAGTGGTGACTATGGAGCAGCCAATAAGATTAAAAAAACCAGATTGGATAAGAGTTAAAGCACCTGTATCCCAAGGATATAGAGATACTCACGAGCTGATACGAACTCATAAACTAAGCACAGTATGTGAAGAAGCTGCATGTCCAAATATCGGAGAGTGCTGGGAAAAGAAACATGCGACTGTAATGATTCTAGGCAGCACTTGTACTAGAGCATGTGCATTTTGTAATATTGCTACTGGCATTCCCGATAAGCTAGATCCTCATGAACCAGACAACTTAGCTGCGGCAGTATCAAAACTTGGATTAAGTCATGTAGTAATCACTTCAGTAGACAGAGATGATCTAGAGGATGGTGGGGCGAATCACTTTGCAGAGTGCATTACTAAAATTAGAAAGCTATCCCCTAATACTTCAATAGAAGTATTAACCCCAGATTTTTTAAGAAAAGAAAACTCTATACAAATAGTAGTAAAAGCGAAACCAGATGTATACAATCATAACATTGAAACAGTACCATCTTTATATAATACAATCCGGCCAGGAGCCCGTTATTTCAACTCTTTAAACCTACTGCATACTGTCAAAAAATTAGATCCGACTATGTTTACAAAATCTGGATTAATGGTTGGCTTAGGAGAAACTAAAGAAGAAGTATTACAATTAATGGATGATCTTAGAGCAGCAGACGTTGACTTTATTACTATAGGACAATACCTACAACCAACCCCTAAACATGCGCCTGTTGACAGGTTTGTAACACCCGAGGAGTTCGATTATTTCGCACGTATGGCAAAAGTAAAAGGGTTTTTAATGGTTTCCGCAAGTCCACTTACAAGATCTTCCTATCATGCTGGAGAAGATTTTGCTAAACTGAAAGCAGCAAGATTAGAAAAAGTTCATAATGGCTAAAAAACTTATTAGAGATTTCGACACATTTGGATATATATTTAGTCTCTTTAGATTCTCCGTCTCTAGACTAAGGTCTTATCTGGTCATTTGCTCGTGTTTACTAATATTGATTATATTCAATTCAGATAATGCTGTTTCAATGCGACTCAAAGAATCAGGATTTGAAGTCGCCACAAATGTATATGCAAAACTCTCCTCACCGTTTGTATTAATTAGCGACGTGTATGCGTACTGCATAGGCTTATTTGCAACCCTAAGATCTAATGCAGATCTGATTGTTGAGAATGAACGACTTAAAAGTGAAATTATTGATATGGAAATTTTAGTTGGTGAAAACGCCAAGCTCAAGGAACTGCTAAAATTTCAAGACGAATCTACCAAAAACGAACTTGCGGTCAGAGTTCTATCAAACTCCTTCGACGTATTTAACAAAACTTTTACAGTCGATATCGGAAGCGAGCAAGGCCTAAAGTCTGGCAATATAATTATGAATGAGAAGGGACTTATAGGTAAAGTAGTTGGCATGACTCCAACAACTGCCAAAGTTCTTTCCATAACTGACACAAACTCAAAAATTCCCGCAATATTTGTGGGCTCAAGAAAAAAGTGCGTAGTAACTGGTCAGGAGTTTAGCAATAATTCGCTAAAAGTTTTATACGCTCCAAAGGATTTAGAAATTGAAGAGGGAGAGCCTGTTGTAACTTCTGGCGATGGAAACCTTATGCCTTATGGCATATTAATAGGATTTGCTTTTATAAATGGGGATGAAATAGAAGTAAAAACAGCGATTGATTGGAGCGAGCTAGAATTTGGAAAAGTTGTTCTAAACTCCAGCCCGCTTCCAACAGAAGATAATTAAGCAATCAACTTAATGTTAACTGCAGAAACTTTACCTTTGCTTTCTTCAAGATCATAGCTAACTTTTTGGTTATCTTTTAATACTTTAAGACCAGCTTGTTGTACCGCACTAACGTGAACGAATACATCTCTATCGCTATCATCTGGCTTAATAAATCCATAACCTTTTGTAGCGTTAAACCACTTAACTGAACCTGTTGCCATTTTATTCTCCTTTGTAAACAGTGTTATTCGTAAACTAAAAATCCTCAACAACAAAAAGCTTGAGATACTTTAGGTATCCCACGAACAAACTGTTTAGCAAAGTCGATAGATTATTTTAACCAAGACTTGGTAAGGATTATTAGTTTAACTAGGGTTAAGAGTACTACATAATCGACTCAAGAGCAAGTACATAAGATTAGTAACGGTTTAAAAGAGTGATAAATATGATTTTTATATCTAAAATCATCCCCTTTTTCGCAATGTAAAAGAGCTCAGAATCGAGCTTTTTAGGCAATATTTTTTCGATATAATCCTTCTCTATATTTTTAGAATTGCTAAGAGTTTTATACTCAAGTTTGGCAGTTTTAATCACGCCATACCCGGTAATGCCTGGCTTAATTGATAAAACTTTTTTCCATTTTTCAGGATAATATTTTATGTACTTTGGTACTTCTGGGCGGGGGCCTACGATTGACATATTGCCTTGCACTACATCAATAAGCTGAATAGCTTCATCCAAGTGGAGTTTTCTAATGAGTTTACCAATTCTAGTTATTCTTTTATCATCCCCTGACGTGAGTTCTAGACCTTTATTAATTTTCATAGAACGAAATTTGTGTATTAGAAAAATTTTACCATCTTTCCCAACCCTTTCTTGTCTAAAGAAGACGGGCCCTTTTGAATCCAATAAAATTGCAATCGCAACCAATAGAAAAATTGGACTTAGGATGATAATTCCAATTGAGGCTGATGTGTAATCAAATAAGGTTTTTAACATAAGATTTTTCTTACAGATTTGATCACTCTTTCAACGTCATCATCAGACATTTTAGTATAGAGAGGTAAGCTTACTGCTTTGTCAAAAACCTTTTCCGCATTTGGAAAATCACCTTTTTTCACTTGTAGTTTTTCTTGCCAATAAGGGTGTAGGTGCAGAGGAATGAAATGAACGCTACAGCCAATTCCTTCTTGATCCATCTGCGCAATAAAATCCTCACGTGTCATTTGTAATGAATCTTGGAGTCTCACAACAAATAGGTGCCAAGCATGATCTTTTATGTCGCCGACATAAGTGGGTAACATAATGGGTAAATCCTTAAATGCTTCTAAATATTTTTGTGCAATTTCTAGTCTGCGTGCATGGAATTTATTACATTTTTTTAGTTGTTCAATGCCAATTGAGGCTGCTATGTCAGTGAGGTTGCACTTATGGCCTTGTGCTATAATTTCATAAAACCACTTTGATCCTTTTGCCGTATAGCGGTCGAAAACATCCCTAGAGATCCCATGCAATCTCATTGTACGGCAACGCTTGGCTAATTCAGGATGTTTGGTAATTATCATCCCGCCTTCGCCTGTTGTTATAGTTTTGGTTGCATAAAAGCTATAGATAGTAGCATCACTGGTGTGATCGCCTATAATGGTGTCTTTGTAACGCGTTGGCAAAGAATGAGCTGCATCTTCAACTACAAATAATTTATGTTTTTTGGCGATTTGATTTATAGCATCCATGTCACAAGCAAGACCTGCAAAATGTACTGGCATTATTGCTTTAGTTTTTGGCGTAATGAGTTTTTCAATTTGAGTAGGATCAATGTTTAAAGTTTTAGGATCTATATCGCATAACACAGGTTTTACACCGATGTGCACTGCCATCATACCAGTAGCACTGAATGTATAAGTTGGAATTATTACTTCATCACCTTCTTTAAGACCTAGAGCTTCTAAAGCCAAAAGTATTCCCATCGAAGCAGAATTTACAGAAACTGCTTCTAGATTTGTTCCAATATAATTTTTAAAATTATCTTCAAATTGCTTTGCCATAGGGCCCGTTGTAACCCAACCAGATTTCATGCAATTCACAACCGCATTAATCTCGTTATCATCGATGTCTGGTAGAGCAAATGGTAAATACTGAATATTAGACATGAAATTCCTTAGACTTGATTACGGGAATTATATATAATTTCAGACATTCTATCAAGGTACTTATGAATATACTGCTTATCAACCATTACATAGGCTCGGAAGATCTAGGAATGGAATTTCGTCCATATTACTTAGCTAAAGAATGGGTTAAAGATAATAATAAGGTCACAATGGTTGGTGGGTCTTATTCGCATTTGAGAAAATCTCAACCTATTACATTAGGCAATCAGGATATTGGTGGGATAAATTATTTTTGGCTGTGGACAAATAAGTATAGTGGCAATGGAATCTCAAGATTTCTAAGTATGCTGGTATTTGTTTGCCAACTCCTAATAATGTCATTTTATTTCACATTTGTTAAAAGACCTAACATAGTGATCGCATCATCAACTTACCCTATCGATATATTCCCTGCTTGGGTTATAGCAAGGCTGTCAAAAGCCAAGCTAGTGTTTGAAATTCATGATATTTGGCCAATGTCGCCAATGGAGCTTGGAAAAATGTCAAAATGGCATCCCTTCATTATGGTTATGAGACTGGGCGAGTGGTTTGCATATAAATTCTCCGATCATATAATCTCAATAATACCTGGCGCCTATGAGCACGTTAAAAAGGATGGGGTGTCTGAATCAAAGTTCACCGCCATACCAAACGGAGTTTTGGAGAATTTAACGGTTGCAGACGAGCTACCACCGACACTTCAGAAAAAAATTGATAAATTAAAGAAGAAAGGAATGTTCATAATCGGCTATGCAGGCTCCCTAGGGTCAGCCAATCCCATGACTACTATTTTTGATGCATTTAAAAAGCTTAATCATAAAAAGGTAGCCTTGATTCTGGTTGGCAATGGGCCACAGCGCAAACACTTAAAAAAAGAAGCTATGCTTATGAAAAACATTGTTTTTCATAACAAAGTAGCCAAAAGCCAAGTGCCGCTTTTTCTTAGCAAAGTAGATGCAGCTTACATAGAGTTCGCTGATTCCCCACTGTACAGATTCGGCGTCAGCGCCAACAAAATATTTGATTATATGCTTGCTGAGAAGCCAATTTTACAAGTTTTGAACAGCCAATATGATCTAATTAAACAAGCAGATTGTGGTATATCTGTAAATCCAAACGATTCAACTGCACTAAAAGAAGCCATCTCACAACTAATGGCTCTACCCCCTGAGAAATTGACAAATATGGGAAAAAATGGTAAAGTCTACGCTCTATCAAAACATAACTATCAACACCTAGCTAGGGAGTTTTTAAGGGCTGTATGCAAGCAAAAACAATAGACTTACTTTACTCGCCAAGACAGAAGGATTTGTTGCATCAGTCTATTGTAAACCGCATCTCAAACGTTGTTCACCACAGTCAGTTTATAATCGGGCCCGAAGTTAAGGAGCTAGAAAGTCAACTTGCTGAATTTTATGGAGCTAAGCATGCCATAGGTTGCGCGAATGGTACTGATGCGTTGACAGTTGCATTAATGGCTTTTGACCTAATGCCTGATGAAGTAGTGTTTACTCCGAGCTTTACATACGTTGCAACAGCAGAAGCTATTTGTTTACTCAGAGGTGTGCCATACTTTGTTGACGTAGATGACACTTTTAATATTTCGATCGAGAGTCTTAAAAGATCTATTGCCGATGCTAAAAGCAAAGGATTGAAAATTAGAGGCATAATAAGTGTAGATTTGTTTGGTGCAGCAGCTAATTACGATGAATTGAGACGAATAGCTGATGAACATGATTTGTTTCTAATCTCAGATGCCGCTCAGGCATTTGGAGCTAAGTACAAAGGTAAACCTTGCGGTGGCTTTGCAGATATTACTACTACTAGTTTCTTCCCAACCAAACCTCTTGGCTGTTATGGCGATGGCGGAATGATGTTTACCAATGATGATAAATTGGCTGATAAATTAAAATCGATTTGTTTCCACGGCAAGGGTGATGATAAGTATTTTCACATAAGAATTGGAATGAATAGTAGGCTTGATACAATTCAAGCTGCTGTACTTTTGGAGAAGATGTCTGTTTTCCCAAAAGAAATTGAAGCAAGGCATCAGTTAGCAAGCTTTTATAGCGAATCTTTACAGAATTTATTGCAAGTACCGAATGGAAAAGAGACAGAAAATTCAGTATGGGCTGTATATTCATTACTTCATCCAAAGAGAGATGAGATTATTAAAAAATTAGCCCAGGTAAATATTCCGAGTAATGTTTATTACAGAACCCCACTTCATCTGCAGCCTGCTTATAAAGATTCATATTTTGATAAGGATATTAAAAATTCCATAAGGTTTTCAGAACAAATCTTCTGTTTGCCAATGCACCCATACGTAACAAATGACGAAAGAGAATACATAGTAAATTCGCTCACAAAAATTATAAAGGAGATTCAATGACAATTAATAATAGAAAAATAAGATTAGGATTTATTGGGTGTGGCAGAATCTCTCAAAAACATTTTGAAGCTCTTAAAGAGCTGCATGGCGAAGTTGAAATTGTTGGTATTGTCGACCAACAATTAGAGCGTGCACAAACAGTAGCAAAAGATTTTAATGCGCAAGCATATTCAGAAATAGATGCTATGTTACAGGAACAAAAGCCTGATATAGTAACAGTTGCTACCCCAAACGGACTACACCCTACTCATGTAATGCAGATTGCGGAAGCGGGCTGTCACGTAATTACAGAGAAGCCTATGGCTATTAAGTGGGAAGATGGCTTAAGAATGAAGAGAGTTTGCGACGAAAATAAAGTTAAACTCTTTGTAATCCACCAAAACAGATTTAATGATACTGTTCAATCGCTGTGGAGGGCAATTTCTGAAGGTAGGTTCGGTAAGATTTATATGATTACCTCGAATGTATTTTGGCAAAGGCCTCAGGAATATTACGAAAAAGATGCAACATGGCATGGCACTAAAAACATGGATGGCGGTGCATTTATGACACAGGCTAGTCATTATGTTGATCTAATGCAGTGGGTGGCGAATAGTAAACCAAGAAAAGCATATGGAAATATTGCAACACTAGCTCGTAATATTGAAACTGAAGATACTGGCATGGCAGTAATCGAATGGGAGAACGGCGTTCGCGGCTCGATTAATATGACTGTTCTGACATACCCAAGAAATTTAGAAGGATCAGTAACAATACTTGGAGAGAAAGGCGTTGTGAAAATTGGTGGTGTTGCTATGAACAAAATAGAGCACTGGGATTTTGCTGATAAAAAAGATTATGACCAAGAAGTTTTAAATGCAAACTATGCAACAGATTCTGTCTATGGCTATGGTCATGTTAGGAACTATAAAAACATATTTGCATCACTAAGAGGTGAAGAAAAAGCACTTATTGATGGCGAGCAAGGCTTGGCTTCACTCGAAATTTTATGCTCAATATATGATTCTGCAGATAAAGGAACACCAGTGAATTTACCTTATCCTCGTATTGTAGATATGAAAAAGGTTCAAAATGGCTAACGAATATTTTAAACACGAAACTGCAATAGTTGATGAGGGCACCGTAATTGGATCGGGAACTAAAATCTGGCATTGGGTACACATTTCTTCAGGTGCTGAAATTGGTAAAAATTGCTCAATCGGCCAGAATGTTTTTGTTGGCGGCAAGGCTAAAATTGGCAATACGGTTAAAATCCAAAACAACGTTTCGGTTTATGATTCTGTCGTCATTGAAGATGATGTTTTTTGTGGACCTTCTATGGTGTTTACAAATGTAATGAACCCACGCTCACACGTTGAAAGAAAAAACGAATATAAAACAACATTGGTTAAGAAAGGCGCAACTCTAGGAGCGAATTGTACAATTGTTTGTGGCGTAGAGATCGGCGAGTTTTCATTCATTGGCGCTGGTGCTGTTGTTACGAAAGATGTGAAGCCTCATGCACTTATGATTGGTGTGCCAGCAAGACAAATAGGGTGGGTATCACACGCGGGAGAGATCCTTGATAAGGATTTAGTGTGCCCAAGAGAAGGGAAAAAATACAAATTAGTAGACGATAATTTAGTTGAGGATAAACAGTGAAAGAAAAGTTAGTCAAAAGCTTTAAAAACAAATCTGCAGTTATAGGTATTGTTGGATTAGGTTATGTAGGATTGCCCCTCGCATTGAGATATAGCGAAGCTGGGTTTTCTAATATTATTGGGTTTGAAATAGACGAAGAAAAAGTACAAAAGCTAAATAATGGCGAAAGTTATATAAAGCACATTAAGGCTGAACACATTAAAAAGGCTGTTAAAAAAGGTTTTAAACCTACTGCCGATTTTTCTTTAGTAAAAGAGTGTGATGCAATAATTTTATGCGTTCCAACCCCACTAAACAAATATCGCGAACCTGATTTGAGTTTTGTTTTAGGGACTATGGATAATGATGTTTGTCCTTACATCAGGGCTGGTCAAGTTGTATCCTTAGAATCTACTACTTACCCAGGAACAACAGATGAAGAGTTACTTCCTAGAATTGAGCAAAAAGGATTTAAAGTTGGTAAAGATTTCTTCTTAGTATTTTCTCCAGAAAGAGAAGACCCAGGAAACAAGAATTTTTGCACCCAGACAATTCCAAAAGTCGTTGGTGGTTATTCTAAACATTGCTTGGAAGTAGGCGTTGCCTTATATAAAGGTGTGATTGATAAAGTAGTGCCCGTTTCATCAACCAAATCTGCAGAGATGACCAAGCTTCTAGAAAATATTCATAGGTCAGTAAACATTGGTCTTGTTAATGAAATGAAGATTGTTGCTGATAAAATGGGTATAGATATTTTTGAAGTTATAAATGCTGCTGCAACAAAACCTTTTGGATTTACTCCTTACTATCCTGGGCCTGGTTTAGGTGGGCACTGCATTCCTATCGATCCATTTTATTTAACCTGGAAAGCTAGGGAATATGGCTTACACACAAGATTTATTGAACTTGCGGGTGAGATAAACACAGCTATGCATGAATGGGTTATTGGCAAAATTACTTACGCTTTAAATTTACAAAAAAAATCTTTAAATGGAAGTAAGGTTTTAGTTTTAGGAATCGCCTATAAGAAAAACATTGAAGATTCAAGAGAATCTCCTTCAATTGAAATCATGGAAATCTTACATACACAGGGTGCTAAACTGGATTATTCCGACCCGCATGTTCCAACATTTCCAAAGATGAGAAAGCATCATTTTAATATGAAGAGTGTTGTGCTGACTGCAAATAAGATAAAATCATATGATATGGTTGTATTACTTACTGACCATGATGATTTTGACTATAAGCTGATACAAAAGAATGCGAATATAATAGTCGACACGCGTGGCAAATTTGACAAAAAAGCTAAAAACGTTGTCAGAGCTTAACTCAACTGCAACACGTCAATTGAATCTATAACTTTGTTATTTGCCATTTTTATAAATACACTTCCTTGATTTAGGATTGATGATTGAATTTGGCTAGTTGCATAAGGAGTTGCAGCAATTACTTGCTTATTAGCATCCGTAGCTGTGATGCTGTAGGAATAACTGCCATTTAATGAAGTATTCAGTGTATTAAGATTAAAGGTATTATCACCTTTGGCTTTTGGCGCAGAATTACCTAGAGATGAAATTGCCGAGCTTGTTATTTGCTTTCCTGTAGAATCAAAAATGTCGATTGTTAACTTGGTAGCAGCACTATCAAGTTTGTATGTAATGGTTCCAGAACCGTTTACTAAATTTAAACTATTATCTTTGTACTGAGTGCTTGTACCTATTGATTTTGATACGCTAAACAAAAGATTTAGAACGCTATTATTGCTTATATTACTTAGTGTCAGATTTCCCAAGAGTTGCCCTTGAATTTGGGCAGAAGCCAATTGTTGTTGCAAAATAGAGGCAACTGAAACTGGTGATAACGGATCTTGATTAGAGAGCTGCGCTGATAGAAAAACTGCGAAGTCAAGCTGTTGCTGTTTTATAGAACTTAACAATGTAGTACTCTGCGATGATGAAACTGGTGTTACCATACTAAACACTCTCCAGTATTTAATATGATTCTAACCAAAAACTGTTAATTTTTGGTTAATAGTCACCAAATTTACCCAAGCAACCTGCTACAAACTGCATAATATAATGGTATTCCTATTAGTATATTAAATGGAAACGTGATGGCCAAAGAGAGCGGCAAATAAATTGCAGTTTTAGCGTCTGGCAATGCAAGGCGCATTGCAGCAGGCACTGCGATGTAAGAGGCGCTTGCTAAAAGCACAGTAAACAACATACCAGTGCCCAAAGATAAGTCTAAAAGGAAGCTTGATGTAACGCCAAGTGCCCCCCCAATCATCGGCATATATATGCCAAATACTAACAAATTGAATTCTAGCTTAGGAACATTATGCATCTGTTTTGAAACCACAATTCCCATATCGAGTAAGAATAAAGTCAAGATCCCATAAAATGGTGTTATTAGGAACCCTTCTAATTGATCATAACCTCTTTGACCCGTAATAAGCCCAATAATAAAAGAACCAAACAACAATAGAATTGCCCCATTCGTAAATATATCTCTAGCTAATTTGCTATTTACTTTTTTGCCATAAGCTAATGTTTTAGGTGCCGCACGATGCGCGATATAAAGACCCGATAAAATTGCTGGGGCTTCCATCAAAGCTAATACTGCCACGATATATCCGTCAAAATCTATCTGCTGCTTTTTGAGAAATGATGTAGCGGTCACAAACGTAACTAGACTTATTGATCCATAATGTGCAGCAACAGCTGATGCCGTAACCTTATCTAGCCTTGTAGTTTTGGTAAGCAGAACGTATCCCAAAAATGGCATTACAAAGCTTGCCAATACTCCAGCAAGCATAAGAACTAATATGTTCCAAGAGAAATGTGGCTCATTCGCTATTACCACTCCACCTTTGAAGCCTATGGACATCATCAAATAGATCGATAAATATCTGCTAATACTTTTTGGAATGTCTAAATCAGATTTTATAAAACCCGCTCCGATTCCCAAGATGAAAAACAAAATAGGTGGAGATATAAGATTGCTGCCAATTAAATCAAAAAACATTTACTTACTAAATAATTTGTTAAGATCGCTTTTAATACCATCAACTTGATCTTGGATTTGAGATTTTACCCCATCAAGATTATTTGGAATATTGAGTATATCATTTATCAAGGTCTGAATATTAACCTTAGAAATTGCTTTGGTGAGTTCACGCAAGACCTGATCTGCTGCATTTTCAACTGTAACACCATTAGAATCTTTTCCAATATTCTGAATATATATATCTGGCAAGGTTAAAGACTTTTCTGTAACATGTTCAACCACTGCATTTACTTTTGCCTTATTAATAAAAAGCTTACTAATAATGATTTTTTTAGATTCGGCGCCTACTGATTTTGTATCATTTGCAGAAGAAGTCTTTGCTGCGGTATTTTTACTAGCTGCAGTATTTTTTTTGAGTTGTTTTATATTATCACCACCCACTCCTATCTCATAAAAAATATTAGGGTTATTAATATTAATTGCATGAATAATAACCACCTTCTCTAATAGACTCTTCAATTCTATTTGTGCGTTTAGTTGTCCAATTTCAACAGCGTTTGCATACTTGAACCCTTCTGGATTTTGAATCTTCACATCTTTAAATGTAAATTTGCCTTCTTGCAACTTCACGCTAATTTTACCAACAGTCACTGGAACCCCCAGAGCTTGCAGGCCATACTTCTCAATTGCCTTTTCTGCTAATAGATCAAGATAAGTATAAAGTCCCACAATCAGCGAAACCAGTATAACCAAAAAAAACAATAAGAATTTTTTCATTACTTCCTCTAAATTTAATTTATAGATTTTACAGTGGCATTTTCATGATTTCTTGATAGGAATTAATAAACCTATCGCGAGCAGCGACTACTATTTGTAGTGCCATTTCAGATTCATTGACTGCTGCCATGATCTCAATTAAATCGCCCCCACCTGAAGAGCTACCACCTTCTTCATCTTCAGAAGAAACTAAGTTCTTGACTCTTCTATCAGCAAACTTAATTTTTTTCGTTTGTTCTTTTACAACATCGCCCAAAACCTCAGGAAAGAGTCTAACAGGAGAACCTTGCTTCCCTATTGATACAACTTCTAAGTTATCCCCCGCACGCAGAACGTTCATTGTATTCTCCGCAGCACGCAAAGATTCTTGCGGCTTTATCCCTTGGCTCGCCTTAAGAACCTTATTATAAGCTTGTATCGCCTGAATACTTTCTATAGCCATTTATTTCAATGCCTCAATTAAGCGTACTTGGTTAGATTTTGCAATTTCCAAAGCACTCATATTAGCTTCATAAGTCCTCTGAGCCTCTTTCGCATCTACTGTTTCGAGTGGAATATCTATGTTTGGATAGCGAACATAGCCATTCTTATCTGCAGCAGGATGATGTGGCTCATATCTTAACTTAAATTCTGATTTATCTCTAATGATTTTATCTACCTTAACCATATCAGACTTAATGCTTTGATCATACTGTGATTTGATAAGTGGCATTTTACGTCTATACGGTTCTTCGGTAGGGCTTTTCCCTGTGGAATTTGCATTTGCAATGTTTTGGGAGATAACTTTAAGCCTTTCGCTCTGTGCCCTCATCCCATGTGCAGAAATTCTTTGCGATGCCGTCAGACTATCAGTAGCCATTGCGGTAAATGGAAAAATAAAAAGTAACAGTGTAATGGCGATCCTAATCATTTGCTACCGTTGATTGCAGTTTTCAACATTAGTCTCGATTTGTTATACAGATTTGTTGCTTCCATCAAGCGCAAGGAGTTTTCAGATTTTTTGAGCATTTCATTTTCCAAAGTTACAGCATTTCCATTTGGTTTCATCTCAAGAATCTCTGCTTTCGTCAGCTCAAAGTTACCTGTACCTCCGTCTAAATCCATATGCCCTGGGTGTGTTACTGACATATTCATATCTGCGTCTTTGGAGCTTTTTTTTCTTAAATCTTTAGGTTGATATTTTGGTGTGTCTGCATTAGCGATATTTTCTGAAATAATTTTATCACGCTGCGCCAAAAACCGCATTTGATCGTAAAAACTATCAAGCTCTGATGCTTGTAAAGAGATAGGTATTAACAATAACACTGTTAATAAATGTTTCATACTTTTTGTCCCACCTGTTCCCAGTCTTTTAAAAACATGGCTATCCCTTTGTCTGTAAGCGGATGGTTTATCATCTCGCGTATAACCTTTGGAGGTGCTGTAGCAACATCTGCGCCTAATTTTGCGGCTTCAATCATATGATTAACATTTCTTACCGAAGCTACGAGCACTTCAGTTGAAAGCTCGGGGTACTGATTAAAAATCTGACATATCTCGGCGATCAGTTGCATTCCATTCTGCCCAATATCGTCTAACCTACCGACAAATGGTGATACGTATTTTGCGCCAGCTTTAGCCGCAAGTAATGCTTGAGCAGGAGTAAAGCATAAAGTCACATTTACTTTGTGTCCTTCTTTTGATAGCTGCTTACATGCTTTTAGCCCTTCCCATGTCATTGGCACCTTGATGGTTATTTGCTTGCCAATTTTGAGCAACGCCTCGGCTTCTCGAAGCATCCCTTTATGATCTGTAGCAATCACTTCAGCACTGACCGACGTTTTAACAATTTTACAAATTTGTTTTAAAACCGAAAAAAAATCCTGACCTGATTTTGCTATAATAGTGGGATTTGTAGTAACGCCATCAACCATTCCAATAGAGTGCAAATGCTCAATCTCACCAATATCACAGGTGTCTAAAAAAAACTTCATATATCTCATTCATCAAACCACGTAGTATAGCTTAATAGTTCTGATAATTTTTGCAATTATATTATTATCCCACATCAAGAGCACTTGCACCTTTAGACTTATCTTTTTCAGCTTCTACTTCCATAACCTTGTGCACTACTTTTTTGCTGTCTACAATAGCCTTATTGGATTCAACATATCCCGCAAGCGACGTCCCAGCTAATACTTGCTGCGCGAAGTCGTAACGTGTAATAGGCAACTGCTTACTGACATCAATATCCAGTATGCTGGGAGCATATACAGCAGCACTTAGTTTAGCTTCAGGAATAATTCCCTCAACCTTAAGTGCACTTGCTTTTTCACCTAAGTATTTAGCTGCTGCATCTTTTTTACACTCAGGGTTAGATAAATCAGCTAAAGTATTTGGTACGAACGCTTGCTCTCCATCTGCTTTCCCTGCCATTTTGCTACCAGAGCGTGAATACAGCATATACCCACCTACAGCAATTGCAGCTGCCCCGAAGCCAACAGCTAATCTAGTTGGAGTAATGTCTGGAGTATAGCTATATGCTGTTTTAACAAATGATGAGACAACACCAGCAACGCTTAGTGCAACTCCACCTGCGGTACTAGCAATCATAGACATTTTATATACATGGTCCAAATCCATTATAGCATAGGTAGCTACGCCAGAACCAATTCCTGCAATTTTACCACATGCACGTGCTATACCATTTGCAACATCTTCAGGCTTTTGACCAGTCAAATTACCGAGCATCGTGACAGCAGTTCCAACATTTTGAATATTATTTTCTTTACCAGCACCTGCCTTCGAGATTGGTACTAAATTGTCCCTAGAGATACTAACTTCAAATTTTCTTAACTCAGGTTGTCTCGCTTCGTTACATATTGTTTGAGTTTTTTTAATGTCTGGGCTTCTCAAGAATGTAAAGCCAAATACTCTTCGTAGTAGGCTAGGATTTTTTTGCTGCTGAACTAGTTGCTTATAGCGCTTGTTGAATTCTAAAGCATCGTACATAACGTTAGCGGGCACATAAACTTTTTGTTTCAGGATATCATCAAGCAGTTGTTTGAACTCCTTGTACTCTTTATTGTTTTCAGTAGTAAGCATTCCAACAATAAATCTATCTCTTGCTGTCCCTTTCAACATTGAGAATGTATCTTTAAGTTTTTCCGAGATATGAGTATTATCTTGTTTTAGAAAAATTTCAGCATCAGCGGCAAGTATTTCCTTTTGGATTTTATTCAATGTTGACCTAGTCCAAAAAGGCATGAATCTTGAAGCCAATGCAGTTTGTATACGTGCATATCTTGCTTGTAAAGTTTCGTGGAATTCAGCTCTTTGTGCTTTTGATAAATCTTCTATTTTGGCTTTCAATTGTTCATTAGAATAAATAGAGTTCTCAGCATTTTCGAAGTTTTCTTGAGTAGCGAGATATTTTATTAAGTTCTCACCATGATATACCCTGCCAAACCTACCCACAGACATCGCTCCAATCATACACTGATTTTCTAGATCAATTTCGGCGCTATTTGTCTTAGACCCAGAAAGTAATTTTTTAATACTCTTCTCAGTTGAAATTGAAACAGCCTTGTAAGTTTGCATCGCTGCCCGAGAAGCCGCAGTGATTTTAATACTTTGGGCAGTAATTGAATCTGATCCCAATATTCTAGATGTGATTGATCCAACCAAGCTAGTTCCTGCAGCCTCAATCGCTATATATTGCATTTTTTCACCGATTCCTTTGTAGTACTCTCCAAACACCGGTTCTGCTCCCCTTGAGATCAAAGCTTTCAAAATTTCTGGGTTGCCTGTCCACATTTGATCTGGATTAAGAACTTCACCTTCCATTGGAGGAGGACTTTTCTGAATAGCAGCATGCATATATGCAGTTGCCCCTGCTTTATTCTTTTTACGTATGTTTAATTCAGGTCTAGCTAATAGTGCATTTATGATTTCAGGCTTATTTAAGATACATCCATAAATAAGTGGAGTGTTGCCATTTTTATCTGCCAAATTAACATCCGCACCTTTATCTAGAAGCAGTTTGACTGCCTCAGTATTACCTTCTAATACCGCTTTTACTAAAGGTGTTTGACCGTC
>CAZVFD010000005.1:0-22190 GCA_964625465.1 uncultured Candidatus Midichloriaceae bacterium | reverse complement strand
CATTCCAATCATTCGCTTCAAAATAGTCGATTCCAGCATCTAAAGCTATATTTTCTTTATCTTGTGCTAATAAATACGATAGAATTTCAGGTTTACTAGAAGCATGGTGTAAAAAGTTATTGCCTAAGTTATCACTTGTAAATACTGTCTTCTGATCTAGTTCAGCGAAAGCACTCTTAACCATTTCAAGATTGCCACCTTTACAAGCTGCCACAAGAATGTTTTGGCCATCATTGTTTATTGCCTTAAATCCCATTTCAAGATCTTTTGGTGATCCACCTGCAGCTAATAAAGTTAATCTTAGGATCTCTGGATTCCCTGTAGCATAGGCATGAAGTATTGGTGTATTACCATTCGTATCCGGATTGTTAAAAATTGGGTTTAGTTTCTCCCCTTTTTTATTTTGGCCAATGGTAGCTTCAAGTGTTTCGGTATCTTGATTTTGAATAGATAGTATAACTATATTTTGCTCGTCTTTGTTGTTCACTAGCAAATCTACTTTTGGATTTGCCATTAAGGTTCTGAATCCAGAGTCTAGGAATTTTTTATACTCTCTGAGTTTTGCAAGCTCATTTGCGTTATCAGAAAATATACTGTTCACAGCTTCCTTCATTGAGTCAACTACACCTTTAGGTTTTTGAGCTGCGATTTCTTCGAGCTGCTTAATCCTAGCAGATACGCTCTGGATACGTTTATACATTATTATAGCAGGAGTATTCCCTTTTGAATCAACGGCATTGATATTCACCTTTGGACTAGCAGCTAACAAGTCGAAGGTATCTTTTAGGCCAGACAGACGTTTTTTCTCAGCTTCATCTAACTTAGGTTTTGCTTCAAATAATTCTATAGCAGCTAGTACATCAAAAATTGGATGCTTGTTTACTTTTGTAGTAAGATTTGGATCTACTCCACTAGTCTTTAGAATTTTATCAACAATTTTTTGTTGGCCATCAAGCGCTGCTTGGTGGAGCAATGTAAGATCATTTGGCCCAATCTTGTTTATATCGATTTTTTTATTTTGAAGTAACTTGTCTATTAGCTCAACGTTACCATTCATGTACGCCATAAATAATGGAGCAGCACCGTATGTCTTACCCTTCTTATCCGTATATGTTACATGATTAACATTAACCATTGAACTATTATAATTCTCTAAAACTGCTAGGGTTACTGCAGTATTATTAGTTAGCAACGCTTGAGTGAAAATTTCTACTAATCGCTCTTTGAAACTTGCATTCTTAGTTTTAACTTGCTCTAAGTACACTAAGAAATCTTTAGCTGTATCTTTGTCTTTTATAGAACTGATGATATGGCCAATTTTTTTATCTATCTTTTCCCCTGTATACTTAAAACCTTTAGTCATCATTATCATGCCCATAAGAGAGCTTTTTTCTTTTGAATACGGTTGTTGCAAGAGCTGAAGAAGTGGTGTAACCCCATCTTTGTTTGGAACTTGAACCAGAATTTTATCATTGATTTTTTCCTTGCCCACTTCAGCAATTATTCTTTCAGCGAATCTAAAGTGACCATTCGCAATTGCGTAGTGAAGCAAGGTATTACCTTTGTCATCTTGCCCCGTCAGTTTAATTAGTTTTTTATCAATTAATATGTCTAACAATAGTAATTTATTGCCCTTGTAGAGCTCTATTGCTGACATCTTTAACATGTCCTTCACTAAGCCTTTACTACCAAGAACTTCTATTAGATTTATATCATTTATTGTTAGCTTAACTACTTCATCCAGAAGATTTTCGTTAACACCTCGTATCACATCTAAGTATTGTGCAAACTCTTGCGGTGAACTGGCGGCAATTTCGTTGGCGATCTTTGTAATTTGCTCAGCAGTCAACTGCTTTGGCAGGATATCACCATTTTTAATAGCAATATTCAAACTTGCTGGGGTTAGTAAATCTATAAAAAGATCAAAGCCTTTTTTTTCCGAATTATAAATATACCCTCTGACTATAAGCTTACTATCTAATTCAGTCGCCCCAGATGCCTGAATTAAGGTTTGTAATGCTGCCCAAGATCTTTCTTCTGATTTAGAAGAAACCAGAAGAAAATCTTCTGTTGATAGTAGGTTTTTGCCTATTTCAGCTTTCATTATTTGCTCGTTGCGAATGTAGTATTCAACAAGCAAGAGAGCAATTTCAGGGTGATTCTCCTTTATTGCTTTCGCAAGAAAAGCTTTGAGTTCAGCTGCACTGACTGCATTTTCTTTTTTCAGAAGCAGACTAAAAAGCTCTATGTTTTTAGAGTTTTCATACAATTGTTTAAATGTGGATGGGTCGTCTTGAGATGGTTTAAAATCATCTGAACTTAGAATAGCTTTACCAGAACCCATTTCAATAGCGGCCTCAAAAGCGGTTTTATTTTGAGTACCCCAAACTCTAGAAGCTTCTTGTACTTTTGTATTGAAGTTTGCTTGGACAGTCTCTACCAGCTCTTTAAAAAGGCTCTTATTTTGTTCATAAGATTTTTTCAGATCTGCATTTGATACTATAATCTTTCCAGCGAATTCTGCTTTATGAGCTCTATAATATTCTAGTAACTTTTCTGCTTCATCTTTGGAATTAGATTTAATGGCATCTGACAATCTTTCAATTATGTAATCTGGTGTTAGCTTGTTGCCAACTACTTCTCTCATCTTTTCCCAAGTAAAAGATGGCTTATGCGTTTTGTAAAAGTTTAGAATCTCACCTGCTAAGTAGTCTGAAATAGAGTCCTTATTAATATATCCTTTTTGAATTAATACAGAAAACTCACGAGTAGACTCTTGTTCCAAAAGGCTTGCAGTATTAACATTTACAATGTCAAAAAATTTCTTTGCATCAACCTTGTTTTTCAAGTCTTCAACCAAATCTAAGAAGAAAGCAGACTTGTACAAGTTTTCCTGAAATTCATGATTGGTTGTCAGAAGGCGAGATAATAAATCTTCAAATTTAGTTAGATATTCTTTTTTTAACTCAGGATCTAAGACAGTAATAGTCTTGGTCTCTTTTGCGGTTTCTTCTGGTGGAATGGTTATACCTTGTTCTTCTTTGCGACGTTGCTTACGCGCTTCTTTCAAATTTTGACGACGTTGTTTCCTAGCTTCAATTGGATCTGTTTTTAGAACCTCAATCAAAGTAACTAATGCTTCGGAAATTGAATGAGTACTTTTAATAACTTTATCACTGGTTGCCAATTCTTGTATTACTGCAAACGCTGCTTCGCGCTTATTAGGTTCAGCATTGATAAATACATCCATCGCCACTTCAAATATTGATCGCGACTCGCCATCAGCGTTTTTTTTCACCTCATTAAGGTTTGACTTTCCACTGATACCTTTTGAATCATCAACACTTTGCAATGCTGCTCTTACTGCACCAACGTCTGCATTCTCAATTGCGAGACCAACTTTTTCGTATGCACCATTTTGTACCCAACCTTCAGAGATATATTTGACCATAAAGAACCACCTGTACCTAACTTCATGGCTCTAATTCTACTTTGAGAAGGTTAAAAAATAGTTAATTTCCAAAATTATATTATAGTTTGAAAATTTCTCCAGCATCAATGAAGCGCTCTTTATCATCTATGCCTAGGATCAGCATGCCGTCGTTATCTATATCCTTAAATCGGCCATTTACCTCTGTTCCATCAGCAAAGCCAACTTTAATTCGCTCTCCGAACCGGTAGCAATGCTTTTTCCAAATATTTCTAATTGGGCTAAAACCAAGCTGCTGCCATGTATTATATTTGGTTTTAAATTTATCCAACAAAATAGAAATAAACTCCTCTGCTTTAATTTGTCGCCCATAATCCTTAAGGCTACATGCATTAAAATCTGGCGAAACTGGAGCCTCACCTAGGTTTACGCCTATTCCTACAAGTAGAGTGTTGTTTACTTTCTCAAGCAAAATCCCGCAGACCTTCTTCTCATCAATTAAGACATCATTGACCCATTTTAATTGAGGCAATAACGATGGATAAAACGCCCTTATACTCTCTAAAAGCGCGACACCTGCAACGTAAGAGACTTGCTGATCTTTACTAGTGGCAGGCAGAATGATTGTTATCGTGACATCCCCTTTTTTGCTTTGCCAAACTTTGGTATTTCGCCCTTTGCCAGAGGTTTGGTTTTGGGCAGATATCACTGTGAAATGACTTAATCTCCCAGCCTCTAACTCATTTTTTGCATAAGTTTGCGTGGATTCAAGTTCATCAAAGGTTTGTATTTCCAAATGCTCGATCATAACTAAATTTTAATTGTGTGATTTACGAATTGAATTGACTTATTCATAGATTCCATCACCACTGAATTTGTAGTGCATGTATATTTCTTTGAATATTTCACACCTTGTAAATACCAGCCATCCGTCACACCTGTAGCCGCAAAAATTACATCCCCACTTGCTAAGTCTGTTAATGAATATTTTTTATTTAAATCTCTTATTCCAGCTTTCGCAGCCCTGTTTCGTTCGGCATCATCTTTGAAAATTAGTCGACCTTGCATCTGTCCGCCAAGGCATCTAAGTGCGGCTGCCGCAAGAACACCTTCAGGTGCTCCACCCATCCCCATATACATATCAACTTTTGGGTCTGGAAGTGTGGCGGAGATAACGGCCAATACATCTCCGTCCGAGATAAATTGCAATCTCGCACCCGCTTCTCGAATTTTTGCAACCAGCTCATCATGACGTGGGCGTTTGAGCACGCAAACAGTAATGTCCGAGATATCACACTTCTTGGCTTTTGCTAAATTTTGAATGTTTTTTTGTGGAGTATTATCTATATCCACAACTCCATCTGGATAGCCAGAGCCGATGGCAATTTTATCCATATACACGTCTGGCGCATGTAGCAATCCACCTTCTGTAGAAAATGCTAAAACAGAAATAGAATTCGGAAGTGAGTGCGCACATATGGTTGTTCCCTCAAGCGGATCAACCGCAATATCAACCTTTGTTGTGCCATTCCCAACTTTTTCACCGATATATAACATTGGGGCAGAGTCCCTTTCTCCCTCGCCGATCACAACGGTTCCATCTATTTTTACATTGTTAAATGCTTTTCTCATGGCAGTAACAGCAGCTTGATCTGCTGCTTTTTCTTGCCCCATACCAATCCATTCATAGCAAGAGATTGCTGCTTCGCGCGTAAGCATCATGGCGTCAAGGGCAAGATTAGCAGGTAAGGTTGGAGTCACTTTAGGCTTAGAAGATAAAATGCTTTTCATATCAATTCACAAGTTTTGCATTAATAAATAGCATTCACTTTGCTTACTGTCAAAGTTAGGTTAGTCTGTAGATAAAATACGTTATTGCCAATATGCCTCATAAAATTAAGATCGCCCCATCAATTCTCTCATGCAATTTCGCCAATTTGGGCGAGGAAATAAAAAGCGTTACTGCGGCTGGTGCTGATTATATACATCTAGATGTTATGGATGGTTCATTTGTTCCAAATATTACCTTCGGTGCGCCAGTAATAAAAATGGCTAGAAGTTTTAGTGAGTTGCCATTTGATACCCACCTAATGATTGATAACCCTGAAAAACATATTGATGCATTTGCTAAAGCTGGCTGCGATATTATAACTGTTCATGCTGAAGCTGTGACTCACTTAGATCGTGTTATCTCCCAAATACACTCACATGGCGTTAAAGCTGGAGTTTCAATAGTTCCATCAACTCATGAGAATGTATTGGATTACATCATGGATAAAGTTGATTTAATTCTAGTTATGACCGTAAACCCTGGGTTTGGTGGGCAAGAGTTCTTGCACTCACAGCTGCATAAAATTGAGAAAGTAAGAAGGATGATTGAAAAAACTGGCAGAAAAATCGACCTCGAAGTTGATGGCGGCATAAACTCAGAAACTGCCAAGCTCGCAATTCAAGCTGGTGCCAATGTGTTGGTTGCAGGGACTGCTGTTTTTGGCACTAAAGACTATAGAAAGAATATAGAAACACTCAGAGAGTAGTTGTCCTAACGCCAAACCTATATTTTTATAAAAAAGCTAGAAAAATCAGCATATTAACTTGACTACCGCCAAAAATAACTATATAATACGCTTAGTTTAATTATAAAGGGGTCAATATGAGGCAAGAAAGGGGCAACGTCGTGCAGGCGGCGGTTAATCAGCCTGTACAATTATTTCCAAATCAACCTCAACAACAATTTAATACTCCCCCCAATGTTTTTGCAGCATTTTTTGGAGCAGTAAGCATGTTAGGTGTAATTGGCACTATATTAACCAATGACGAGAGTTATGCTGTTGCTGGAGGGTTGGTATTATTAGCTAGTTGTGCAATTAGGGACATAGCTTATAACAATAATCATTTTATATCTATACCTAATTACATCACTAAAAAGTGGGCAGCAGCCGTTGTTGGCGCTGCAATAGTAGGAATCGCTTGTAACCCAAGTATTGTTGGCTTAGGCAGCTAGAGATCTTGAGAGTATTTTTCTAAACCACAGCAGCTAAAATTGCGGTGGTTTTTTTATTGCTTAGAAGCCTTAATCGATTTGAGATTATAAAAAATTGGCAGTCCAGTCAAAGCTGTTGCCACATATAATGCAAAAGATAGTGATGCAAAAGCAACTCCCATTTCAATAGTCGTTCCGTTGCTTACAAATTGCAGCCCATACATCATGGTTAGCTCTCTTAGTCCTGCACCACCAATTGAAATAGGTATGATTGCTAGAATTGAACCAACTATAAATAAAAATACATAGTCTACATACACGCTTACAGTAGCTTCAGGCAATATTGAATAAACTAAAAAGATAGCTGAAATAACTTGAAATATTTGTACTCCAAAAGAGTAAGTAGAAGCATTGAGCGCTGTGTTAAACTTATCTTTAATTATGTAATGCGCGCCGAAAAAATAGCACGGAGTTACCATAATCAAAAGTAGTATGCTGCTTTCAAAACCAAAAGGGATTACTTTCCAAAACTCAGTGAATGGCAAAAGCAGCAATCCAAACAAGACTAAAATATAGAAGCCATTTACTCTCTCATAAAACATTACCCGCAAAGCTGTAACTTTAGAAAATTTTGAGACCTTATTTAGATAAAATATTTTATATCCATCACCACTTATTCCACCCGGAAGCACCACATTAAACATCATACCTACATAATATAATGCAATGGCAAAAGTCCTTCTGATTTTTAAGCCAAATGTAGAAAAGTAGTACCTACTTCTAAACGCACTAAAAAACAGAGATACATGTAGACACAAGTAAGAAAAAAATAAAGGTATTAGATAGGCTTGTTTAATGTGCTCAACAAAACTTGAAAAATTAATTTTATGGAACACCCAGTAGAAGGCAAAAAATACAAATGTAATTTTGCCAATAATAATTAGTGCGTTTTTAACTGGAAAATTTTTCAAATTAAATCTCAAAAATCGCTTCAACTTCTACGGCAACTCCTAAAGGTAATTGGGCAACTCCAATTGCAGACCTTGCATGCTCACCTTTTTCACCAAAAGTTTTAAGCATTAAATCTGAAACAGCGTTTGCTACAACAGGCTGGTCAGTAAAAGTTGGAGTCGAATTTACAAATATTGTAAGCTTCACACATTTTTTAACTTTATCTAAATCACCAACCGCTGCTTGTAATTGCGCTAAAACATTTAGTCCGCAAATGTGTGCGATTTTCTGCCCTTGTTCGATCGAAACATTGCCACCCAAATGCCCCACGTGTTCTTTGACATCACCAAAGCCAAGCGGCAGTTGGCCAGATATGTAAACATGGCTACCTGAGATTAGGAAAGGCTTAAACTTAGTTTGTGCTGGCTTCAGCTCTGGAAGTTTATATCCATTAGACTCTAGATTTTTAAGGGCTTGTGACATATAATCTTATATTAGTTTAATCTGTTTAATGTATAGCAAAATAAATATAGTTGGGAAACACATTAGTTAAATGACAACAATTAGATCGACAATCTTCATAATCTTTTTAGTAATTTGGACGCTTATACTTGGTGTATTAGGCAGTGTAGTTCTACCCCTCAGACAACAAAAACTAGTTGCAAAAGCTGGGTATATTTGGAGCTATGTAATCACCCTAGCGCTAAGGGCTATATGTGGAGTTAAAGTCAAAGTTATAAATGCGCACAATATTCCAAAAGACGGATGCATAATCGCTTCGAAACACCAGTCTGTTTGGGAGACTATTTACTTCGTTCATTACTTGAACAATCCGGCTTTTATCCTTAAAAAAGAATTGCTTAAAATACCATTGTATGGCTGGTACTTACGTTTTATTGAGATGATTGCTATAGATCGTAAAGGAGGAGCTTCAATAATCAAGCAAATGTCAGAAGCAGCACGAAAAGCCTTCGAAAAAGGTAGGCCAATCGTCATCTTCCCCGAAGGTACACGGGTTAAGCATGGCCAAAGCGTGGAATATAAATCAGGCATTGCGGCTCTGCACAAAGAACTTCCCGATATACCTATAGTTCCTGCCGCTTTGAATTCTGGAAAAATATGGCCAGCAAAATCTTGGCTTATCAGAAGTGGGACGATAAAGGTTAAATTTCTTGAACCCATTACAAAACCACTTTCCAAAGACCAATTGTTGAAAAAATTAAAGGAAGAGATAGATTCTGCTACAAATTCCTTATAATACGTGTATATTAGGCAGATAAATAAAGACCAAAACATGCATCAGGCAAAAGAAATGATTAATATCACTCTACCAGATGGAAAGGTAAAAAGCTTTCCGAGCCCAGTAACTGGCTTTGAATTTGCAGCAAGCATCAGCAAAAGCCTTGAAAAAGCAGCATTGGCTGTAAAAATCAATGGTGAGCTAAAAGATCTTTCAACAACGATATCGGGTGATTGTACGGTTAGTGTTATAACCGCTGACAGCCAAGATGGCCTAGAAATAATTCGCCATGATGCTGCGCATATTTTAGCTGAAGCAGTAAAGAATTTATTCCCTGAAACACAAGTGACAATAGGTCCTACAATTGAGAATGGTTTCTATTATGACTTTGCACGCGCTGAGCCATTTTCTGTTGATGATTTAGCGAAGATTGAATCTGAGATGAAAAAGATTGTTGCTCGCAACATCAAGATCGAACGCAAGGTAATGTCTCGTGACGAGGCGGTTGCTCACTTTAAAAATTTAGGTGAAAACTATAAAGTTGAAATTATCCAAGACCTGCCTGCTACTGAGGAAATTAGCTTATATTTCCAAGGTGAGTTTGCCGACCTTTGTCGTGGCCCACACTCTCCATCAACTGGCAAAGTAAAAGCATTTAAGTTAATGAAAGTTGCTGGCGCTTACTGGCGTGGTGACAGCTCAAAGCCAATGCTACAAAGAATTTATGGAACCGCTTGGGCAAGTGAAGAGCAGTTAAAAGCATATCTGCACCAACTAGAAGAAGCTGAAAAACGTGATCATAGAAAATTAGGTAAACAACTAGAGTTGTTCCACTTACAAGATGAAGCGCCTGGTATGGTTTTTTGGCATCCTAATGGTTACACAATTTATCGTAATCTTGAGAACTACATCAGAGCTAAAATTAATAAAGCTGATTATGTTGAAGTAAAAACTCCGCAAGTTTATGAGAAAGTTTTTTGGGAGCAGAGTGGTCACTGGGAAAACTATCGCGACAAAATCTTTGTCATCCCTGATGAAGATGAAAAAAGCGACAAAACTTTTGCACTTAAACCAATGAACTGCCCTGGACATGTGCAGATTTTTAAACAGACAACAAAGTCGTATCGTGACTTGCCTTTGAGAATGTCTGAATTTGGTTGTTGTCATCGTAATGAAACATCAGGTTCTATGCATGGTTTGATGAGAGTGCGTCAGCTAACAATAGATGATGCGCACATATTTTGTACCGAAGAACAAATTTTTTCTGAGACAGAGCTTTTTTGCAACTTAGTAACGCAGGTCTATAAAGCTCTTGGATTTGATAATATAAGGGTTGTCATTGCGACACGTCCAGAGAAAAGGGCAGGCAGTGATGAGATGTGGGACAAGGCTGAACGGGTTCTTCAAGATGCCGTCATAAAAGCAGGACTGAGCTATACTCTGGATCCAGGCGAAGGAGCGTTTTATTCTCCTAAGCTAGAGTTTCATTTAACTGATGCCATTGGCCGTTCTTGGCAGTGTGGAACCTTGCAACTAGATTACGTTCTGCCTGAGCGATTAGGAGCTTATTATATAGATGAAGATGGCCTCCGTAAACATCCTGTTATGTTGCACCGAGCAATTCTAGGGTCTCTAGAAAGATTTATAGGTATTTTGATAGAGCACTATGCTGGCAACCTGCCAATTTGGCTCTGTCCAACGCCTGTTGTAATCGCAAGTATCACAAACGATATTGATGATTATGCCATTGAAGTTAAAGAGCTTTTAAAGGCAAATGGCATACCCGCTGAACTAGATTTAGATAGCGAAAAGATCAATTACAAGGTGCGTAAGCACTCTCTGCGTAAGATACCAATTTTTGTTGTAGTCGGTAAGAATGAACGTGCTGAGCGTAAGGTTTCCATAAGGAGACTAGGCTCAGAAAACCAAGAAATACTTGATCTTCACGAATTTGTGAATAAAGTAAAAACTGAGGTTACACCTCATATTTAATTAACTAATAAGGAGTATTACAATAGCTGCATCTAAAGACACACCTAGATTTAATAGGGAAATTAATTGTCCAGAAATACGTTTAATTGACGACCAAGGCAATATGCTAGGTGTTATGACACCTCAACAAGGCATAAAGTTAGCACAAGAACGAGGACTTGATTTAGTTGAGATATCTCCTAATGCCACACCACCAGTTTGCAAGGTAATGAACTACGGAAAGTTTAAGTATGAAGTTCAAAAGAAAGCGCAAGCTGCTAAGAAAAAACAGAAGACAGTAGAGACAAAAGAAATCAAAGTTAGGCCGACAATTGCCGATGGTGACTATCAAGTAAAACTTAGAAACGCTAAAAAATTCATTGAGAATGGCGATAAGGTTAGGTTTACACTTGTATTTAAAGGTAGAGAGATAACACACAATGAGGTTGGTTTCGCTGTAATTTCAAAGTTTAAACAAGACTTAGAATCTATGGCAAAAATTGAAGTTGAGCCCAAACTAGAAGGCAAACAGATTTTTATGCTAATATCACCTAAGTAAATTTCTTTAATAGTTATTGAAAACTTCTAAAAAGAACTGCATTATCAATATATTAGTACCTTGCGGTATGGAAACAATTTGTATTAAAAGGAAATGTTTTCTAGTTTACGAAATATAGTAATATTATTATTCGCGGTTCTGGTAGTTGTCACGCTACTTATAGGGATATATTTCAAGCATACCTTTGTTCAAGACATAGTTAAAGTTGGCGTAGAAGAGCAGGCTCAAGTCTTGGGAGAAGGGTATATAAGATCCGTTTGGAATAGATACTATCCTGTAATCGACTATTTAAATTCTAAGCCGCAATCAGAATGGCCTTTGATCTCTCACTATTCCGTTTTTACAAAAGAAAGTGCTGAAAATCTAACATCTAAAAATGTTTTAAAGGTTGTATTATACAACCCAGAAATGCTTGTTTTGTTTGATAGTTCAAGTACGACTCAAATCATACCAATGAGTTCTTTTTTAAATGGTACAGTAAGCAAGGATGATATTGTAGACTCGATAAAACTTGCAAACGCTGGCAGGAAAAACAACCTGTTCATCGCTAACGCAAATTTCGTTCAAAATGGTCAGACTACTAAAAAAGCAATTATTAAAGCTTTTGTACCCGTAATAGTCACCGCACCTAGAGAGGATTCTAAGGACATTGCTGCCAAGACAAACGCTGTATTAGAAATAAGCTATGATGTTACTTCATCAATTGAAAAGCTTAATACTATGCAATTTACCCTCATTTTCATGATAATAGGGTCTCTAGCAGTGTTGGCAGGGGCAGTTTTAGTATCTACTCAAAAAGCGGAAGTTGTTATTGAAAAACAGCAAGAAGTTGGGATTGAAATGGCCGCTGCGAAAGCAAGCGCTGAAACAGAAAGCCGCGCTAAATCACAATTTTTAGCAAACGTAAGCCACGAATTACGAACCCCTTTAAATGCAATCATCGGCTTCTCTGAAATAATTAATTCAGAATCAATGGGCCCTATCGGTAATGAACAATATAAAGAATTTGTTAGGGACATCCATACTTCAGGTGTTCACTTATTAAGTCTAATCAATGATATTTTGGACTTTTCAAAGGCTGAAGAAAATAAATTGCAGGTGGATTTTGAGCAAGTTGACCTTACAAAATTGATCAAAATAAGTATTAGAATGGTACTGCCAAGAGCTGAGGAAGCTAAAGTAAAGATAGTCGATGATCTACCTAGCGATCACGTAGTTCTTCTTGCCGATTCTAAGCGATTAAAGCAAGTAATTTTAAATCTACTATCCAATGCTGTAAAATTTACGCAAGAGAATGGCACAGTAGCTATTAGGGCGTGGAAGGACTTAGACACAAGCTCTGTAATGATTGAAATAAAAGATACTGGTGTTGGCATGGCGCCACAGGATCTGGCAAGGGCTCTAGCTCCTTTCGGCCAAGTTGATAACAAACTTAGCCGTAGGTATGATGGTACAGGTCTAGGCTTGCCACTTACAAAAAAACTGGTTGAGTTAATGCGTGGTAGGTTTGATATCAAAAGTGAAATTGGCCTAGGAACGTCAATTACTCTTTCCTTCCCTATGCAGAGCAACGAGATTGAAGCGACCGATTCGTTGACAACAACTTAAACTTTGTGACTTCCGCATCTTAAGAAGTTGAGGTATTATTCCTTTTTTTAGGAGGAATATATGCATACCACAAACTATAATTTACAAATGCTGCATCAAAACCAATCGATGAAGGAAATTGCCATCAATGATTCGTTTAATAAGATTGATTTCTTAATAAACAGAGCCGTAATTGATTTCATTGATACCTTGCCCATAAAGGCTGAGGAAGGCGATTTATATATTCAAAAAGATAACTCACTAGCACTTTACATCAATAATCAATGGGAAACCTTTCTGCCGAAAAAGAACATGGTGTTTTATGTAATATCTAAAAAAGCTTGGGTAGTGTTTGATGACAAATGGATAATCTAACCCACCAATAATTTCGTATGTATTGTTATTAATTTTTATCTATCTTAAAAATTGGAACAATAAAATCGTGCTCAAGTGCGTCATAAACTGTCTTGGTGGACTTGGTTATGGTTGCATTGTGAGTACCACCACCACAAGTAGAACCTCCTCTATAAGACTCAACCATATCTACTGAGTTACCGAAAAAACTACTCATGGTGTCATTAATTTTGATCCCATCAGCCACGTTTGTATAATAAATTCTCTGGTTGATTTTCTTTTCACTCAAAACCTTGCCAAGATCCAAAGTTTTATTATTGAATTCATCGAAGCCATACCCTAAGAAATATATGTCTTCGCTACTCTTAATCATTTCAACAGCTTTACAATGTAAAATAGATTTGCCAACTCCTATAACTGATATTTTAGAATCACAGCTGCTCCAATTTTCAAAAAATTCACATACTTGGCGACTATCTAAATTCTCAAAATTTTCATAATCACAAGATATTTTACCATATACATGCACAATATTGTTTACAAAAAAATCTTTAAAAACATACTCTTTCAAATCATCGTTGTAAAACAAGGTAGTTTTTAAATATTTGTATAACGCCAGCTCAAACATTACGTCATAGTTAAAAGTTATTAAAAACAAGCTTTTTAAGGCACTTATTACATCTTGAGAATTTTCACAGTATGCAAGTTGATTTTGGAGAAAAAATTTAACCCAATTTTTAGGGTCAAAGAAATTATTTTTATCTTTAGTTCTAGGCTTCCAGAATTTTCTAAAGCTTACTCCCATTGACAAAACATCAGACTTTATTCCTCTTAGTATAGTTGTCTCTATCCATCTTTGACCTATCTCTCTCTTAGCAGGATGCAAAAAAAGAAAATAGTCTATATTAACTGGATTATAGAATTTGATGTCCACTATAAATTGCTCAGCATGCTTTAAATGAACTGCATCTTTAATTTTATGAGTTTTCAACTCATTAACCGTGTATTCCATTGCATCAATCAACTCACTACCTAATGGCAATCCGTTATGCGCGCTGGCACCAGCCCCTGTAATAATTAATTTATACTGACTCATTTTTATAATTCTTATCTATCAATAACCACTTTATCTGCTAAATTTTTAGCATTAACATTAATTAGATGTCTAATCATTTAAAATATTTATGTCACCAGAAAATGAGCAAAACCCGTTCGAAGTGGAAGAAATTGCTTCTAAACATAAATCTAACAATGCGGAGCGAAAGACTGTTGAAAATTCCATTACACCTCAAATAGATCAGATGCCTGATCCCACTATAATTGAGACTGAAGGTTTAAAAATTAATATGCTTAATAGATTTGATTTTTTTATTATATCAATATTATCTAGTACACTAGGACGTGAATTAGCTATTCATCCGTATCAAGCCAACTACTCCAATAAATTAACCGTCATATTGGCTATATTTTGCTGCACTACTATCTATATTTTTTTCAGATTCCCTCAGATTCGTGGATTAAAATTTTACTTATGTGCCACTTGGATTAACATTATTATTTGTATTCCATTATTCTTGGAAAAAAACTTAAGCGAAGACATTTTTTTCACGACATTAATTATCTCGTTATTACCTATTGCAACTCTTAATCTAATTTACTTACTTTATTGGTTAATCTCTAAGAATTTCTCTGTAATAAAAACAATTGTAGTTAATCATAAAAACGTCTTTTTTATAGCGGTTACTTGGATAATCTCTGTACCCATTTATGTTTATTTTCTTAGTCCTCACACCTGGCAAGCCTATTATAATTGGAATCCAGAAGAACTTTTACAACCCATGTTCATTCCTCCTGCTACTGCCTTATTTTTCTATTGGTTTTATA
Organism: uncultured Candidatus Midichloriaceae bacterium; assembly: GCA_964625465.1. Taxonomy (GTDB): domain Bacteria; phylum Pseudomonadota; class Alphaproteobacteria; order Rickettsiales; family Midichloriaceae; genus CAZLFQ01. The sequence continues at coordinate 7,231 of CAZVFD010000005.1, read as the reverse complement.
ATAGATATGTGAAGTGAAACTAACCCACTGACCTGCCGCCGCTCATAGGCGTTGGAACATTGGTCGTTGTTGGAAATGAGATTGGTAGATTTAGAGCAGACCGCACAGCTAAATAGCCAAACGCATAGGCTTCTAGCATATCGCCATCGATCCCCAAAGAGTCAATATCTACAGTATTGATTGCGCACTCGTGTTTAAGCCGATTCATAATATGCGAATTTTTTCTGCCACCACCTGAGACAACTAAAGTGTCTGAAGGTGTTGGTAACATCTGCATAGCTACTTTCACACCTTGTACTGTAAACTCTGTAAGAGTCGCTACCGCATCATTTTTTTCCAACTTGGTTGAGACGTTTGACGCGAAGCTTGAAAAAGTATTCCTATCTAAAGACTTAGGAATTTTCCGAGCAAAATAAGGATGTTTCATACCTTGTTCTAAAACCTCAGCATCAATTTTTCCTGCTGAAGCAATTTCCCCATTATCATCGTAAGTCTTATCAAAATTTGCTTGTATATAATCATTGATAAGAGCATTCCCAGCGCCAGTATCAAAGCCTATTAAATCGTCTTCGGAAACATAGGTAATATTTGCCACCCCACCAATATTTAAAAATGTCATTGGTTTTTTTGTAGCCAACGCCTTTAAAAATATTGGAACGAGTGGTGCGCCTTGCCCACCTGCTGCTACATCTTGTGTTCTAAAATCACCAACAGTCTTAATGCCGGTTGTTTTCGTAAGCAATCCAATATCACCAATTTGCTTGGTGTATTTTTTAGAAATATCATGGGCAATAGTCTGGCCATGGAAACCAAGATAGTCAATTTCCTCAGACTTTTTTCCTAACTTCTGAAGTAAAGCTTTAACTGCTTTCCCATGCAGTAGCGTCAGCTCTTTCTCTACCTCAACAAGATTTGTGTAATTGCCCTTAGTAAGCTCGACAAGTTCGAAAGAAAAGTTTTTGTCATACGGCAAATAAACGCCAGCACCTAACTTTACAAAGTTATCGCCATCTGTTTCCAAATAAGCCGCATCAATCCCATCGCAAGATGTGCCACTCATTAAACCAATTACTTTATAAATTTTACTCATTAAAAATCGGGGTTTTGGTAGTGACTTGGCGGATTCATATTCGCAACTTTATCAAGTAGAATTGGCTTAAAGCTAGGTCGCGATTTCATCAATGAATACCATTCTTTTGCTTTGGAGTTATGTGACCAAGGTACATCACCGACAAAGTCTAATACTGAAATCTGAGCAGCAGCTGCAAAATCAGCCATAGACGGCTGATCCCCAGCCAAATACCTATTCTCAGCGCAAAGGTATCCAATATAATCCAAGTGGTAAAGAATGTTTTGTTTAGCCGCGCGAATTGCTTCAGAATTTGGAGCGCCCACTCTAGATAAAGTCTTTATAATTTTTTCATGCAAAATATATCGGGTCACTTCATTAAAAAATTTGCTATCGAACCATTCTGCAATTCTTCTGATTTCTGCGCGTTGATCTGGAGAACCAAAGATCAATTTTGTAAGCTCTGAAGTTTCTTCCAAATATTCATTAATAGCATTGTTTCCAGCCAAAACCTTGCCACCAGTTTTAATAACGACAGGTGTCTCTCCTGCTGGATTCATCTTTAAAAATTCCCTTCTACGCATCCAGAATGGCTCAGGAAACAACTCAAACTCTATTTTCTTCTCATTGAGTACAATCCTAAGTTTTCTAGAAAAAGGGCAAAGAGGATGATGATGAACCTCAAGCATTATGCAATATTCTCCAATTCTTCTGGTAGTTTAAATTTAACGTTTTCTTCAACGCCTTCCATAGTACTTACCTTAATATTAGCAAGCTCTGCAAGCCTATCAATTACTTTTTCTAATAATATTTCTGGTGCTGACGCCCCTGCAGTAATACCAACTTTTGAAATGCCTGAAATCCATTCCACTTTAATATCCTGTGCGCCATTAATAAGGTAAGATTTGATACCTATCTCCTCTCCAAGATCCCTAAGCCTGTTGGAATTAGAGCTGTTGGCAGCACCAATTACTAACAGCAAGTCAACTTCATTAGCTAACTTTCTAACTGCGTCCTGCCTGTTTTGAGTGGCGTAGCAGATATCACGCAGATCAGGCCCCTGAATATTCGGAAATCTTGTTTTTAAAGATTCTATTATTGCTTTTGTATCATCAACACTCAAGGTTGTTTGTGTAACATAAGAAAGATTAGATGGATCTTTGACTGTAATTTTTTCAACATCTTCTTTTGTCTGCACCAAGATCACATCATTCTTAACACGTCCGCTTGTTCCCTCTACTTCAGGATGCCCCTTATGGCCTATTAAGATAATCTCCATCCCCTTTTCTTCATGTCTAACGGCTTCACGATGCACTTTTTTCACAAGAGGGCATGTAGCATCAATGACAGGCAGGTCTCTATCTTTTGCATCATCTTCAACTTTTTCTGAAACCCCATGTGCTGAGAAAATTGTAATTCCGCCAGGCGGGACATCTGAAACTTCATTCACAAACACAGCACCCTTTGCCTTTAAATCTTCAACAACATATTTATTGTGAACAATTTCATGGCGCACATATACTGGAGCTCCATATTTCTTAATCGCACGCTCAACTATCTCAATTGCACGCTCAACCCCCGCACAAAATCCCCTAGGCTTTGCAAGAATAACTTCTAGGCTTGTCTTAGTCATCTTTCTCTCCTTATATTCGAGGAAATTATACAATATTTTTATACTTAAATCTAATTGGTTTTAAATCACCATGGGTAGTTTCTTATCGCCTCCCTTGCATAGTCAGGATAAGCGTCCTTTTTCTTATTAACATTCAAACCTTTATCGATGTGCTGTGGATCAAGTTTTACTCCTGGCTTACTTGGTTTTTCTGGGATACTGGTACCCATTCTATATAAGCCGCAGCCTGAGGCTATAGCCACACTAGATAATCCAAAGAGAATTCTTGAAGTCTTCATAGTTCCTACCTATTGGAATGTTTGGCTGATTTAAACATACCAACCATTAAAATCAAGAATTACTCTTCCAAACTTTCCCGTGAACTTAGAAGTCCTTTTGGGGCAGCAATTTTATTGAATGGCATCACAGAATTGCGCAAAAGCGTAATGGTAATTCTACGATTTCTAGGCGAATTTGGGTTATCTGCATCAATTGGCTCAGCATCCGCTTTACCAACAACACGAGCAATTTGTTCATGTGGGACTCCTTGCTCAACAACAAACCTTCTAGCGGCGTTTGCTCTATCTGCAGATAATTCCCAGTTTGAATATTCTTGATTCAGCCCTGTCATATCCGAATCAGTATGACCTGAAATTTGTAGAAAATTTGGCGAGTATTTAATGAGACCAACAATTTTAGATAATACGTTTTTAGTATAAGTATTAATCTCAGCACTACCAGCTTTAAACATAGGATACTTGTCTTGGTCAGCAATCTTTATATTAAGACCTTCAGGCGTTACTTCAAATGAAATGCTGTCTTGAAACTGTGCCAGATCGCCATCACTCATAATAACTTTTTTCAATTCACCTTCAACCAATGTGAATCGCTCGTTTTCAACTTCCTCATTACTTACACTCGTACCTTTCTCAGGCGACGAAATTATTTCCCCCTTTTTCATCACGCCGTATTTGACACCTTTCTCTTTATCATAACTACTTATGCCTTCTTTATTCTGAGATTTACCACCCTCAAATCCAATACCCTTTTGCCCTGCTATACCAACAGTAGGTTCAAAATACTGCGCTATACCACTTAGCTTTTGTGATGGAGTTGAGTTCAAGAGCCATAACAACAGGAAGAATGCCATCATAGCAGTTACAAAATCCGCATACGCAACTTTCCATGCACCACCATGGTGACCATGATGAGCAGCATTAATCTTCTTTATGATAATGGGAGCCTTCTTCTTCCCATCATCTTTAGAATTATCTTGCTGTTGGTTGTTCTGCTTCTCTTCTGCCATATTTCTTCACTTTTTTAAGAGCCTTTCTGTTTTCAATAGCTGTTTCAATTTCATTAAACGATGGTTTTAGATTTACTGCAATAGCTTGTCTTGCAAACTCAATTGATATTGATGGTGGATTACCTCTTGAATGAGCTATAAAGCCTGCTTTTATACACTCAAGGAATTTTGCCTCATCTGCACCGTATTTTTGTAAATTTGAAGCGATCGGGCTAATAATGCAGTACGATATTGCCACGCCAAAAAATGTACCAATTAATGCTGCGCCAATTTTATGACCCAAAATATCTGGGGGAGCATCTATACTCCCCATCGCATTAATTACACCAAGGACTGCAGCGACTATTCCCAATGCCGGCAGAGTATCTGCAATTTTATAGAGGGCATTGCTTATTTCATAACTGTACTCTCTACGAACATTTATTTGCTCTTGCATCATGTTTTCAAGTTCATATGTATTATCATACCCAAGCACCAACATCCTCATATAATCGCAGAAAAAAATTACAGCCTCGCGGTGGGCTAATATTTTTGGATACTGCTTGAATAAAGAGCTTTTGTAAGGCTGCTCGATATGCTCTTCAAGAGCTAAAACACTGTTTGTGCGAGCAAATCTAAATACATTAAACATAAAAACCAATGCCTCAGTATAATCCCCTCTGCTATAAGGGCTACCTTTGAAAATTTTAGGTAAGTTTCTCCAAATAGATTTTAAAAGACTTTGTGGATTTGAGATTATAAATATCCCAAGTGCTGCGCCAACAATTATTAGAGCTGCAAACGGTTGTACAAAGATATTTATATTACCACCTTCTGCCAGAAACCCACCTACTATGGAGAGTATCACGATTAACATCCCTACATGGAATAACATTAAGAACCACTAAAAGTTAAAAATACTACCTGCAATCTTAACTGTTTTATATTTCAGGTAAAGAGATTTGCCAAAACCCCATTTAACCAAATGAAAAAGAAAAATGGTTAATAATTCGTTAAAATCTGAAAAATAAAGAGAATTTTAGATTTGATGTTGTTTTTGCCGCATGTGAGAATTAGTTATGGGACTAAGTGAATATATATAAATTGGGAGGCACATATGTCTTTAAGAAATCTAATACTAACTACGCTGATTACAGTAGGCATAGGCGGCGTAAGCTATGCGCAAGCTATGGACACCAAAGATGTGGTGGTTGATAACATGGGAAATATTGTAGTAGATAGCAATGGCGGCTGCGTCAGAACTATGTGGGATGCGGCCTCAGATAAGTGCGGTGGCAAGATCGATATCATGAAAATGGATGAAAGAATCATTTATTTTGATTTTGACAAGCACAACCTTAAGTCTTCAGAAACAGCAAAATTAGAAAAATTAGCTCAAGTTCTGCATGATAACAAGGTAACAAGAGTGAAAATCGTTGGCTTCACAGACAGATTAGGCTCAGATAAATACAATCTGAATCTCTCTGAAAAAAGAGCTATGGCCGTTAAAGGTTATTTGGATGGCAAAGTCAAACTCGACAGCTCGCCTGTTGAATTACGTTCTATGGGCAAAGCCCACCAAGTTAAATCTTGCGAAAATGTAAAAGGCAAAGAATTAATTAAATGTCTTGCCCCAAATCGCAGGGTTGAAGTGGAAGTAGATTACTTCGATACAATTCGATAATCCTTCCCTACTTTTGAAATAGGCCGCCATAGAGCGGCCTTTTCTATTTACACGAGCAATTTATTCTTTATTTTAACAAAGTTATAATATTAAATATTAAGAATAAATTTAACAGTAGCTTTGATGATTTATCCTGTGGTTCTTTGCGGCGGTTATGGCACAAGGCTTTGGCCCCTCTCTCGCACGAACCTACCCAAGCAATTTATCAAAGCATTTGCTGGCAGAAGTCTATTCCAAAATACTTTAAGCAGAATTTCAGACGGCAAACTCTTCTACTCGCCGTACGTTATTACAAATATCGAACAAAAATATCTAGTCAAAGAGCAACTTGAAGAAGAGGCAGTGCCGCACGCTAGAGTTTTTCTTGAGCCTGAACCTCATAGCACAGCACCCGCAATTACTATAGCAGCACTCGACATAGCCAAGCATGACCCAAATGCCGTGATTCTTGCTCTAAGCTCAGATAGCGAAATAAAAAAGCCTAAAACATTCGTTAGAATTTTAGAAGAGTCCGCCAAGATTGCCGTCAAAAATAAAAAATTTTTGTTATTCGGCTCTAAGCCAACTTACACAGAAACTGGCTATGGGTATATAAGAAGCGGACATACACTGAATAATCCTAAAGATGACATTCACGTCTATGAAATCAAACACTTCGTGGAGAAACCATCTTTCTCAGAAGCTGAGGCATGTATTAACGCTGGTTATCAATGGAACTCTGGTATCTTCTTGCTGCCTGTAACGCAGTTTTTAGCCGAGCTAGCAGAACATGCTCCAGACATTTTAAACTCGTGTAAAAACACGCTTTCTAAATCCGATGAGAATGCTGAAAATGGTTACAAATGGATAACACTTGATAAAGAAACGTTTTCTTCTTGCCCAACAGATTCCATCGACTATGCGCTCATGGAGAAAACCAAAAATTCTGCTGTAGTGAAAACAAACATAGGTTGGTATGACGTAGGAAGCTGGCAAACTTTTTATGAAGTATCGCCAAAGGATTCAGATGGGAATATACTAAGTGGTGAAGTCATCTCGATTAACAGCAAGAATTCTCATATTTACTCAACAGATAAAACCAGAATACTAGCCGCGATCGATGTACATAATCTGACAGTAGTGCAAACTACAGATGCCACATTGGTAATACCTCGTGAACGTTCGCAAGATGTAAAAAAAATCATTTCCATTTTGAAAGATCGCAATGCAACCGATTTCTTACAGGACACGAAGACCTACTTCAACTGGGGAAGCTCAGAGATTATCAGAAAAGAGCACTTGTTTAAATTAAAGAAGATCATAATCAAGCCTAAGCATAAGTTAAATGCTGCTGGTAACTCAAAATCAAAGCATTTCGTGGTAACAAAAGGTAAGGCCTATTTTAAATTCGGCACAACAAAGCTTGTCTTGAGACGCAACGAATCACTAATGCTTGAACATGGAGTCAAGTATACGATTGCTAACAAAACACTTAAGAATTTAGAAATAGTTAAAATGGAGGTGAAAGATCCAAGCCTATTAAAAAACTTTGGGGCTGACACCTGACTTTAACTAAGTTAGGATGTTGGCATGTATATAAAG
>CAZVFD010000004.1:68600-88110 GCA_964625465.1 uncultured Candidatus Midichloriaceae bacterium | reverse complement strand
CCCAACGCATCGGCAATGCTTTTACCCAAAGATAGTTATCTGATAAAAATTGAGAAATCATGCAATTGCATCCTCATTAATCCATGGGCGATAATTTAGAGCTTTGCCAAAATAGTAGCCCTGCAGATAATCTACACCAAAATCTATTAGTAGTTTGGCTGTTTCTCCATTCTCAACGTATTCTGCTACAGTCTTCAAGCCAAAGGCTTTAGCGAAACCTACAAGGGTTTTCACAAAAAGCTGGTTGTCATAGTTCTCTGCTAGGTCTCTAATGAATACACCATCAATTTTTATCATGTCAGCATTCATAGTTTTTAATTGTGTAAAGGAAGTATATCCAGCACCAAAATCATCAATAGCAACTAAACATCCTAATGATTGAACATCATCAAAGAATTGTTTTACTTTCTCCGTGTTACCTTGGAACCCTGTTTCTGTGAGTTCTACAATTAACCTAGAAGCCACGTCTGGATCTTTGAGCAGTTTTCTGGCTAATTTGATCCATTTGTCATTGTTAAGTGAAAGCGCAGAAACATTTATACTTAGCTGTATTTTAGGTGCTAAAGCTAATTCCTTAGCTGCCATTTCTAGAACCAAAAGGTCTACTTGATCAATAAAGCCAAACTTCTCTGCGACCGCAATATATTTCCCAGTAGAGACTATAGCCCCGCTTTCATCAATAGTTCTCAACAGCACCTCATAGCTTTTTACTTGCCCTGTTTTACTGCTAATTAAAGGTTGAAAAGCCAATCTTAATTTTTTTGTTTGGATTATGTCCTGAAACTGTGCAGCGAGTTCCATGTTGGTTTTGAGGTTAGCCAATTCTTCTGATAAATGATCGAATAAAATATAATTTGAACTTTGTGTTCTTAATGCTTCATTTAAAGCTATAAAGGCTTCGTCAAATTTCTTCTCAAGGTTGTCGTCTTTATCTAGTGTTGTCATCCCCAATTTAAATTTTAAAAACATTGGATGCAATTTGTTGTTATGACTAAAAGATCTAAGATTTATAAGAATAGAATCAATTTTTTTTTGGACTGAGCCCTTTTCAGTTATGGCTGCTATCACGACTAGATCTTCAATGCCAACTCTTATTACTTTAGACCCTGATCCGAATTCATTCTCTAACGCTTGCGGTAATTTTTGTATGGTTTCCAGGCTAACATCGTGTCCGTAGCTGAATAAAATGGATGCTGCATTTTCAACTCTAAAATGACACAAAATGAACTTCCGGAATTTAGTGGTGCCAATCCATTCCCTAATTTCATCAAGTGCACTTGAGATTATAGGGTTGATTAATCGCCATACTGATTTTTTTGGTCGTACCATTTTAATTTCTAAGTATTAACAACTGAAAGTTTTATACAATAGTTGCAGGTAAGTCTAGGGGATATTATATATCCCCTAGAATACTATATTTATTAGATCGTTAGAAAGTTGTTCTTAATCCAAGAATCCCAGCGTGTACAATACCTGGTTCACCTTTGACGTCAGTATTTAAAGATTGGATAGTAAGCTTATATTCATCGCTGCCCTTATGGATATATCTGTATCCAATATCTAGGTCTGCATTACTGCTTAGGTGATAGCTCATTCCAGCGCCAGCTTGGTAACCAAAAGAAAAGCGAGATTTTTTTTCTCTACCAAGTGTAGTTGAACGTACTTCAGATTCGAATTCATTACGTAAATAACCCATGCCACCCATAACATAAGGTATGAAGTCAGAATTATTTAATAAATCAAAATAGGCATTACCAAACATACCCATTGATTGCTCTTTGCCTTTCATAGTAATATTGGTCGTGCCAGATTTTGTATTCTTTTTGGCTTTCATTCCTTTGTCGAAATATAACATCATATCGACTCTTAATTCGTCCATGAAGTAATAACCAATGCCTGCGCCTCCCAGAATCCCAGTTCCAAGATCATCTCCGCTTGCAGACAAACCTCTTGTAAGTGTTTGCTTGGTCTCTTGAGCTCCTGCTCCAAGGTCAATTTTGATATAACCTTTGCCCGCATGGCCATATCCCGCGTAAGCATTTGTTGCTACGGATGACGCAATTAATGCAGCAACTAACAATTCTTTTTTCATGTTCAACTCTCCCTGATTATGAGGTAACGGTAACTATTAGCAAATTCCAGTCCAAATTTCTAAGATATGGTATTTTGTACTTATTTTAGAAGTACTGACAACCCTATTTTGCATGATGGCGAACATAATTATAAAGATAAATATAGCAACTACTAATGAGATAATGAAAGCATTAAAAAATTTTGTGCTAAAGAATTTTGGTTCTGGGTTGCCTAATTTTTTAGCATGATAGCATTCTGCGTAATAAGAAACTACATATAGTAGAATTGGAATTAGAGCAGGTAAAAAATAATAAAACAGTATTCTCATAAAATGTTTTCAACCTTATCCCAACTACCTTGAGCATTTTGAATGAATAAACTCTTGTGCAGTTTTTTTTCATCACATTGTTTAATGAAAGATTCTATAGATCCATGTTTTGATTGATCAAAAACGCACAGAATTTTATCAAATTCATGGTGATTTTCTGGAATTATGTCATTGGCTATGGCAAGGACTTTGGCACCATTCTTAGAAAAAGGTTTGTTACTAAGAATAATTGGTTGATCTTCGGGGTGAGGATCATCGGCCGTTGCATGAGGCAAGAAAGATAGTTGCTCATAGGACCATAATAAATCATCTATCTCGGCGATTGACTCATTATTGCAGTAAACGTGAATCCTATTTCCTTTATTCAGTACACCCTCTAGTAGCTTTGGAAAAACTTTTTTCCACGGATTATTTGTAAGCTTATAAATAATAACTTCAGACATGATTAGACCTGATTACTTTCAAAATTGATTCTTGGATCAACCATCACATATACCATATCTGTTATCAAATTTACAATAAGTCCTATAAGAGTGAATATAAATAGCGTTCCAAATACCACTGGATAGTCTCGGCTAATTGCTGATTCATAACCAAGTAGTCCTATACCATCAAGTGAGAATACAATTTCAATTAATAGTGAGCCTGTGAACATGATTTTTATTATTGCGTCTGGCATACCAGCAATAACAATCAACATAGCATTTCTAAAAATATGGCCATATAGTATTTGACCTTCTGGCACACCTTTAGCTCTAGCTGTGAGTACATACTGCTTGTTTACTTCTTCTAGGAACGAATTTTTAGTAAGCATTGCAATAGTTGCAAAGCCAGCAATTGTAATAGAGATTACTGGCAATGTAATGTGCCAAATGTAGTCTTTTATTTTGCCAAATGTGCTCAAGCTATCCCAATCATAAGATGTGATTCCGCGGATAGGAAAGAATCCAAAAATTCCATTGCCTCCAAAAACCGTGATGAGAATTATGGCGAATAAAAAGCTTGGTATTGCGTAAGCGATGATAATTACCATACTTGTCCAGGTGTCAAATCTTTCTCCATTTTTCACAGCTTTTTTAATGCCTAAAGGTATTGCGATTAAATAAATAAGAAGTGTTGACCAGAGTCCTAACGAAATTGATACAGGCAGCTTATCAATCAATAAGCTTACTACGCTTTTGTTTCTGAAATAACTTTCGCCAAACTCAAACGTAGAGTAGTTTTTCATCATTATCCAAAGCCTTTCATGTGCTGGTTTGTCAAAGCCATATAATTTTTTTATTTGTTCTATTAGTTCTGGATCCAGCCCTTGACTAGCTTTATATCTGCCTACTTGTGATGATGTAGAAGCTACTGATTCTCCTCCGCCACTCTGATTAAAACCAGATAACCTTGCAACCATATTTTCAACTGGTCCACCCGGTGCTAGCTGAACAATCAAGAAGTTTATTACCACTATTGCAAACAGAGTTGGAATAATGAGTAACAATCTTTTGAATATGTAGTTGAGCATTTACTTGCAATCAAATTTAAAATTATCTGAGTAGAACTTGATTTTAGTTTTTGGCTGTTTAGGTTCGATTATTTCGTACTCCAATCCAGCATTCTTAGCATATTCTTCGGCTTCTTGGAGGGTTTTGAATTTGAGTTTTATTTCGCTGGCAAGCATGTCTGATGACCCAGTCCAACCTGTTACAGGATCAACGAAACGCGCATCTGTTGGGATAGATTCTAGTATCCATTTTTTTGTGTTGGCCTTACCCGATTGCATGGCGCTTTTAGGTGGGTTGTAAATTCGTACTTTCTTCATAGTCTTTTTCAGTGTATTTTGCACAGTGTAACATCTATATTATATTCCATATGGTAGCAAGTACTGATAAAAAGACTACTAAAAATTCTGACATAGCTGAACTCTCGTTTGAGAAGGCTTCTCAAGAGCTCGAGGAGATAGTGAGAAAGCTAGAAAGCGGAAATCTTGACCTTGAGATTGCCATCCAACTTTATGGGCGAGGTAATCAGTTAAGAATGCACTGCGAAAAAATTCTTGCTGATGCTAAGCTTAAAGTAGATAGTATTGATTTAAGAAATGGTTCAATAGAAATTAAAAATCAAGAGGACTAAATGGAATCTACAAAGGATAAAAATATGAATTTCTCGATCAAAAGATTAGCTAAGCTCATAGATTTAGCGGGGTCTATGCTTATTACTGCAGGTGGGTCTATGCTTGCCATTATTCCTCGAATTGATTTAAGTTTAGGTGGGTTAATGATTGCTCTCTGTGGCCTAGTACTTGTGGACTTAAACTTTGGTGATAAATTGGGATTTAATAGGTTGGTTTCGAAGTATCTAACTAACCCATTTAAATTTATGGGATATTGCGGAATAGCTTGCTGTGTCTTTTTGGGTGGAGGAGAAATGGTTGATATAATTCGCAGAGAGCAATTATATAATTTTCAAGATCCTGGATATATAAAAGTACTAGCTAACTTATTTCCGTACTTGATTGCAGCACTTATGAGCTTTGAGTGGTTCCGAAGCTATTTCAAAGCATCTAAAGAATATATGGTTTCTTTTTATCAAGTCAGCTTATTCGCAACTGGGCATTTGATGATAGCAATCTATGGCCAAAGAGCAGGTAACTCGGCTTATGAAATAGGTGCGATTCTGTTCTCAGGGGCGTTATTGTCAATGGTGGCAATTTTGATTGCGAACCTGAAATCGAATAAAGGCTAGAATATTGTTAATGCTACAGCCCTAGGCAGCCTGTATTATTGGCAATCCACAATTGGCTCGATTAGTGTAACTCCTACTAGCTCGGTGTTCTTATCAAAATGGCACTTATATGTTTTGCTAGCTTGGCAGTGCTCAGAAATATACTTATCGAATTCTGGGTAGAGTACTTCAAGTGTATAGTCCGCAAGTGGCTCTAAGTAAGTTAAATCTTGGTAATGCACACCAAGATTGGCTTCAATCCCGTTATTAATTTGTTCAAAATGCCTAACTCCTAATTCAGCATGCTGTAGAGCTTCGGTGTTATACGGGCAAAGTGCGGTTTGAATACTAAGAACTTCTTCGTGTTTATTTAGTAAAATGAAATGCTTTTTCTGACTACCACCACGGCCCTCTTTTACAAGTAAATTTATGATTGAAGATTTTATTTCATCTGCTTCTTCACAAAACTGATCTCTTAGATCTTTGAATGAGGTAGGTACTTCATCTTGACTAAATTCTTTTAAGACTTCTGAAACAACCTTCTTAGCTTGAGTTTCAAACTTATTTTTCTGATCATTATTTTTATATGGCAAAAGAGTATGAGTATATGCATCACGGCTGAATTCAAAAAACACAAAATGGGCTAATTCGTGTGGTATTTTGCTGAATAAGTCGTCTAAACCTGAGGCTGGTCCGTTTGGTGCTTTTACATTAAAATTGAAAAGAATCTTCTCTACTTCCTTCCTCCCATGATAGAACTGTACTGCTCCACGAATTGGCGTCGCTGCCATAGATTTTCCTTCGGCGTTAACTAAATTATTATCTTTTAATTTTTCATGATTATTAGACCACAGAATTGGTGTGTCGTACTCTAGTAATTGTATGGCTGCAACATTCATAAGCTTGTTAACCATGCTATCAAATTTATAGGCTTTACTTATAAGGCTTGGGATATTCTTGCAACTAGGCACTAGAGTCTCAAGTTTCTTATCAAAAAAGCATGAGCTCTGCCCTGCAATAATCATTGGAACAGTGTATTGCTTAGCTTTTGAAAGTTGAGCTAACTTAATAAATTCTGACATAATTTCCCCTTCTTGTTCAAGAGTCGCCATTATATCCAATATTTTGTGGTCAAGTCAAGAAAGATGTGATTTTAAGAGGCTTTTGAGTAATTTTTATCAACATAATCCAAAAGAATTTTTTGGAAGTCTTGAGCTATTGTTTCACCACGCAAGGTATGTGCTTTTTTACCATCAATAAATACTGGAGCCACTGGTGACTCTCCTTTTCCTGGTAAACTTATACCGATGTTCGCATGCTTGCTCTCCCCTGGGCCATTTACGATGCAACCCATAACTGCGATGTTTAAGTTCTCAATGCCAGTATATTGCTTCTTCCATTCTGGCAGATTAGTTCTGATGTAAGTTTGAATTTGATCAGCTAAATCTCTAAAGAAAGTTGATGTAGTTCTGCCGCATCCAGGGCAAGATGTTACCATTGGGCTGAACGATCTAAGCCCCATAGTTTGTAAAACTTCTTGAGCAACGATAATTTCTTTTTCGCGTTTCGCACCTGGTTCTGGAGTTAGTGAAATACGAATGGTGTCACCAATTCCTTCTTGTAATAAAACTGATAATGCAGCAGTCGATGCAACAATGCCTTTCGAACCCATGCCAGCTTCCGTTAGACCTAGGTGAAGTGCATATTGCGAACGCACAGCAAGCTCTCTGTAAACTGCAATCAAATCTTGCACTTTACTTACTTTGCACGAAACTATGATGCGATCTTTTGCTAGCCCAATATCAACCGCTTTATCTGCACTGGTTAGCGCAGACAGGATTAATGCTTCACGCATAATTTCATCAGCCGATTTTGGATTAGGTAACTTAGAATTTTCATCCATTAATTTTGTAGCAAGTTCTTGATCTAGACTTCCCCAGTTCACACCAATCCTTACTGGTTTGTTATGGAGAATTGCTTGCTCAACTATCATCTGGAATTGTTTGTCTTGCTTCTCACCGAAGCCAACGTTACCGGGATTGATACGATACTTGTCTAAAGCTTTTGCGCAGTCTGGATATTTTTGTAGCAAAGTATGGCCGTTGTAATGGAAGTCACCGACTATTGGTGTTAGATAATTTTTAGCTAATAACTTATCTTTGATATAAGGAACTTGTTTTGCGGCATCTTCATTGTTCACTGTTATGCGCACTAGTTCCGAGCCAGCTCTAATTAGATCAATGATTTGAGCTACAGTTGCATCGCAATCAGCAGTGTCTGTATCAGTCATTGATTGCACACGCACAGGTGCATCACCACCAATTGATACATCCCCCACCATTACTTTGTGGGTATTTATTTTCTTGATTCCTTGAATTGCGACCATCAGCCATGCCCTATATTTGCTGGGATTATAGCAAAAAGAGAACCTTAGGGCAATGGGTTATGTTTTTGGGCTATAACATAGAACATAGGCATCAAAGGCAGGAATTTCATTGCAAAGTGGCTTGAAAGCTTGTATAAACACTTGCTAATTAATAAATGAAAGGATTCAAATGAACGATAAAAGAATAGAATGTATCAGAGATGCGGCTCTTATTGGGGCAGTGAACCCTATAACATTATGCTTTGCAGGAATGGCTGGCGTCGATGCAATGTGTTCTGCAGAAAGACATTATAGGCGAAAAAATGAAGAAGATAGGGGCTTTTTTAATGATATAGTACTTCCTTTGGCAGCTGGCATAACAGCTGGGGGAACAGTAATGGCCTTCAGCTCTGGTGTGTTTGCCTTAATAGCGGACTTAAGTACTGCAGGTACTGCATTGCAATCAGTTCAAAGATTGGCAAAATATGCAACAGTAGGAACTATTGGAGTGGCTACTTTCTGGGGAACACTGAACACCAGTCCTGAAGTATTGCGGGGAGGTTTAGCAATAGGCGCTGCTGGTGCAGCTGTTTACACAGCGTGCACTCGCTTGTAAAGATTAGACATATTTGTTTGCCTATTCCAACGTAACAATCTTGTCATGCTTGTAAAAGTTAAAATATTCGATGACAGATGAGAAAGCAATATTCTTTTAATATTTGTCATTGCGAGTTCTTCACGAAGCAATTCAGTATTTTTAAGACCTGGATAGCCACGCTGCGTTCGCGATGACGTGTAAAATTGATTAATTCTTAGCCTTTTTGTATCGTGCTTCGTAGACAAGAGAGAGTGTTATCTAAGTCCAGCGCACATATAAATGTCCACTGAGACTCGTTATAGATGTCCAGCTTTATGGATGGAGAACATTGCTTGAGGAGCAAAAACTACCTTTCTCAATCAACAGGGATAAATCCCTTTCTCCCTCAAACCTAGTATCAACTTGGATAGAGACTATCAGGACTCACTTCTGCTAACATATCTAAAACAAGCTCTTTTGAGTATTCTTCAATACTACTTTTCAGTTGCTCAAGCTCTAAAAACCCTGCAGCCGCTTCTTTATTATCTAGATAGTTAATGCATTTCATAAAAACCATTTTGTCTTTAACAAATTCTAAAGCAAAATCCAGATCCTTAAACTCAGCATTGGGAGCGTCTCCCCAACCGAAGCAAACACTCCTTTCATTATACATCTCTATTAGAGACTCATGTTTAGCTAAGAAACTTCTGCAAATATTATCCAATTTAATCATTTTATCTTTGGTAATCGAAGAGGAAAACTGTTCTTCTGCTACGCCATGTCTGTTAGAATCAAAGATTTTTATACGATTTGAGCAATTCTCATTTGTCTCTTTCATTATCTCAAAAAGAATTTGATAGGTCTTTCTAATCACCTCTATTTTATCTGTGACGATACTAGGGAATTTTTCTGCTATAATTTTAGACATTATTGTTGTCATACATACATTAAAGTTACTGTTAAAATCCCATGCTAAATATCACAACAGTACTCAAACCTCAATATAAATATTGGGGAACTTCTTCAAACTAATAATATTTATTTAGCCTTTTTATACCTAGCTTCGTAGACAAGGGATAGTTTTTCTTGAACCTCAGGATCTTCAGCTTTACGTGGCTTCACACCAAGTATAGGAGCAATTCGGGAAATCACATTGCCTGCGACTGGCGCTGCTAGCGTTCCGCCTGTAGTATAACCGCCATTTATTGAATTAGCCTTTGCTTCGTCGATCATAATCATAACTACGTATTTTGGGTCATCAATCGGGAATGCACAGATGAACAATGCTATATTTGATTTCTTGCTATAGCGGTTGCCAACAATTTTTTCTGCTGTTCCAGTTTTCCCTGCAACAACATATCCATCTGCATTAGCTTTCCTACCTGAGCCACCAGTTACAACAAGGCGCAGCATTTTGCGCATTGTTTCCGAAGTGCCTCTGTTTAAGATTTGCTCTGCATCCAAATCTTCAGGCGAGTCTACTTTTAATAAAGTTGGCTTAAATAATTTTCCACCGTTTACTACAGATGCAAAAGCTCTAACTGTGTGAAGTGGTGTAACAGAAATTCCGTGGCCATAACTTATGGTAATTAAACTTGCCTGACTCCAGCGTTTGTCAGATGGGTAAAGTGAACGAGATTTTTCTGGTAACTCAATATCAAGTGGTTGCATTAACCCAAATTTATTTAGATATTTTTTCTGGTTTGTAACGCCAACTTTCATACCAATTTGTGCAGTGCCAATGTTTGATGAATACATTAAAATTTCAGGTACAGATAGAAAACCGCCTTTACCTTTGTAGTCACTAATTTTGTGGTTGCCGACCATGACAGTTGCGTCGGTATTAAATGCATCGTTTACTCTAATAAAATTACCATCAATACCCATAGCGGTTGTAAGAACTTTGAAAGTCGACCCCATCTCATAGACGCCAAGTGTAACTTGGTTGAACCTTTGTCTTTCTTTAGCGCTGCCAGCATGGTTAGGATCAAAATCTGGTAGACTCGCCATCGCAACTACTTCACCAGTATTCGCATCCATAACAATTCCTGATGCACCAATCGCATTATGCAATTGTGCTTGTGCCGCGAGTTCCTCTCTTAGAACTTCTTGTACTCTTAAATCTAACGCCAGTTGCAAAGGCTTGTTGTTATTTGAAAGATATTCATCAAATTGTCTCTCTACGCCAGAAATGCCATTCCCATCCAAATCAACGAATCCTAAAATATGTGAGAATAAATTATTATGAGGGTAAACACGTTTTTCTTCGCGAATGAAATATAATCCTGGAAGGCCAAGATCATTTACTGCTTGCTGCTCTTTTGGTGTAAGGTGTCTTTTAATCCAAACAAAACTTTTACCTGGTTTTAGAGTATCAACTAAGTCAGAACATTTTTTAATTTCTAAGTTTTTGCAAAGCTCTGCTGCTGTTTCTTTATAGCCAATAATTTCATTGGGATTGGCGTACAAAGATGCGGTTGATAAATTCACGGCGAGCATGGCGCCGTTCCTATCGGTAATGCTCGCTCTTTGAACGAAAAATTCTGTGCTTCTAGTTTTTGTGCTTACTTTGATATCTTCAGAATTAGATAAGCTAATCTCGAATAGCCTAAAAACTAACACTATAAATACGAAGCAAGTTGCCACCAAAACAACGGCCAAGCGATTACGGCTTATTTCCAAAGCTGAATCCTCAACGACTTTGGAAGTGGGTATAAACGAAAAACGCTCTTTAATTTTAGAATTCATTGCGCCACCTCACTTGGAGCTGTTGCAACGTCTTGTTTTGGCGGAGCAGGTCTTATATCACTTGGTTCTATAATTTGATCAGGCTTAATAGTTTGCAATGCCAAGTTTGAATCAACTAATTTTTTTATGCGCTTTGGGTTTGTAAGGTAAGTGTATTCGGCTTTCAAAATATGAATGTTTTCTTTTTCAGAAATGATCTTTGTATTTATCTCATTTAACTGTTTATTTAGTACTTGAACTTTATGTTTAATGGCGAACAAAAAGGCAGCCGAAATGGCTAGAATAAAGAGATAGGTAGTAATTGACGATTTGAGCAACTTAACCATTATTGCACCTTAATTATCGCGCGTAATTTTGCAGAACGAGCCCTAGGATTGCCATCCAGCTCTTCTGTGCTAGCAATTACCGTGCCTTTATGAAGATATTCAAATTCGGCTACAGCATCTTGATTCTCATGATAAGGCATAAAACGATTAATGCCAGCAACTTTTCCACAAAGTTTATTAAAAAATTCTTTTACGATTTTATCTTCGCCAGAATGAAAAGTGACGACTACAATTCTTCCACCTTTTTTAACTAAGGATGCTGCTGCAGCCAACCCTTTTTCAAGCTGATTTAATTCATCATTTACTGCAATTCTTAGCGCTTGAAATGTTCGCGTTGATGGATCAATTCCATCGTTAGCTCTGCCAATAGTTGCGCGAATCAAATTAGCTAAAGCCCCTGTAGTTTTGAATGGTTCTGTAGACCTTTTTTCAACGATTTTTTTTGCGATTATTCGTGATTTTCTTTCGTCGCCATATTTATAAATTAAATCAGCTAGATCTCTTTCGCTTAAACTATTCACTAAAAATTCAGCAGTCACTCCATCGTTTCTGTTCATGCGCATATCTAGAGGGCCATCATGTAAAAAAGAAAAACCTCTGTCGCCTTGATCTATTTGCATTGAAGAAACTCCGATATCAAAAACAAAGCCATCAACTGGCTCAATTATATGATCTGATATTTTTCCAAATTCATCTTGAATGAAATTAAAACGTTGCCCATATTTGGTTTTTATTTTTTCAACTTGTGGAAGAGTTGTATCGTCTCTATCAAAAGCAATGAGATTGCATTTTGCAGATTCCAAAATCGCCGATGTATATCCGCCAGCACCAAAAGTTGTATCGACAAAAGTTTCGCCATCTTTAGGATGCAAATACTGAATAATTTCATTAAGTAAAACGGGTTTATGCACGATTATTTTCTATAACACACTTCTTTAACTGCGGCTACAACATCGCTCACTTGAGGGAGTGCTAGCTTTTCTAAATTCACTGCATAGGGCAGGGGCACATCTTTTCCTGTTACTCTTTTGATTGGTGCATCAAGATAGTCGAAAGCGTGCTCGGTAATCTGTGCGGAAATTTCAGAACATATTCCTGCGTATGGCCAGCCTTCTTCAACACAAACAATTCTATTTGTTTTTTTAACCGATTCCAAAATTGTTTCCATATCAAGTGGACGTAGTGTGCGTAGGTCAATCACTTCAGCTTCGATACCATCCTTAGCTAATTCTTCAGCAGCCTCTAGTGCAGTTTTTACTTGTAAAGAAAAAGCAGTGATAGTTACATCTTTTCCTTCGCGCAAAATATTTGCTTTGCCAATTTCAATAGTGAAGTCATCGTTTATGTCATCTGGTACTTCATGGGAATGTCCGTAAAGAATTTCATTCTCCAAAAATATAACAGGGTTTGGGTTGCGAATTGCCGCTTTAAGCAAACCCTTATGGTCTTCAGCGCGATATGGACAAATTACAACTAATCCCGGGACGTGTGCATACCAGCTAGCATAGCATTGTGAGTGCTGTGCACCAACTCTTGAGGCAGCGCCATTTGGCCCTCTAAATACGATTGGGCACTTCACTTGCCCGCCAGACATATAGTTTGTTTTTGCAGCGGAATTTATTATGTGATCCATCGCCTGCATCGCAAAGTTGAATGTCATGAATTCAACTACTGGTCGCAAACCTGCAAACCCTGCACCAACGGCAAGACCTGCAAAGCCATGTTCAGTGATGGGTGTATCGATTACTCGATCCGCGCCGAACTCATCAAGCAAGCCTTGCGTAACTTTATATGCGCCTTGGTACTCTGCTACTTCCTCGCCCATTACAAATACATCTGGATCGGCGCGCATTTCTTCTGCCATTGCATCGCGTAACGCTTCTCTAACTGTGATTGATGTCATAGACTAATCTCTCAAAATATCTGTATATAATTCGCTTTCGTCAGGAAGAGGGCTGTTTTGTGAAAACTCAATCGCCTCTTTCACAACTGATAAAACTTTTTCTTCTAATTTTTCCAATTCAGCTTTGGTCGCGATTTTTTTAGAAATAAGATGGTTTTCCATCTGCATAATTGGATCGTGCTTTTCTCTATACTCGTTTACCTCTTCTTTTGTCCTGTATTTAGCAGGATCTGACATTGAATGTCCGCGGTAACGATAAGTTTTCATTTCTAAAAGTATGGGGCCGTTGCCGTTCTTAACGTATTCAACAGCTTCTTTTGCAGCTTCACGGACTGCTATGAAATTCATACCATCAACTCTTTTTCCAGGGATGCCAAACGACTCGCCACGCTTAAATAAATCTGGAGTGCTCGCTGCACGTTTTACTGATGTTCCCATCGCATAGCCATTGTTTTCCAATACGTAAATCACTGGTAAATTCCAAAGTTTAGCCATGTTGAAAGACTCGTAAACCTGTCCTTGGTGAGCTGCTCCATCACCAAAATAAGTGACGCAAAGATTGTTTTCTTTTTTGTACTTGTATGCAAATGCAATTCCAGTTCCGATTGGCACTTGTGCTGCAACTATTCCATGTCCACCGTAAAATCTTTTCTCAAGATCAAACATGTGCATTGACCCACCTTTGCCTTTCGAGCAACCTGTGGCTTTTCCTAATAACTCAGCCATAACAGTTTTCGGGTCACTGTCTGCTGCTAACATTATTCCATGATCGCGATAACTAGTAATTACTGAATCATTTTTTTCCAGAGCGCTTTGAATGCCTACAGCTACAGCTTCTTGGCCGATGTAAAGGTGGCAAAACCCGCCAATTTGTCCCATTCCATAAAGCTGCCCAGCTTTTTCTTCGAATCTTCTGATTAACAGCATGTCATAGTATGCTTTTTTAAGATCCGCAGGGGTCAAATTTGGTACCGAAAAACTCGATTTCTTTGTGCTAGCTTTCGCCATAACTTTATATGATTTTTTGAGCATTTTATACACCTCTTCTCATAGTACAACAATATTTAACTTGCTTCCACGTATTTTAATAGAAGTTTTAAATTCAAATATAGTCGTCGCAACTTGCCTAAATCAAAATAGTGAGTTATCAATAGAATATATATTACAATGCAAGGTAGGCATTATGAGGATTCAAGGTGTTTTTATAGCAACAATCTGTTTTTGTTGTAATCTAGCGTTCGCGTTGGAAGAAGCAGCAAAAACTCCAGATAAAGCTGCCGATAAACCCTTGTCACAAGAGATAAAAGAGTTATCAAACAAGGAGATCTTTGGAAAGTATAAGAAAAATGTAGTTCCAGTAAAAATTAATCCTGCTACGGGAAATTCTGAGGATAATAAAGTCTCAATTATATATGATACACCCCACAAACCCTTACCCACAGGAGAAAGTACTAATTCAAAAACATTTTCACATTTAGGATTTAAGGTTAAAGATTATGATCCTAAAGATATATCTGCGTTGATTTCGTTGGGATACAAAGCAGCGCTCTCAGGTCAGTCAGAAGCGGCGCTTACACTCTATAAGCAGGCACTGGTGCAAGAGGCTACTAATACGAATGTGCTTTTTGCTTTAGCATCTTTATATCATAAGTTGGCGCAATATAGAGAAGCGAAGATTCACTATAAAAAACTATTATCAATAGATCCAGATTACAAAAAAGCCCTCAATAATTATTTGGTTTTAATGTCAGAAGAATCGCCGAGTCAAGCCCTCGTAGAATTAAAAGAGCTAGAGAAAGAAAGTCCAGACTTTAGCCCAATTCAGGCGCAAATAGGGATGATTTATGCGCAGATAGGCGACTACACTCATGCAGAAAGTTACTTGCGACGTGCGATTATATTGTCTCCTGAAGTCTTGAACTACAGGTACAACCTAGGTGTAGTGTATGACAATATGAAGAGGTACAATGATGCTATTACTCTCTATAAGCAAGTTGTGGATGGTAGCGGTACTGGGGATATATTGCCCCAGAGCACTTCTTCAATTAGAAATAGAATGACCTATCTTCAAGAAAAAATAGCTGTACAACGCGACTAAAAGTCGTGCTATCATTGTAGTTATATAACTGTAGATGAACAAGTAGGTTATTTATGGATTTTTCACAACTGGCGACTTATGCAGTTGAACACAAGGCATCAGATATTCATTTATCACCTGGGCTTCCTCCATTGTTGAGAATATATGGAGATGTTAAAGAGATCCACGTTGCTCCATTCAGAGGAGATGACATTAGGAACATGTTATATGGCATGATGAACGAAGTCCAAAAAAAACAGTATCAAGAAGATTTGGAGTTGGATTTCTCGATTTCTATAGGCACAAGCCTACGTTTCAGGGTGAATGCTTTTAATACTATAAATGGGCCAGCCGCTGCATTTAGGATGATCCCGGTTGAAGTTAAGTCCTTAGCGCAGCTCAGTGCTCCCGAAGTATTTGAAAGCTTTACTAGGTTTCCAAGAGGTATTGTATTAGTTACTGGGCCAACTGGTACTGGTAAATCAACTACTCTTGCTGCCTTGATTAACCACATAAACGAGAATGAAAATTCACACATCATTACAATCGAAGATCCAGTGGAGTTTATTCATAAATCCAAGAAGAGTCTAGTGAACCAAAGGGAAGTGGGGCCAAATACAAAATCATTTGCTACTGCGCTGAAAAGTGCATTAAGACAAGATCCTGATGTGTTATTAGTAGGAGAGCTTAGAGATTTAGAGTCAATAAGTTTAGCTTTAACTGCGGCTGAAACAGGTCAATTGGTATTTGCTACTCTGCACACCAACTCTGCCGCAAAAACTATAGATAGGATAGTTGACGTATTCCCTGGAAACGATAAGGAAATGATTAGAGCGATGTTGTCTGGTTCCTTACAAGCAGTGATTTCTCAGCAACTACTAAAGAAACAAGATGGTACAGGAATGGTTGCCGCATATGAAGTTTTGGTCGCTACTCCAGCTATAAGAAACATGATTAGGGAGAATAAGATTCCTCAAATATCATCATTGATGCAATTAGGTTCTAAAGAAGGTATGTGTGTAATGAGTGATTATGTTCGATCTTTATATGCGCAAGGCATAATCAGTCGAAAAGAAGCAGGGTTTGCTATTGTGGATGAAGAAGATGAGGATACAATTATTCAAGGCAAGAAAGGTGAGGCTAAGAGAACTGCTTTGGATAAAGTATCTAAAGCTAAAAAATCTGAAGAAAGTGACTTTTAATGGGGGGTATATATGACAAATAAAAAAATTTTTACAGTAGGAATATTACTAGTAACTCTACTAACTGTTTCGGGTTGTGGAATTAAAGGGGCATTAGACCTACCAGAAGATGAAGTAGAACAAAGCTCATTTAATCCTGGTGCAAGCTATTAGGCTAAGATTAGTCTAGACTTGGTTTTGCAAGGTTTATGTAATGGATGTGACTTTTTATAGGTTTTGTACTCATTCTTGCTAGCTTTCGCAATTTTCAGTACTGACCAGTGTACTTCTTGCTCTAGCTTTTTAGAGCCAAGTTTTATATTAAGATCGTCCAAAATTTTGTTTACTAGCACGCCAAATTTTAATTCTTGTAAAAGCCTGCCTTTTCTTCTGCAACGCCTTACTTCGACTAGCTCTTCGCCATAGTACTTATCCACATTCTTATCGTGCGGATCTTCCACAAAAGTTTCTATTAGCTTCCGTCTTCTGCCGCTCATATCATAGCCAAAAACGTCGTAAAAAAGGGGTTTGTAAGACCTGATTACATCGTATAATATTCTTGCAGCTTTTGTAGATTGATATTGTTTTCCTACTTTGCTGTGCTTATTTTTTTCCCAATCTTTGATCTTATTTATAAGCCTCTTAATCTTTGGCATAAATCACCTATTATCAGTGGTCATGATAATAAATTTACGATTGAAAAGTTAATAAATAGTTAATGAAAGTTATAAAGTTCGATTAAACTATGAAATTCTTTATAAATGTGCGGCGATGGTGTGGGGACGGGCCATGTTTCCTGATGTTGTCAATATGATCTTTGGTTCCGTACCCTTTGTTCTTTTGCCAATTATATACTGGAAACTCAAGGTCTAGAGAAGCCATTATCATATCTCTAGTAACTTTCGCTACTATTGAAGCAGCGGCAATTGACAGTGATTTTGCATCGCCACCAATTACACATTCTATATTAGGTGCTATTATTGGTGACCTATTTCCATCGATCAAAATAAAGCTGCTAGGGGCATTAATTTGCTCGATGCATTGCTTCATAGCAAGCATAGTAGCTTGCAAGATGTTTAATTCATCTATTTTGTTAGGTTCGATAATAGCGACTGCAGTCTTGTAGTTATTTATTAGTTGATGATAGACCTGCACCCGTTTTGAATGAGAGAGCTTTTTAGAGTCATTTATGCCAAGATCTACAGCTTTGTCATCGAGAATTATTGCAGCAGCTACTACAGGTCCTGCTAGAGGGCCTCTGCCTGCTTCATCAATTCCAATAACTTGCGTGTTTTTAGATTTTTCAATTGAAAAATCAGGTCTGACTTTAATCTTCATGACTTTTGTGCTATAAGAGTGTATCAACTTTTATTGATCTATGATCGCCCACGCAACAACAAAAATGGATTCTTTCGAAAAACTCAAGGCACTTGTTGCAGATGAGTTACAAGTTGTTGATAAATTAATTTTAGAATATGCGCAAAGTCATGTTGATCTTGTGCCAATGATCTCTAATTATTTGACAGGGGCGGGTGGAAAAAGACTCAGGCCGATATTAACTCTAGTGTGTTCAAAAGTTTTTGGAGTAGTTTCTGAGTCTGCAATAAAATTGGCTGCATCTGTAGAGTTCATACATACTGCCACATTACTTCATGATGATGTTGTTGATGAAAGTGAAAAAAGGCGAGGGAAGCCAACAGCCAACAATATGTGGGATAATAAAGCCTGTATATTAGTTGGGGATTACTTATTTAGCCAAGCCTTTAGACTTATGGTGGAGACTAATAATATACAAGCTTTAAAGTTGCTCTCCGACGCGTCTGCAATTATTGCAGAGTCTGAAGTTTGGCAATTAGATTTGATCAATAATATCGACCTATCTACTGATGATTATATAAAATTGGCTAGAGGTAAAACGGCTGAATTGTTTTCTGCAGCTTGCGCTTCAGGTGGAGTAGTTTCAGGTTGTTCTGCGTCTGAAGAAAAAGCATTATTTGATTTTGGTTTAAATTTAGGAATAAGCTTTCAGATTGTAGATGATATTCTTGATTATACCGCTGATGCTAGTTTCGGCAAAAAATTAGGCAACGATTACCTTGAAGGTAAGGTGACTTTACCTGTGATATTAGCTCTAAATAATGCTAGTCCTGAAGATAAAATATTGATTAAAGAAATGCTGCTTTCCACAAATAAAGATCAAAATGCTTTTATACTTTTTAAAGATTTGTTGGAGAAAAACTCAGGTATTGATAGTGCCATTGGAATTGCAGAAGAATACTCAACACTTGCCATTCAAGCAATTCGCAATTTTCCTGAGACTTCTATAACTATAGCATTGCAAGAGTTTGTTAGCTTTCTTTTGAGAAGAATCAATTAAATTTAATCTATACTCCTAGTAACCAAACCACAGAGTCTTTTAATATAATTTGTGATTTGACTGTTCTTGAAACAAGCCCTTAAAGATTGAGGCTCAACCCACTTATTTGATATGGCGTAACCAACCCCTTTAACTGATACGATTAAGTTTTTTACGCCGTATGAGCGAAGTTCTTTCTTTAGCTTTGCAACTTTTTTATTAATCTTGTCTACATCCCTTAACTCTACTCCTATGGAGTCCAAGATGTCGCTAATTTCCTCGTAGGTTACTACATGTGGGTGCGATATAGCGAGTAGAAACAATATTGAAAAAGGTCTTTTTTGCATTCTATAGGTTAAGGTATATTCCTTTTTAACCTCAAGGATCATCCCCTTTGGATACATGGAAATTAGGGTGTCGCTATCAAAATGATAAAGCTGTTTTACTTCCATATAAAAGTTTTAAAGACTATATGTTCTATTAAGTAGATTAAAAGTGATGTTTTAGCAAGTAAACCTTGGATTTATACTTAAAATATAGTTAAAGTAAAAGTAGAGAGGAGATTGACATGAAGCTTGCTACATATGCTTGCCATCCTGAACATTCAGCTGGCAGGTTGCATAAAGAACAATTCGATAGTGAGAGAATGCCGTATCTAAAAGACAGAGATAGGGTGATTCATTCTGCCGCCTTTCGTAGATTAGAATATAAAACACAAGTCTTTGTGAACCATGCAGGGGATCACTACAGGACTAGACTTACTCATTCGATAGAAGTAGCTCAAATAAGTAAAGTCATAGCATTTGAGCTTGGCTTAAACCAAGAGTTAACGGAGACAATAGCTCTAAGCCATGATTTAGGACA
>CAZVFD010000004.1:62172-68590 GCA_964625465.1 uncultured Candidatus Midichloriaceae bacterium | reverse complement strand
ATGCCGTGACCGTGGTCGCGACCATGGTCCTGGCGTCGATCTTTTTCGCCGGCACGCCGAATGCCTAAGCCATGATTTAGGACATCCACCCTTTGGTCATGCTGGGGAGCAGGGGCTGGATGAAGCTGCAAGAAAATTTGGGGGGTTTGATCATAACGTTCAAACGATGAAGGTTTTGACCTTCCTAGAACAAAGATATGCGGAATTTGATGGTTTAAACTTAAGTTGGGAAACTCTAGAAGGCGCAGTGAAACATAATGGCCCAGTAAAACAGCCGCCACTTGAAATTGCCAGATTTTCAGAGAAATTTAATTTGCGTCTAGATTCATATGCTTCCTTAGAAGCGCAAGTTGCAGGTTTGTCTGATGATATAGCTTACTGTGCTCATGATATAGATGATGGAATCCGAGCAGGAATTATCAATTTAGATGACCTAAAACACATACAGCCAATTGGCGCTATTTATGAAAGTGTAAAGGTAGCTTATCCAACTGCGACGAATTCACGAATTATTAACGAGACTATTCGCAGAATAGTTAAGCATATGATTAATGATTTAGTACATGAAACTAGACGAAATATAGACTTCAATAGAATTAATTCCGTGAGTGATGTCCGCAGTCTTGGTAGCGCGGTAGCAAGGTTTTCAAGCGAGACAGAGGCAATGAAAAATCAACTTAAAGACTATTTGATGCAACATGTTTATAGAAATTATCGTGTTAACAGAATGACTCAAAAAGCTATAAGATTGATGAAAGATCTATTCACAGTCTTTATGGAACAACCAGATTGCTTACCGACCGAGTGGTTTTCTAAGACAAAAAATAAATCAGATATTGAAAAAGCGGTTGTAGTCAAAGATTACATTGCGGGTATGACTGATAGGTTCGCGATCGAAGAACATAAGAAATTATATAATCCAAACTATTATTGATATGTACACATTTCACGATGATTTTTGTTTTAGTGATAAAATAGGCGCTCTTGGAATAAACCGAGATTCAATGGGTATATTTGAGAGTAAGATAAAAGAGATTTTTAACATCTACTCTAAAACCACTTCTAATACAAAGTTCTATAAAATACTTTTTAATTATAACAAAGAAGAGTTATTAAAGCCTTTGAAGCCTGTATCTGAAGAGATACGGAAAAAATTTACGGATGTCATTTTTGTTGGAATGGGTGGAGCAACTTTAAATCCGCAGATGATTACCTCGCTTAGAAAAAATAATTCTAAGCCAAATCTTCATTTCTTGCTCACGACTGATCCAATGAGATTTAAAAATTTGGCTGAAAATATTGATCCGAAAAAGACAGCGGTCGTTGTTATAAGTAAAACAGGTTCAACTACAGAAACTATATCTGGATTTTCTGCGCTCCTAAACGTTTTTAGAAAGGCGGGTATTAAAGATGTAAGTAAGCAATTCTATTTTATCTTAGGAGAGTCTGATAGTCATCTTAGAACAATGGCTGAAGCTTTGGGTTCTACTATTCTGCCGCATGATGAAGGATTTGGCGGTCGATATTCAGGTTTTAGTAGTGTAGGATTTTTGCCTGGTCTTATCGCTGGACTTGATATGGGCAAACTGATCGATGGCTTTAATTCTGTGACTGAAGATTTATGGAAAAATAGAATAGATAGCGCACCCATAAGAGCCGCTTTAAGTTTAATGTTGTCAAGACAACCTAGTGCTGTCTTGTTGGGTTATCTTGATGTTTTTGCTCCGTTTTTGGAATGGTATGCACAAATCATAGCTGAAAGTTTGGGTAAGGAACATAAGGGGATTACTCCAATTAGGGGTATTGGTCCAATGGATCAACATAGTATGCTACAGCTTTATTTGGATGGCCCTAAAGACAAAATATATACCATGATATACGCTGAAAAAGTTGATGGTGAGCATAGATTGACCGATGATGTTGTGCCATCGTACTTGACTGGAAAAAGTTTAGCAGAAATAAATTTGGCTGAGTTTAATGCTACGATTCTTGCTCTCAAAAATAATAATGTTCCAATTAGAACCATCATGATAGATCAATTTGATGAATTCAATTTAGGTGCATTGATGATGCATTGTGCGATTGAAGTGATTACAGTCGGGCATATGATGAACATAAATCCCTTCGATCAGCCGGGGGTTGAACAAATAAAAGTTGAAGCACGGAAAATCCTATCTAAATAGATTAATCCGCGAACAAGATGCCTGTAATGATATAGTTACTTAATAGAATAAATATGGATGAGCTTACAACTGCATTTGTTGTTGCTATGCCAACGCCTTGCGCGCCACGCTTTGAGTTATACCCATGGTAGCAACCCATAGAGGTCACTATAAAACCAAACACTGAAGCTTTAATTAGTCCAGAGATCACGTCTTGGCTTTCTAAATAATCAAAAGTGCTTTTGAGATAAGAGAATGGTGAAAAACCTAGTTTATAAATACTGACTAAATAGCCGCCGAATACGCCTATAATATCTGCAATTATTACAAGGAGCGGCAGTGTAATTACACCAGCGATAACGCGTGGTAACACTAAATATTTAAATGGATCTGTGTTGAGCGTATAAAGCGCATCAATTTGTTCAGTAACTTTCATCGTGCCAATCTCAGCTGCGATTGCTGCCCCCACGCGGCCTGCTAACATCAATCCTGCAAGCACTGGGCCTAGTTCACGAGTGATAGATAAAACTACAACCGATGCAATTGAACTTTCGGCATTGAATCTAGAAAAACCTGTATAGCTTTGTAGCGCCAACACTGCACCTGTAAAAATTGCCGTCAACCCTACCACCGGTAGTGATAAATAGCCGACCTCAATCATTTGACGAAAAATTTGGCGCCAATAAATTTTTAGTGAAAATAAAGACCTAATAATTATGGATATAAAAATTCCAAGTCTTCCAAGCATTTGCAAAGAATCAATACAAACTCTTCCGATTACAGCTACAGGGTTCATTCTACGTATACTCTTTTAAATCTATTTCCCAGAGAAGTTAATATCTCATAACCTATGGTATTTGCGCTTTGGGCAAGCTCATCTACTGTAATATGATCTCCTAATAATTCAACATAATTCATGTATTGAAGCCTATTTTCTGGTACTTTTGAAATATCAATCATGACCATATCCATGGTAACTGTTCCAACAATAGGCAAACGCATACCTTCAAAATGAGCGGATCCCTTACCCGTTAAGCATCTTAAGTATCCATCAGCATATCCACACAGTACAGTTGCAATTCTATCGCCTTTTTTTGCCTGGTATCTTCCTGAGTAGCTAATTGCTTGATCTTTCTCGATATTTCTTATTTGTATTACTTCGGCTTTTAATGTTGCAACTTGTTGTACTGGAGTCGGTTTTGATGGTATTGGGTTGATGCCATATAAGCTACAACCTGGTCTGGCCATATCAAAATGATATTCATTGCCAAGCATAATAGCTGCAGAGTTAGCAAATGAAATTTTGGTGTCTGGGAATAGTGCTGAGATTTTTTTTAGCTCTTCGAGTTGCTTTGCATTTTCTTTCCGCTCTGGGTCATCAGCACATGATGGATGACTCATGATATATTTGATATCTATGCAATTTAAAAAATCATCGTTGTCTGCTATTCTTTCTATATTACTTTCTGTCAAGCCAAGTCTTCCCATGCCAGTATCCACGTGAACCACAGCTGGAAGTTTTTTATTATTCTTTGCTGCGTATGAATTCCATAGCTCAATTTGGTATAAGTCATTGAGTACTGGGATTAAATTTTTACGATGTGCAATTTCTATATCAGATTGTTGTACCCCATGAAAAACATAAATTTCTGCATTTGGAATTTTTTCGCGAATCTGTATGGCTTCTTCAACATATGCAACACAAAAGACTCTGCATCCACTTTTATAAAGGGCTTCGGAAATTGGTGCGGCGCCCAAACCATATCCATTTGCCTTTACTACAGGTGCGGCAATGCAACCAGTTTTGATTGATTTTGACATCGTTTTGTAATTTTCAACGACTCTAGCTAAATTTATTTCAAGGATAGATTTTCCGGCTTTTTGCATATTTTTGTGTGGGTTGGCGTCGATCAAAACTCTTTATTTTACAATAGTAAAAAGAAATCTTAACAACAACTTAATTTTAGCATTGCAATCTTAAATAAAGTGGTTATATTACTTCTCAGAGCGTCCCTCCCTCCCCCTTTATATGTATTCCTGGGACGCTTCTTTTTTAGCTTTTTTCTAGGAATTACATGAGTTTTACCACAAGAAAAGCCCACTCACCAAATTTTGATGAACGTAATCCAGATGTAAAAATCTGCGTGATCATAATACATCACACAGAACTTAACAACGCAAAAGATGTCTATGATATTTTTGAAAAACCAGAATCCAAAGTCAGTTCACATTTCTTAATTGATCGCGACGGAGCGCTACATCAGTTCGTTGATGAAAACAAGAGGGCTTGGCATGCAGGTATTAGCACTTGGCAAAACATGGTTAAGCTAAATGATTATTCAATTGGCATTGAACTTGATAATAATGGCAAGGAAGATTTTGCAAAACCACTAATGCAAACTTTGGTTTCTCTTTGTAAACAACTGATAAACAAATATAAAATCGAAGAGATAAATATTTTAGGCCATTCCGATATTGCATATTGGCGTAAAGTAGACCCAAGCATTAAGTTTGATTGGAAGTGGTTAGCTAGTCAAGGGATTGGCTTTTTCCCTCAATTCACTTGCGACCCTAAGCCTATGTCTCATGATGGCGTTATAAATAGATTGCATAAGTTTGGTTATAAGTTACCAGAGAATGAGAATGAGTTATCAGAGCTTCTCAAAGCATTCAAAAGAAGGTATACTCCTGAAAGTTACGACTTAGGTATATGGGATACCTTGGCGGATGGCAGATTGAATGAATTGATTAAACATTATGAGCTCTAAAACCCACTTCGGATTTAAAGAAGTAGAAACAGAAAAAAAACAAACTATGGTGCAGGGCGTTTTTTCGACTGTTGCATCTAAGTATGACATCATGAATGACTTCATGAGCTTTGGACTACATAGACTTTGGAAAGATGAAGCAATTAAAGAATTGCATCCATCAAGTGAAGACGTGCTTTTAGATGTTGCTGGTGGCACGGGTGATATATCTTGGAAATATTTACAAGCAGGTGGAGGACGAGCTGTTGTTTCAGATCTAAACAAAGAAATGCTTGAACAGGGTAAATTAAAATATAAAACCGATAGACTTTCTTGGGTGCATGCCAATGCTGAGGAGCTTCCATTTGAAGACAATCAATTTGATTATTACACCGTATCTTTCGGAATTCGAAACGTAACACATATAGACAAAGCTTTAAGAGAAGCGCACCGAGTTTTAAAGCCAGGTGGAAAATTTGTATGTTTGGAATTCTCTAATGTTTCTAACGAGTTGGTTAAAAAAATTTATGACTTTTATTCGTTCAAAATTATCCCAAAAGTTGGAAAGATTATAGCAGACAGCCCAGAGTCTTATGAATATCTGGTTGAGAGTATTAGAAAATTTCCTTCAGCAATTGCCTTTTCAGAGATGATAAAAGAGGCAGGTTTCAATTGTGTTGAATACCGCAAAATGACTTTCGGCATCGTAGCCATTCACGTGGGGTATAAGGTTTAATAGCCATCGTTTGACATCTTAGTTTGCTAGGGTTACACTCAAAGATAACACTCTGGAGGGCAGGTCATGAGTCTTAACATTATCGTATTATTAGGTGCGTTGGGCTTACTTTATTGGTGGTACGCGTCCATGATCAAAAAGAAAAATAAGGCATTGGAAGCGCTTTCTGGTATAGATGTGCAGATGAAGATGCGCTTCGAATTAATACCAAATATCTTAGCTATAGCTAAAAAGTTCATGGAACATGAAAAAGGCTTAATTACCCAAGTGACCGAGCTGCGGGTGAGGGCGTCTGCAGAATATAATAAGAACAACCCAGACGAGTTAAAAGAACACATCAATGCTATTGATGAAATGAATAGCAAAATGAGACAGTTTATGTTGAATGTGGAAAATTATCCGCAGCTAAAATCTGACCAAACTATGGTGCAAGCGATGCAAAGTTATAATGAAGTAGAGGCGCAGATTTCTGCTGCAAGAAGATTCTATAATTCTGCTGTTGGGGAAGTTAATAATTCTATAGAAATTTTCCCTGGTAGTATTATTGCGCGTATGGCTAGTATAGGCGTAATGCCATTCTTCCGAGCGGAAAGTGATGAAAAAGAGCCAGTTGATGCAACTAAATTGCTAAACTGAGTATGTTCAATTTTACCATAAATAATACGTCTCCAAGTGCAATTATACGAGCTGCCAGTAGCAAAAACAGGGCAACAATTAGTGAATATTTAAAAAAGATAAATTGGTGGACTCATTGTTTACACAGTAAAATGTTA
>CAZVFD010000004.1:50346-62162 GCA_964625465.1 uncultured Candidatus Midichloriaceae bacterium | reverse complement strand
GCCCCATATTACGACCAGCATATTTTGCCATTAGTGAAAGAGTTTGAAGTAAATAGAATTGAGACTTTGGATAAAATTAGAATTAGATCTTTTAAGATGGGGCCTTTCCTATTAATTCTAGCAGTAATAAGTGCCATTGGTATTTTCTCTTATACTGAAGCAGGTTTGTTTGATAAACTGCAAAACTGGGCAATGATCTGTATTGCGGGGTTGGTTTGTGCAGTAGTTTGGATAGCTTATCCAGCTAAACAATACAATGCCCAAGTTAAGGAGAGGATCTTTCCTCTAATTTTCAATTTTATTTCGCCTGATTGTGTGTATCAGGCCAAAAGCCCATTGTCGGCCAAGGAGTTGAAAAAATTTCGAATTATACCGCGTTTCGATGAGGAAGTATCTGATGACTATATCAAGACGAATTATAAGAATGTAACCATTGAATTATATGAAACAAGATTAAATCAAGTTAACAGTGGTAGCGACGATGACAGTACGCACATTATCTTTAAAGGCATATTTGTAATTCTCAGCATGAACAAAAACTTTAAGGGTTCAACAATAGTACTTAAAGATGCAGGCAGCATTGTCAACTGGCTCAAAAATGTAGCAACTGACTTAAAGAATGTAAAACTCGAGGATCCAAAATTTGAAAAAGAATTTGAAGTTTACTCATCTGATCAAGTTGAAGCTCGTTATTTACTAACGACAAGCTTTATGGAAAGGTTATTAAAACTGAAATCTGAGTTTGGTGGTTACGGCATAAAAGCCAGCTTTTTCCAAAACCAGTTGCTTTTGATGATCGAGTATCATCAAGACCTGTTCCAGGTCGCTTCTATAATGAAGCCAGCCACCTTCATTGAAGATATACAAACCATCTTGAGGCAAACCGAGCAAATATTTCTAATAGTTGAGATATTAAAGCTGGAGGAGAAGACTGGTTTGTAAGCCGATCTACCCAAATGTACTACAATCACAACTATCGCTTGCTAAGCATTTAATAAACTCAAGGTCTTTTAAATGTTTGTCGCTTTCATAGAAAGCTAACTCTTTGGCCACTTGATCATTATGTTTTTCTACTAGCTTTTCTGCTGTTTTTTTAGCACGTTCCTCAATGCTTCCACGGAGAAAGCGAGTATAGAAATTAGCAAAATGATCTTGCTCAATTGAAAAATCAAAGGCGGCAACATCATATTGTTTCGGCTTAATATGAGAAAAATCAAATGGTTTTCCATTTAGAATGAAGTTGTCTTCATCAATATTTACAGCAGATCCAAGATGAAGCCCTTTGCCACTTGATAATACGCTTCCGATAAAGTTCATACCCCCACTATTCATTGCATCAAGTAATTGTTCTTTAATATCTTCCGCAAGTTGCTCTCCTTTGTACTTAGCATTACCCTCTTTAGAATTTATATATACTAAAGGAAAAGCTGTGCTGTAGTCTATTTTCCGAATCTCCCACATCGGTCTTGACGTACCATCAGCTTCCAGTGAAAAACCTTTTAACTCTTTTTCAAAAGAGAATACATCATCTACTGATAGCTCTTTCTTTGCTAACTTTTCAGAAATAGACTTGAGACCTTTATGATAAAAATCTATGTATTTTTTTCTTTGCTCTAGAATATTTAAAAGTTGTGCGGCTTTAGGATTCATGATGATTACCTCAGTCCTTTTTTTGGGAATCTTATACCTATTTCAAAGTGCTCGGTCAATATGTTTTATTTTTTTAGTAAAAGCTCTTAATCTAAAACAAGAAAATAGTAAAAGAAGCGTATATGTGCTATAAATACTGCCATGGCACTATTCAAACTAAAATCGGAATTCGAACTTGCAGGAGATCAGCCAGCGGCCGTTGATGCACTTGTTGCTGGACTAAATGCTGAAAAGCGCAACCAAGTTCTATTGGGCGTTACAGGGTCTGGTAAGACATTCTCTATGGCGCACACTATTGCGCGCGTGGATAGACCCGCAATTATCATGGCGCATAATAAAACATTAGCTGCACAGTTATACACTGAGATGAAATCATTTTTTCCTGAAAATGCAGTGGAGTATTTTGTTTCGTATTACGATTACTATCAGCCAGAAGCTTACATCCCAAATAGAGATGTTTATATTGAAAAGGATTCGCAGATCAATGAACAGATTGATTTACTAAGGCACTCTGCAACCCGCGCACTCTTGGAGAGAAGAGATGTAATAGTCGTTGCTTCGGTTTCATGTATTTATGGTCTAGGTGCGCCTGAGTGGTATTTGAAAATGATTTTTAAAATCATCGTTGGCCAAACCGTTCCACGTAATGACTTAATGTTGCAACTAGTAAACTTGCAATACAAACGAAACGATATAGATTTCAAGCGCGGAACTTTTAGGGCGCGTGGTGATACACTAGATATTTATCCTTCGCACTATAATGACCGCGCTTGGCGAGTTACTTATTTCGGCAATGAAATTGAAAGCATCAATGAGTTTGACCCATTAACAGGCGAGCGTACCAAAAAAATGGATGAGATCACTATATTCGCTAACAGCCATTACATCACACCGCGCCCTACACTTGAGCAATCGATAAAGCTTATTAAAGAAGAGATGAAGCAGCGCGTAAATTGGTATACAAAACACAACAAGTTAATTGAAGCCCAAAGGATTGAGCAGAGAACACAGTTTGACTTAGAGATGATTATGGAAACTGGTGCCTGCAAGGGTATTGAAAATTATTCTAGGTATCTGTCTGGGCGTGCAACAGGCCAGCCACCACCTACACTTTTTGAGTATTTACCAAAAGATGCAATTCTTTTTGTAGATGAAAGCCACGTTACAGTCCCGCAAGTTGGTGGGATGTATAACGGCGATAGAGCTAGAAAAAGCACGCTAGTTGAATATGGCTTTAGATTACCATCTGCACTAGATAATCGCCCACTTCGTTTTGAGGAGTGGGATCAAATGCGTCCGCAAACGATATTCGTTTCTGCTACCCCAAGCGCTAAAGAGTTGGCATATACAAATGGTGAATATATTGAGCAGATTATCCGCCCAACTGGACTAATTGACCCAGAATGTGTAGTGCGCCCAGCCTCAACACAGGTTGATGATTTACTAAACGAGGCGAAGCTAACTGTAGAAAAAGGCTATAGAATTTTAGTTACTACACTCACCAAAAAAATGGCTGAAGATTTAACCGAATACCTAAAGGAAATAAACTTAAAAGCTGTATATTTGCATTCAGATATTGATACGTTAGAACGCGTCGAAATCATTCGTGATCTGCGCAAAGGTGTTTACGATATTTTAGTAGGAGTAAACTTGCTTAGAGAAGGACTAGACATACCAGAGTGTGGGCTTGTTGCAATATTGGATGCAGATAAAGAAGGCTTCCTACGCTCAAGAACCTCTCTAATTCAAACCATTGGTAGAGCAGCAAGAAACGTCGACGGCCGCGTAATTTTATATGCTGATGTAATGACCGATTCATTAAAAGATTCGCTTGCTGAAACAGAACGTCGTCGAAATATCCAAAAAGCTTATAATGAGAAGCATGGCATAACACCAATGAGTATAAAAAAATCAATTGCTGATGTTCTTCACTCTGTATACGAGCAAGACCATGTGACGATTGAAGAAATAGAATCTCCTGAACAAGCGCAAAAGAAAATTGGCAAGTTGCGCAAGGAAATGTTAAAGGCAGCAAGCGATCTTGATTTCGAAAAAGCAGCAATGATTAGAGATCAGATTAAGAATTTAGAATCTGGACTATTGAGTGTTTGATTTTTTTTCTATAGGAAGTTTCACTAGATCTTTTTCAAGAATCTTTTGGGCAGATGCTTTATTTTCGCTGCATTTCTTTTGCTGCATTACTGTGTTCAAATAATCCATACGATCTTTAGCTGCTTCCTGTGCTTGAATTATTGTAAACTGCGTTGAAAGCAAGCAAAAAGGAGTGCCAGCATATGCTTCGGTTTTTTCTTCTTTTCTCTCGGCAGTTCTGAGGAAATATTCAGCTTCAGCAAGCGCGAATTTTAATTGGCTACATGACAAAAAAGGGTCTGTTTTTGGGTTCATTGGATCAATTATCTTAATCTCAGGATTTCGACAACTGCACCCAGATAGGACTATTAATACTGTAAATAAAGCTTTTATGTTCATATAATACCTAAGTCTTATAAAATGATGGCATAATTCTTTATTCCATACAAATTACTTTTTTATGCTCAGGAATCTTGTGTAAAAATAACTTAGTCCAAGCAGAGAGACCCCTAACCCAAGGAATGATAGTACCCTTAATAAACCTTCAAGTTCTTTTGCATCTACTAAGAATACTTTACCTACAGTTATAACTATCACTACTAATGAGGCGATTCTTAATTGGCTTAGCCCTAAATATACGCTCGTGAACGCAAGGCCAATTCCAAATAATAGCCATGCTGCAGAGTAGCTATACATCTCCGCATTACCAATTTCTCCTGTATTTAAGTATTCTGGATGGAAGTAATGTCTAACGCACAAACTGATATAAACCATGCTTCCCACGAATACAAAATAGCTCATATATTTTTTGAAAGTTTCATTACTGGCGAGATCGCTCTTGTAAATCAAGCCAGAGATAAAAATCACTGGTATTGCATAATTCAAGAATAGTTTGTTAAGCAGTGGAAGTCCGCCTATAAACTGAGCGTAGGTATAAGGATTGAAATGAATATATTCTAGCATTACTACCCTGAATACTAAATAACAGGTCATAAAGATGCCCCAATAGATTAGGCTCTTTCTGTCAGTTAGTTTATTAATTATTAAAAGGCCAAGTACAAGCACCATACAGAAGCCATTAATTAAACCTCGTTCTAAGATATTTGTTGAGCTATCAGCTACCGAGTAGAAGTTACTAATAGCTAGAGTTCCTGCAAGCATTATTGATAGTACAGCAAAACCTTCTGTGAAAAGTACTGTTCGCGAATCTTTTTCGAGTAATAAGAAATAAGTGGCGATACTTAGTAACAAGCCTTGAAACCCATAATGTAATATTGGTCTATCTAGAAAATTTAACTTATAAGACATTACACCGTCTCCCATAAGTTGGAAAGTTACAAAGTTGCCAGCAATTTTATATAGATGATCTATCTGTGACACAAAAATTAGTACAAGCATTATTGCAATAATGTATCTGGAAATTTCTATGTGTATTAGTCGAGAGTTTATCCAAGCTATAGTTAAAATCTCTGTTGCCAATACCAAATGAAAGAATTTCCTATCGATCTCAACAAAAATTGCGGTGGTTACAAATGTAACTATTCCGACAGCAAACACAGAGAGTATTTTTTTGTAAACTTCTCTTGCATAGAGGTCTTTTCTTTTAACAAAAGTATTTAGGAGCAGCATTGATATTAAAGCTAGAACTAGAGCATAAATACCCCAAAACATTTTGATGTATAGAAAATGGGAATAAGTTTTCCAATAGGACAATAAGTAATAAACAATGTTTGCTGCCATCCCTTGCATCGCCCATAAATGAGCATCGTTTCGCGAAAAAGCGCCTATAAAAGCTGGAAGAGAGAATAAAATGTTAAATGCAAGAATGACGAAAAACATTTCTTGTGGTTCTGACCACCAAGTTAATATCATTAAGATGTTAACTAACATTGCTATGCTAGGAATTAAGACATATTTCCCTTGTTCAAAATATGAGAATCCATAAGCAAATAGAACAATGAAGCCAAAATAAATCCAATCCTCAATACGCATTCCACCGTATTTGGTGACGAATCCCAGCATGATTATGCCACCTAATATAGCAAATAGCAAAGTCATAGCGCTTAAAGTGGAGTGAGCCCCATTCTTTATTTTTTCAGCCTTATTTGCAAATGCAGTGACGAAACAAACACCTATTATAAATAAAAACAGCCAAATCGTGTCTGAAGGTATGAAGCTGTCGAATAGCCATAACCCTACCCAAATATATGAGAATAAAATTATAAATACTCCTAAAAACCACCAAGATAAAATAGTGACTAACGCCATGAAACCACAGACTAAGAAGAATAAATAGACGAATAGCAATGATGCTTGTGGCGCATCAGAATGAAATAATCCAGGAGTTATGAAGCCTCCCAATAGACCTAAAATCGCAATAGGTGCTCCAAATCTTACAGAGTAGACTATTGCCAATAGGGTAGTGGCGGCCATGCCCAAAAACCCGATTGAGCTCGGCAACAGATCAAATAAATTACTGCCTGTATAAAAACATGCATAGAAGTCAATTAGAGCTGCACCCATCAAGGCTTGAGAGATTTTCTCACCATTGGCAATTGTTTCTTTACGATTGTGAACAAGTTTTCCGGCAATTATTAGTGCGCCGCCAAAGAATAATCCCATTATAAGTCTAGCAAATGGGGATACTAAATTATTCTCTATTGAATACTTTACAAAATATACTGCGGCGAAAGCTATGGCTATTCCACCAAGCCATACAAACCAGTTGGTGCTGAAGTTGAATTCAAATGATGGTGAGTCGCTCTCTTTTGTTGAGTGTTTTGGTTCTTTGACAACACGGGCTTTCTCAATCTCTACTCCAAATTCTGAAAAGTTAAAATCATTGGTGATAGGATTAACAGGGCGAGACTCCTCTTCAATGAGTTCTCGGACATGCTTTGTTTTAGACGCCAGTTTCTTGGTCAATTCATCAAC
Organism: uncultured Candidatus Midichloriaceae bacterium; assembly: GCA_964625465.1. Taxonomy (GTDB): domain Bacteria; phylum Pseudomonadota; class Alphaproteobacteria; order Rickettsiales; family Midichloriaceae; genus CAZLFQ01. The sequence continues at coordinate 55,487 of CAZVFD010000004.1, read as the reverse complement.
CCGATTTCTAAGGGAGTTGATTTGGAACAGGCATACCCAAGGTAGCAATAACGATACAATTGCAAAAATCGCAAAAAAAATAAAAAAATTAAACACGTATAAGTCCTAAGTTATCTATTAATAAAGGTACTGGATAGAATTCGAAAATTCTATCAATTATTATTTATAATTGCTATTATGTGGTTTTGTTAAGTTAAAATGGTTTATTTATTATGGATGTCTCGAAGATCAAGACCTATGCAAAATTTTGCTCAACTGCGTACGCTAAGAAAGTAGGAGACCTTACAAAATTAGCAAATTCAATATCAACTGATTGGAAACTGGTGGCGATATCTGACGAGATTTTTGGGGCAAATGACCTTCATTATAGAAGCTTTGCTATGCTGAATAGCGGGACAAAAGAAATACTAGTTGCTAACAGCGGAACGAGAGTAAACCAGTTGAAGCAACCTCATAAGAAAGGCTTACTGCAGGATATTATTGCAGATATAGAGGTTGTATTAAAGCAGACTCCAACACAATTTACGGAAGATGGAGTTGTTTTTTTAGATTATCTTCTTAATAAATATAGTGGTTATTCCTATATTCTTACAGGACATTCATTAGGTGCTGTTTTTGCCCAACTTTCCCACACGTACTTAAAAGGTCATGGCATAAATGCTAAGTCCTTTGTTTTCGAATCGCCAGGAGCATTAGAGAAAGTAGAAAACTACATAGAACAAAACCACTTTGATTTTTCCCCAAAAGTTATTGCTGCAGAAATGGCTGTGTTTAATACTGCGCCAAATGTGGTTAATTTACTTCATGAACAGATTGGGGATGTGTACAGAATTCGTGACAAGTCGGATGAAGTTTGCACAATATTTCAAGGCATTTATAATTTGTTTGCACACAGTTTTCTTGCTAGCGATGAGACTAAGAGGATGCTTAAAATTATGGAGAAGCTTGATATAGCATTCAATACATTTGAATCGCATGGAATTGACTATATTGTGGATCATCTTGATTCAACGCCAGAGTTAGTTGCTCATAAAGATACAAGCTTTTTTAGCCAATTAATCTCTGAGTTATAGTTTGACTGGCTGGTTTCTCACTGTGCCAAATTCTTTTACGTGGAATATCCAGTAAATTAGAGATACTGATGCCAGAGTCAGCCCCATAGTTGTGAATAAATCAGCTGCTTCGCTTCCTACAACATAGCTGCCAAATAGCATTCCTATAGACATAAATAATGTTCTTATACTTCCAATAACGGAAGAAGACATGCCTTTAACATCAGGGAATTTATCTAAAGCTTTGGCGGTGAACCCAGGGATTATGAATGGCACGATAGCTGACTGAGCACAAATTATACTTAGAATGACTTCAGGAGGCCAATGATAAGGTATGAGACCAATCAACAAGTAAAAAGGGATTAAGCAAGTTAGCGCCTTAATTCCGTATCTCGCGCATTTCGAAATTCCAAATAAGTTAACTATGTTTCTGTAGATTAACACCGAAAACATATTAAATAACATAGGGATGAATTGGTAAATCGCATAGGTAGAAACGCTAAGTCCGTAGTCGGATATGTAAATGAATGGGGCGTTTATTACGAACATCATGTAAACAGCTACTACAAGCCCTACCATAGAACTGTAAGAAACAAATTTGATGTGCTGAAGTAGTTTGAAGTAGGTTCGGAATAATATTGAAATTTTTTCACTTTGTTTGTGTACGTGTGTCTCTGGAATAAACCTATATACAAGATACCATGCTAAAATGCCGAAGAAGAATATCAAAACAAAATTAGCACGCCAACCATGAGTTAGCTCTACCAACACTGCACCAATAATTGGTGCAGCTATAAATGCTATTGGAAAAGATACCTCAAGTAAGCCGAGAATCTTAGCTCTTTCGGTTCTGTGCTGATATAAATCAGCTATCACAGCCGTTGCTAGAACAGAAGAAATTCCTGCGCCTAAAGACTGGATCGCACGAATAATTATTAATGATTCAATTGTCTGCGCTATACAGCAAAAAAACTGTGCTACTGTTTGAATACCAATAGTCAGAAGCATTATTTTTCTTCTGCCGTATAAATCGCTTATTGGTCCCCAAAGTAACCTAGAAAAAATTGCGCCGAACCCAAAGAGTATTAGCACGAGTTGAACCATAAACTCATTGGTGTTTAAATCCTTGACCATGATGGGCATCGACGGCAAATGAATATCCATCGCCATGGCAAAAAGCATGTTGTTAAATATCAGTATATACGCAATTCGATCGGGGTGAAGTTTTGCGTTTATCAATTTCATGAGGGTTAGCTACATCTAAGATTTTTCATCTCCTCATCACACTGCTTCTTAAGTGTATTTGCAGCATTTGGGAACTCTTTCTTCATCTTAGCAAAAGTCGTGCAAGCTTCTTTTCTTTTTTCGAGTTTAGCCATAGATTTACCAAGTTTTAACAAGTTATCGGCAGCTCTAGAACCTCTGATACTACTTTGGTATCCTTTTAGATACTCAATAGCAGCTTTGTCATATTCAGCACGTGTGAAATAAGTTTCTCCAATCCAATAGTAAGCATTACCAGCTTGATCAGTATCTGGGAACTCTTTAACAAAGGCCTGAAGAGCAGTTCTAGCTCCCTTATAGTCTTTGTGTTTTAGTAGAGTCATGGCATCTTTAAATTTATCCTCCATGCTCTTTTCTTTTAATTTCTTTTCAACAAGAGGGTCTACATTTGTTGGGGCTTCTTTGTCATTTTTATTTCTAGATTTTGAATCCGATTCACTTAAAATTAAGTCGTTATCAAGCTCTTCATCTATATCGTCGAATATATCCTTATCCTTGTTAGAAGCTGCGCCTTTATTTTTTTCAAGCTCAGTGAATCTGAATTCCATGTCGGCAGCAAACTTCACCATTTTTTCATTTAAACGCGCGTTGTCAAATTGAAGCTGTTCAAGATCACCTCTCAAGCTTTTAAGCTGCTCTTTCATCTCTTCTAATTGGGCAAGGGTAGTGGCATTTAAACGTGCTGTGCTTGTAACTTCGCCAGATCCTTGTGAGTACATTTGCTTTTGTAAAGCATTGATACTTTTCTCCAATCTCTCTACTTTATCTTCAGTTTGAGACGATGTAGCGCCTGTTTTTTCTTCGCCTGCCGCATAAGAAAAAATTGGCAAAAGAACTAGAAACAAGGTTAGAAATAAATTTTTCATGCGCATATTAAATTTATAATTTTATTCGGTACGTATATCACTTTTTTGACAGCCTTACCTTCAAGTTGTTGCTTAACGCTACTCAACTCTTTTGCTGCAGCTTCAACGTTCTCTTGATTGCTATTTGCTGGGACTTCAATAGTACCACGCATTTTGCCATTAGTTTGAACAGCTATTACTACTACATCATTAACCAAGTATTCAGGATTTGCAACAGGCCAAGCGGTATTAACTAGCTGATCTTTATGCCCAAGGTGTTGCCATAGTTCTTCTGTAATATGAGGAACTATAGGGTTTAATAGCTTTAAGGCTGTTTCCAAGCCCTCTTTAAGGATGTTTGAAGGAATCGATTCTTCGAACAAATAGTTTGTAAATTCTCTAATGCGCGCCACACCACGATTGAAGTGAAAACGCTTTAAATCTTCAGTAACATTATGAATCGCTTGGTGAATAACGCGTATAGCTTTGCCGTGCTCTTCAACTTTGCCATCATCTTTAAAGTTCACAACCGCTTTATGTAATCTTGCTAAATATTTGAAGCAACCCTCTACGCCTGCGTCTGACCATTCCAGATCTCTTTCAGGTGGTGAGTCAGAAAGTAAGCAAAGCCTTGCAGTATCGGCACCATATTTTTCAATAATAATTGTTGGGTCGACAACATTCTTCTTCGACTTACTCATCTTCTCAAGACGTCCAACTATAACTTCTTCATTGGTATTTTTATTATACGCTTTGCCATCTCGCATCTCAACTTGCTCTGGGAAAAGCCATGCCCCATCTTTAGATTTGTAAGATTGATGCACAACCATGCCTTGAGTTAGTAAGGCTTTGAATGGTTCATCAATTTCCAAATAGCCGCATCTTTTTAAAGCTTTGGTAAAGAAGCGTGAATACAAAAGGTGCAACACAGCATGCTCAATGCCACCAATATATTGATCAACTGGTAGCCAATATTTTGCTGCTGCCTTATCAATTCCATCTTCAGATTTTGGTGAACAATATCTGGCAAAGTACCAAGATGATTCGAAGAATGTATCGAATGTATCAGTTTCTCTGCGTGCTGCTTTACCGCATTTTGGGCAGTTGGTATGTTTCCATGTTGGGTGATGATCAAGTGGATTTCCCGGCTTATCGAACTTCACATCTTCGGGAAGAGTTACTGGAAGTTGATCTTTAGGTACTGGTACAACACCACAATCGTCACAGTAAATTACTGGAATTGGACAACCCCAATATCTTTGTCTGGAAATACCCCAATCGCGAAGGCGATATTGAATTACGCCCTCTCCTGCATTTAGTTTTTCAAGTTGCTGGATAGAGCTTTTTTTTGCATCACCGATTGATAAACCATCTAAAAATTTTGAATTGATGATAGTACCATCTTCTGTATAGGCCTGTTTTTGAATATCAACTTCCGCACCATCAATAGGTTTTACAACTTGTAAAATTGGTAGGTTATATTTTTTAGCAAATTCATGATCTCTTTCATCATGAGCAGGACACCCGAATATAGCGCCAGTACCGTAATCCATTACCACAAAATTCGCCACATATACAGGCAGCTCAATGCTTGAGTCAAAGGGATGAATTGCTACCAAATCTGTTTTAAAGCCTTTTTTCTCAGCGGTCTCAAGTGCTTCTTCAGTAACTGCCATAGCGTCACAATCCTTAACAAAAGCTTTCAATTTTTCATCTTTTATTTCGTGAAGAACTGGATGGTGACCAGCAATTGCGATGAATGAAGCGCCAAATAGTGTATCAGGTCTGGTGGTGAAGATTTCAACATGCTCTTCAGTACCTTTAATTTTAAATTTAACTTTTGCACCTTGAGATTTGCCAATCCAATTTTCTTGCATTATGCGAACTTTTTCTGGCCAGTCTTTCAGATTTTGGATCTCATTTAATAACTCATCAGCAAAATCGGTGATCTTTAAGAACC
>CAZVFD010000004.1:29416-50336 GCA_964625465.1 uncultured Candidatus Midichloriaceae bacterium | reverse complement strand
CCATTGTTTCAATTTTCTTTTTTCAATTTTTGCACCAGACCTCCAACCACGACCATCGGCATCAACTTGTTCATTGGCAAGCACAGTGTTATCAATTGGATCCCAGTTCACTACCGACTCTTTTTGGTAGGCCAAACCTTGTGAGTAGAAGTCGATGAACATTGCTTGTTCATGTTTGTAATAGTCTGGTAAACATGTGGTGATTTCTCGATCCCAGTCATAGGTAATCCCTATTGGCTTAAATTGAGTCTTCATAAAAGAAATATTCTCAAGCGTCCATTTTTGGGGATGGGTTTTATTTTCGATAGCGGCGTTTTCAGCAGGTAAACCAAAGGCATCCCAGCCCATTGGGTGCATAACATTAAAGCCTTGGGCGCGTTTGAAGCGGGTGATTACATCGCCAATTGAGTAGTTTCTTAAATGCCCAATGTGAAGTTTTCCAGATGGATACGGGAACATTTCAAGCACGTAGTATTTAGGTTTGGACAGATCTTCCTTGGTTTTGAAAGCCTCACTATCATCCCAAACTTTTTGCCATTTCTGTTCAATTGATTTAAACGATTGCCCGTATTCTTGTGCCATGCTCTAACTACCATTTTTGCTATTAGGGAGTTTATAGCATAGTTAGCTTAAAATGTAAAAGTTGATGATTGCGTTGCTTGCATCAAATCAAAATCATTCCCCTAAGCAACTAACTGTGTTAGAAATAAGTGTGGTGGAATTTTATATCGTAAAAAGATGCGGATAGGCAATTTTGAAATGCCGATGGATAGAGCTTCATTACTGCTCAAGTTGAAGAGCTCGAAGCACCATCTTGACATCTTTTTTGCTGCAGGCATTTTATGTATTATTGCAGTTTTAATTTTTCCTATCCCAGCTTGGTTAATTGACTTTTTACTTACAATCTCAATCTCTGTCTCTGTTATCATTTTGATGACGGTATTATTTGTAAATCGATCGTTAGATTTTAGCTCATTCCCATCGATCCTTCTTGTAGTGACGATGCTGCGACTTGCGCTAAATATTTCTTCAACGCGTTTGATTCTTTCTCAAGGGCACAGTGGTACCGACGCGGCAGGGCATGTAATCCAAGCGTTCGGCATATTTGTAATGCAAGGGTCTGTAATAATCGGCGCAATCGTATTTGGAATTTTAACCATTATTAACTTTGTCGTAATTACTAAGGGTTCTGGTCGTATAGCAGAGGTAGCCGCACGCTTCAGTTTAGATGCGATGCCTGGTAAGCAGATGGCCATTGATGCTGACTTATCAGCAGGGCTTATTGATGAGGATACTGCGAGAAAACGTAGAAAAGATTTAGAAGATGAAAGTACATTTTTTGGAGCCATGGATGGTGCTAATAAGTTCGTCCGCGGCGATGCAATCGCAAGCGTAATAATCACATTGATCAATTTTATAGGTGGTATCGTAATTGGTCTTGCTCAAAAGGGAATGACTTTTGAAGCTGCCCTTAAAACATATACTCTGCTTACGATTGGTGAAGGATTAGTCGCGCAGATACCAGCGTTAATAGTTTCAACTGCAGCTGGTCTTTTAGTGACTAAATCAGGAGCAAAAGGATCTGCTGAAAAAGCGATATTCGAGCAGATTGGGAACTATCCACAAGCCCTTGCAGTAACCTCTGGTTTATTAGTTGTAATGGCAGCAATGCCAAGTATACCAGCACTTCCTTTTTTAATATCTGCTGTAATCACAGGTTCGCTTTCAGTAGCTGTGGACAAAGCTAAGAAACAGGCGCAAGAACAAGAAATTTTAAATGCAGGCAAAGCTGCAAAACATAGTGAAACAGCTGAATCATCTAAAGAAGATGCAATGACCGAGTTGTTGCAAATTGATAGCATTAGGTTAGAGCTGGGTTATGAATTATTGCCACTAATTAATTATTCTAAAGGACATAAAATTACAGACCAAATTAAAGCGCTACGCAAGCAAATCGCCAAGGATCTTGGGTTTGTAATGCCTTCGGTTAGAATCCAAGATAATATGCAGTTAGAGCCACAAGAATACGTTGTAAAAATTAAAGACCTAGAATGTGGCAGAGGGTTGGTTAGACCAAATAAATATTTAGTCATGGATCCAAAAGGGGAGGATATGTCACTCATTGGTGAAGATACTAAAGAACCAGCATTTGGCCTTCCTGCAAAATGGATTGATGAGCAGTTTAAGGAAGAGGCTTTATTCAAGGATTATACAGTTGTAGATCCTCCAACTGTTATTACAACGCATCTTACAGAGATTGTACGAGAAAATATTACTGAGCTTCTTTCATATAGCGAGACGCAGAAACTACTCGAAGGCTTAGGAGAAGAGCATAAAAAGCTGGTGACAGATATTGTTCCGTCTCAAATTTCTATTACGGCACTTCAGAGAATTTTCCAAGGCTTGCTTGCTGAGTCTATTTCGATTCGCGACTTGCCAACAATATTAGAGGCAATCTCGGAAGCTACAACAGTATCGGGGAATGTATTGAATATTATTGAGCACGTCAGAACAAGATTATCAAAACAAATTTGCTATGCGAATATGTCAGATAAAGGTTATGTGCCTTTTGTGATTTTGACCCCACAGTGGGAGCAAATATTTATGGAAAGTTTAGTTGGAGGTGACGATAAACAGCTCTCTATGTCGCCTACAAGACTACAAGAATTTGTGGCTGTAATTAATAAGGAGTTTGAGCGTCAGGCTCTTATGGGAGAGATACCTGTTCTCTTAACTTCTCCATCGCTCAGACCTTACGTTAGATCGATTATAGAGAGATTTAAACCTAGCTTAGTAGTCATGTCGCAAAATGAAATTCACCCCAAAATCAAAATTAAAACTGTGGGTCAAATTTAGATTTTATGAGCCTAAAGCCTGTTGAAGTACTACTACCAAAGCCATTTGACCATGCTTTTACATATCTTGTACCACAAGATGTTTCAGCAGGAATAATAGTCAAAGTCCCATTTAGAAATGATGAAGTTTTAGGTGTGGTCTGGAACGAGCATCCAGAAAGAAAAGATAATTTAAAAGAAGCAGTAAAAGTATATCCCAGCTTTAGCTTCCAACCTGCTATGCGAAAGTTTATTGAGTGGGTTGCTCGATATAATATGACTGAACTTGGTAAAATTTTAAAGATGTCTATGTCGGCAGTTGGAGTTATAGACAAGCCTGACAAATATAAATTGAAAGGTGATTTGGGTGAGAAAAATCTAGCAATTTTATCTGATACCCAAAACGAAGTTGTAAAAAAAATATCTGCACAAAAAAACTTTGATGTGCATGTAATAGATGGTGTCACAGGTTCGGGTAAAACCGAAGTATATCTACATCTGATTGATCAGTTTATAGAATCGGGTGGGCAAGTTCTGGTGCTTCTTCCAGAGATTGTTTTAACATCGCAACTAATTGGCAGATTTAAATCACGTTTGGGAATTTCTCCACTGGAATGGCATTCAGAACTTGGTGCGAAAACCCGTAAGCAAAATTGGCTAGCGGCAATTAATGGGGAAGGCAAATTTTTGCAGGTGCAAGAAGTGCGCTCTTTCTTCCATATAAAAATTTAAAATTGATAATTGTTGATGAAGAGCATGATCAGTCATTCAAACAAGAAGAAGGTGTAATTTACAATGCACGGGATATGGCAATTGCTCGTGCTAAGGCTGAGAATATACCAATTTTGCTTTGTTCAGCCACCCCTTCGGTTGAAACAATATACAATACTCAAAACAAGAAATTTAAAGAGTATAAATTGCCATCTCGTTATGGCGTAGCTGTAATGCCTGAAGTAAGAATTGTGGATATGCATAAGCAGCAACCAGCCAGAGGTAAATGGATTTCAACTTCGCTCAAAGAAGAGATTATAAAAACTTTCGAGCAGGGCAAGCAGAGTTTGTTATTCTTGAATCGCAGAGGTTATGCATCGGCAACATATTGCGGAAGTTGCCATGAGAAAGTGGGTTGCCCAAATTGTAATTTTTTATTGGTGGAACATAAAAGTAAAAAAATCCTGCAGTGTCATTATTGTGGGCATAAAGCTCCCCTTCTAACACAGTGCCCATTCTGTGGAAGTAGTGAAAAGATTTATGCACTTGGCCCTGGTGTTGAAAGAATTGCTGAAGAAGTGAAATCAATATTGCCAGATGCTCGCATTGCAATTCTCGCAAGTGATACAACTCCAGATCGCAAAAACATTGCTGAATTAATTGATGATATAACAAATCATAAAGTTGATATTATCGTAGGCACACAAATGATCACAAAAGGTTTGCATTTTCCGCAACTACATTTAGTTGGGGTTATAGATGCTGAAGGAGGAATTTTAGGGTGTGATATTCGCGCAGTGGAAAGGACATATCAGCTTTTGCATCAGGTATCTGGTAGAGCTGGGCGAGAGAAAGATAAAGGGATAGTTCTATTACAAACACATGATCCCAATAGTCATTTATTGAAATGTTTAGTAGAAGGTAACGTTTCTGACTTCATGCGTTTTGAACTATCTGATAGAGAGGCTGCTAACATGCCGCCTTATTCTAGATTGGTTCTTATCACTGCTTCATCTTCTAACGAATTAAATAACATGCGCTACATGCAAGATCTTGCAAAGCATATTCCAGAAATAGATGGGGTTAAGATTCTAGGCCCTTCACCATCACCAATTTTTGTTTTAAGAAAAAAGTTTAGGCATCGTTTTGTAGTGGTTGCCAACAAAAATATAAATATTCAAAAATTAATTTTAGAGTGGTTATCTAAAGTTCCAACATCACGTAGTATTAAAATTAAGTTGGATGTCGACCCACTAAGCTTTGCTTAAGAAGTGATAGTATTAAGCTCTTCTAGCGCCATTAGCTGGCATACTAGCTCTATTCCTATAAGATCTTCTTACACCGCCTCCTGGATGATTTGGTGTAGGTAAATCATGTCCACTACCGTGAGCTTGGTCATTATCAACACTACCAATGCTTGCTCTTAAAGCAGCAACTTCATTACGCAATCTACTTCTTCTTGCAATAGGAGGTTGTTGAGGTGATGCAGGAGATGCTGCTCCGTCTAAATTTAACCTTCTTCTAACATTTCTTCTTTGTGGTTGCTCTTCTGGTTCATCACCATCATCAAATCCGCCACCGAAATTAATTCCCCCATTATTGTTTAGGTTTAGTAATGCAACAGGCGCTACTGGTGTAACTGGAGACGGTCTCTTACGTTTATCATTGCTTGGGCGAAATGCAAATGCTAAGCCAATTCCCGCAAGTGTGGCTGCAGATAATGCCAAAGCAGGGGCGAAAACAGATGATGTGCTACTAACTGCGCATTGTCCTACTGCTTCACAGGCTGTTCCTGCAGTAGTAAGCACAGGGAATGTTGGAATAGCTGGAGCTAAAAATCTTACTGCAGAAGATATTAATGTTGTGTTGCTTGGTGCTTCACACATCGCACTTTCTGCAAGAGCACACATTGGTTGTGAGACGAAATTTGAAACAGTGCTCGATATGCCGCTAGGAATCAAACTAAGAGCAGAAGATAAAGCTGTGCTATTATCTGAGGTACTACACATTGCACTTTCTGCAAGATTGCAGATCGGTTGAGTTATAGTTGTGGCAACGGTATTAGAAATTGTATCAACCGCCATTTCGGCGCTGGCTGTTACAGGTTGGGCTATAGGTTTAACTGTTCTGCTCATAATCCTAGCAAGCACTTCCATGAGTTCCTTACGTTCTTGATCTTTCATATCGCTATATATTGGTTTACTATACCAAAATGATAGCATGCAAATGTTACAGAAATATTAAGGTTATGTTAAATAAATGTGAAGAATGGCTTAAGTGTTTGTACCAATAAACTTTTTAGCGAATTCAATGGCTTTTAAGTCAATGCCGTGGCCTAAGTGGGGGATTAAGTGGCTTTCAACATCAATTTCCAAAGCTTCTAGCCTGCTTGCAGCTAGTCCAATGGCTTGAGGAGGTACAACATTGTCTTCCTCGCCATGTGTAAGTAATACAGGTGGTTTTGTTTTAATTTCTTTTTCCAGATTGTCATTGGCCAGCATGTAACCTGAGAAAGAAATTACTGCGGCAATTTTTTCTTTTCTTCGCAAACCTACATAAGTCGCCATCATGCCACCTTGCGAAAAACCAACTAAAATTAGTTTAGAAGCAGGAAGCCTAAATTTGGCAAGTTGTTCGTCTATGAATTGGTCTATGTAAGGAGCGGCATTTTTTGCACCAGCGAGCATTGCTTTATCACTTCTATCCATTAAACTATACCACTGATACCCGCCAAAAAAACCGCCTTCAAATGGGTAGATTGCATCTGGTGAAACGAACACTGAATTTGGCAATGCCGCTTCTAGTTCAGGAGAAAGAGAGAGAAGATCTTGCCCGTTTGCACCATAGCCATGCAAGAAGATGACTAAGTGTTCTGGATTGCTAATGTGTTTAGGATATTGGTAGCTGGTTAACTGGCTCATGACGTTTTAAAGTTTTTTGAGCATAGTAACATTTGCCGTTGTCATATCAATGATTTTCAAGCATATTGTAGAAATAAAGGTTTCCCCAAATTTTATATGTTTCACTGGTTATACACTCAATTCATCGATAGCTGTCCCTATTTAAATATTCTAAAATATATTACATTCAGAAGTGGTTGCGCTGTTGCAACAGCTCTAATTATTTCTTTCTTACTTGGTGAGCGATTCATTCTTTTTTTGAAAACTTGGCAGAGAGATGGGCAGCCAATCCGTGATGATGGCCCACAAACACATCTGTCAAAAAAAGGAACGCCGACTATGGGCGGACTCATGATTTTGATAAGCATAATTATGTCAACACTTTTGTGGGCGGATCTTTCAAATGCATATGTTTGGATAGTTTTGTTTGTACTCACAGCATTTGGCGCACTAGGTTTCTTAGACGACTACAAAAAGGTAAAATTAAAAAATACTAAAGGCGTTTCGGGAAGGCAAAAATTAGCAGTGCAATTTACCGTAAGTTTAATAGCTGCGTGGATGATAAGCGCCATTGCGCAAACCCACAACACACATATTGCTTTTCCATTTATAAAAGATTTCCTTTTGAATCTAGGAATCCTGTATTTTATTTTTGTATGTATAGTAATTACTGGTGCATCAAATGCAGTAAATTTGACTGACGGGCTTGATGGACTCGTTATTGGTCCTGTAATGCTTGCAGCACTCTGCTATGGCTTGATTTCATACTTGGTTGGTAACGCGGTTTTCGCTGAGTATCTGCAACTTCACCCTGTGCCGAACGCTGGTGAAATTATGGTGTTTTGTGCAGCAATCATAGGTGCGGGACTTGGCTTTTTATGGTATAACGCTCAACCTGCGCAAATCTTTATGGGCGATGTTGGGAGCTTAGCGCTGGGTGGAGCAATCGGTACAGTGAGTGTTATAACAAAACATGAGATTCTTCTTGCGATAATCGGAGGACTGTTTGTAATTGAAGCAGTTTCGGTCATGATCCAAGTTTTCTATTTTAAAACAACAGGTAAGCGCTTTTTTAGAATGGCGCCAATCCACCATCATTTTGAAAAACTAGGTTGGAGTGAAACAAAAGTAGTGATGAGATTTTGGATTGTTGCTATAATATTCGCACTTATAGGAATGGCGACGCTGAAGCTGAGATGATCACCTCGAAAAATTTTCAAAATAAAACTTTCTACGTTTTTGGCTTAAGCCGAACTGGGAAAGGCGCAGTTAAATGTTTGCATGCAAGTGGTGCAAAAGTTTATGCGTGGGATGACAATGCAGAGAATGTAAAATCGGTTGATAATTCACAAGCTGAATTTATTGCGCCAAACAAAATGGATTGGAGCAAAGTAGACTTCCTTGTTCTTAGCCCTGGGGTACCTATCATTGGTGAGAATGCAAATGCAGTTGTTGCTTTTGCTAAAGAAAATAATATTGAAATGATTTCTGATTTAGATTTGTTACATCAAGCTTGCCCTGATGCTAAATATATTGGTATTACTGGCACAAATGGCAAATCAACAACCACAGCTTTGGTTGGTCATATTTTGAAAAATTGCGGATATAAAGTTTGTGTTGGTGGTAATATTGGTAACTCGGTTTTAGAACTCGAACAATTGGGCGGTGATGGCGTATATGTAATTGAGGCTTCATCATTCCAATTGGATATTTCAAACCATATTAGGTTTAATATAGCAGCGGTGATAAACATAACGCCCGATCATCTTGATCGCCATTTAACTATGGAAAATTATATTGCGGCAAAAGAGCGAATTTTGCGCAATCAAACTGGTGATGACATAGCGATAATTTCGAAAGATTACAATATTCCTTTCAAAGGAAAAAACGTAGTTAGTTTGTCTTGCCAATCGACAGCCGATGTGAGCTGTAAAGATAGAATTGTTGTGGATGGTGATAAGACTTTTGATCTTAACGAAATGAAGTTTTTACCTGGTAAACATAACGAAGAAAACATAGTTGCAGCATATGCAATTTGTACCAGATTTGGTGCAAATCCAGAAGATGTTGTAAAACATTTAAAAACATTCGCGGGTCTAGAACACCGCATAGAATTTGTGTTAGAAAAAAACGGATTAAAGTTCATTAATGATAGCAAGGCAACCAACGCTGATGCTGCTGAAAAAGCATTAAAATGCTTTGAGAATATTTATTGGATTTTGGGTGGGGTTGCAAAGACCGATGGCATCGACGCACTTACTCCACTCCTGCCAAAAGTAAAAAAAGCGTATCTAATTGGCAAGGCGCAAGATCGTTTCGCCGGCACATTGGCAGCGGCTAATTGCCTTCACGAAAAAGTGGGAACTATTGAAGGGGCTTTGGATAAAATTCGCGCTGAAAACCATAGTTCTGGTGTGGTTTTACTGTCGCCTGCCTGCGCATCTTATGACCAATTCAAAGACTTTGAGCATAGGGGTAGAGCATTCAAAGACCTAGTAAAAGCCAAGTGGCTGTAAATTTTCATTTCTCTTAATATTGTTGTAACATTCGTATGTTATAATTGAGTCAGAAAGATTGATAGGACAAGTAAATGACAGGTTTCAACTCAATATATAATTCAGCGATTTTGATTACAGGGCCAGACACAGATCAAAAAATAAAAACCTTTGTTGAAAGTCGCATACCTAATGTAATAGCTGCCGGTGATGGTGAGACCGATCTTTTGGATGCAAACAAGCACAGTATTTATCGCGCTGTAATTGAGGAAGCCTTGCTGCAAGATTGCTTTCAATCTCCACTTTCCAGAACTTTAGTTGTAATTGAAGCTCATGGAACCATATATGAAGGAGAGCATGTGATTCAAGCAACCAAAAGTGGGATCGTAATTCCAACTAAAGGCTTATTTGAGTATCTTGCAAGCACAATTAAAACACCATTTGATGTACTAATGACAGCGTGTCATGGCAGAGGCGCTCAAGAACTAGTACACCTTTTGCCAGTAGGTACAAAAGTTTCTTTTTTTTCAAGCCATGATGCAACAACAGTGAATGGAGATCTATTCGAAGCAATAAGTACTTTTCCTGAAAATAAAACTTTTTCTGTGCAAAACTTCTATGAACATTTCTTGTATGGAATGGTATGTGCAGCTAAACCTGCCCTAGTAATCTCTGCGGAAAATATGGTTAATTTAGAGCCAGCAGAGTTTCTTCAGAGAAACTTATTAGCAAAAACATTGCCTAATGATTTAAAAGAAAAAATTGGAAATAAGATTGCAAATTTCTGTGCAGAAGATCTTCAATGTAGCAATCAATTGCATAGCAAACTGGATTCTTTATCCCAACTAGGAAGTTTGGAAAGTATAATAAACTTCCCTAAAACACTTGAGGGAAAATTTGATTGGTATTTTAATAGACTGAAAGAATTAGCTACTCTCGGTATGAATGATGATAATCAAGATGAGTGCTTGCAATATTCAGCAAATCTTGACAGTGCGTTGAGTTCTCGATTTATAGAAGAGGGCATACCACTTAAATCCACTCTCTATAAATACTGTGATGAAGATGAAGAAGATGATGACGGCATGTCCATAGAAGAATTTGAGGTATATTTAGGAGTTTTTAAAGAAATTCTCGCTTCAAATAATGATTATTGCGCTATTAGGCTTCTTGGACGACCTGAAATTGGGATACTTGAGCCAAATGGAAGGTTTGAAGGTGAGCAGTCAGAATATGGCCAATACCTGCTAGTTTCTACATTTATTCAGGAATATTGTAGTCAAAATTCCTGCCCGGAATTTGAATAAATAAGTTTTACTGCATGAGTTAATTAATTATATTGCCAATTAACAAAAAAATAATTGACCAATATATACGTCTGGTTTCTAATGCTGGAGAATAAATTGTGTAAGTAGGCGAATATGGCAGGAAGTTTAAATAAAGTGACTTTAATTGGAAATGTCGGCAAGGATCCAGAAATCAGATCGACTCAAGACGGTAGAGAGGTAGCAAGCTTTCCTTTAGCAACTTCTGAATCTTGGAAAGATAAAAGCGGGGAGCGCAAAGAGCGTACTGAATGGCACAGGGTTGTTATATTTTCGCAACCACTTGTTACTATTATTAAAAATTATGTACACAAAGGTTCAAAGCTTTATTTAGAAGGATCTCTACATACCAGAAAGTGGAGCGATCAGAACGGCGTAGAAAAATATACAACGGAAGTTGTTCTACAAGCATATTCAGGAACAATGGTGATGCTTGATAGTAAAGGTGGCGGACATTCTGCTAATGATACTCATACCTCTGAGAAATCACCTAGTCACTTAGAATCACATAAAGATGAGTATGTGGCTGAGCAGATTGATGACGAGATTCCTTTCTAGTAATGACTGAAAACAATAATTTACCAACTGAGTATAGGCTTGGTGTCGGCATAATGCTCATTAACTCGGATAAGAGAGTTTTTGTAGGGCAGAGAGCCGACCGTTTTTCTGATGCGTGGCAAATGCCTCAAGGTGGTATTGATGAAGGCGAAGAGCCTTTGGCGGCTGCATTGAGAGAGCTTAAAGAGGAAGTTGGCACGAATGATGTGGAAATCATATCTCAAACAAAAGATTGGATACACTATGATCTTCCAGTTGACTTGATCCCAGAACTTTGGGGCGGTAGATATCGTGGTCAAAAACAAATGTGGTATCTGATGAAGCTGAATGGTGGTGACGAGAAAATTAATCTGCTCACCGAAATCCCCGAATTCACAACATGGAAGTGGGTGAATATAGATGATCTTCCAGATGTAATAGTTGAATTTAAAAAAGAACTATATCAAAAATTAGTCTTAGAATTTAAGGGGGCTATTGCAAGGCTCTAAATCCTCTTCTAATGAAAACCCAGCTCTCTTTAATCGGTCAATCTCTCCTCTAGTCGTAGTTGGATCGTTGAGCTTCTTAATCGCCTCTTGATTAACAAGCGCAAAGAATTTTTGAGCGAAGTCATCTCTTAAAATGTCGCGTATGTTAGTATGATTCATGTTGGTTGCGATATGAGCGGCAGCAAGATTGTCTTGAGTTCTAAGCATCTGGTTTGCTCCAAATTTTAAAAATAATCGCACTAAGTCCTCCTTATTCTGATAGGTGGCGATATGGAGAGCTGTTTTTCCAGTTTTGTCAATGGAATCTACCATTGCGCCGCGCTCTAATAATAATTTACAGATTGTATTATGTCCAAATAAAGTAGCCATATGAAGTGGTGTAATGCCTTTGTTATTTTGAGCATCTATATTATAGCCATGGTTTATCAATGCACGTGTAATTCTAGCAAATCCTAGCCCTGCTACAAAATGTAAAGCGGTGCCACTATCGTTTTTACAAGTCTCTTCAACTCTTGCGAAAATGTTGCGCAATTTTGTCAGCGAAACCGTTTGCGACTCAGCCATCTCAAACTCCTTTTCTGCGCTTGCTAAAAATTGGTGAAGTACGGAATTGTCTTTGTTGTGCATTTTACTCCCTCTGAATGAAGTCGTAATTGTAGTGGTCAAATCGTTGTTTTTCAAGTCTTTCATGTTATGAATAATGCATTTATTTCATGGATAACGCTGAAAGTTATTGATTTCCATTTGTGGAGTGTCGAATTTAACAAATATTTAACAAAACATTTATTAAAGCGTCCGCTTAATGTGTTATAATCTATATAATATTACTTGGGGGAGTAGGGGTGTTAGGTACAAGAAGTAAGAGAAATATTGCTGAAATGTCTTCGGGTTTGCCTGATAATTTTATAGACGTTGCGCCTAAAAAGCTAAGGCGTTTTCAGTTTGCGCACAGGGCGGATGGCTCAAGTGTGAATCCTTTTGCAGAGCCTGGGAGTGGAAGTTTTACTACTTTTATTCCAGAGGGAATTTTCAGTCCTGAGACTAAAATTAGAGTGCAGTATGCCTTAAGTAATCTCCCAAATGCAAGGCCGGGGTTGTTTTATAGTCCGTCTCCAAAGGGAAAGCCTAAAAAAGCTATAACTCCAGGCGGAACAAGGCATAGAAGACATGCGGATTTAGGTTCGCTACAAATCTTTTTGCCTGAAATAGAAGACTCTAAAATACTAGATGAACATAAGGCAGAGATATGTGGCATCATCGC
This sequence comes from uncultured Candidatus Midichloriaceae bacterium, assembly GCA_964625465.1. Classification (GTDB taxonomy): domain Bacteria; phylum Pseudomonadota; class Alphaproteobacteria; order Rickettsiales; family Midichloriaceae; genus CAZLFQ01. The sequence continues at coordinate 37,764 of CAZVFD010000004.1, read as the reverse complement.
AAATTATCAAGAAAGAGAATTTAGGTTTGTTGTAACAGCCCAAGATATAGATGATGCTGGTAAGCAGTCTAGGAGCTCGCAAGCAGCTGTAACGGGAATGCCCGCAAAAGACGCAGCTAAAAATTCAGGTCTTAAATTTTCCAAAAAACAGATTTGGCATTGGATGCATTTGATCGCCTTCTTTATGCAAGGTAAGGCATCTCAAAGAAAAGAGAATTTGGTGGCTGGAACTAGAGATGCAAATATTAGGCATTTGTTTGCCGAACTTGAAGTACCGTACTTGCTGCAATTCTTTCCAGATGGAATTGAAGTGTTCGGAAAAGTTTTGGTAGATACAAATAATGTGGGTAAAACATTAGAATATAACCTAGCAACAGATGATTTTACTATTAAATTTACTTTCGACCTTCATTCGTTACAACGTCCGAATCAAATAGAAGGCGATTGTATACATGAAGTTGTGAAAGTTTTGATTGAAAGGTCTCAAGAAAAGAAACTCGAATCTTTTGAAGCAAGGTTGGTCAGAGAAGAGGGTATGCCAATTGTTTCTACTGGTCTTTAATAGATTTTACATTCGATGACCACTTGCCTTTCTTCTCAGATTTGTGGAACGTTTCAATTTTTTCACCTGCCCACTTGTGTTTGATTTCGTTGATTGGAATTATAAATTCCTGACTAATTTTAGCGATTCTTAGGTCTATTCTTGCAAACATTGGTTTGTATAACTTTTCCCAAATCCAATCTATGGTGTTTGGAAAAGCTTTATAAACATCAAGCACGGTGTACGCATACTCAGCAGAGAATCCTGCAACTTCTTTCGCCATTGCAAGGAGCTGAAAATATCTTGTAAATAATTCAGAGCCTTTTTGGTTGTCTGGATAGTTTGAAACTTGTAACACCATTACTTGTTTGATTGCGGTCTGCAGTGATATATTTCTTGTGGCAACAGCACGAATGTCAGTTAGCATAGCTTGATTAAATGTTGCGTCGAGACGGACATTGCTTTCATTTTCAATCATATGTCCGATTTCATGAATGACTACATCAGGTGTTATTTTTTTTATAGTTATAACAAAGTATTTGTTTCCATTTCGTGATTCCACCGTTCTACAATTCCCTTCATCAAGTGAGAAAACGGTTTTTGGCGATAGTCTGAACTCTAAACGTTTCTGCATACACAACGTTGAAACAAGATCCATCATTGGCTTGAAAATCTCATACGCGTATATCTTTTTTATCACCGCTAAGAAGTTATTAATGAGGTAAGGATCTGTTGAAGTTGTGCTACCTTTAATCAACTCAAAAGGATCTAGGGTTTGTATAATAGATGACATTAATTTGTTTTTTTAACAATTTTTTCAATGCAATTTGTGCTGAGTATAACAGCATCACCAGTATCAAGTCCAACATTCATGTTGCAGTTGGCAGAGATAAATGCTGCCTCTTCTGCGCCTTTATCTGACTTAATTAATGTATATTCGTCAACGCTATAATTAATTATAGCGATGCCAGCAGCTTCGTTTCTATCTATTTTGTTAACATTTATTCTATAAGCATATTGGTTTAAAGGTTTGAGGATTTCCTTTATGTAATTAATATACTCTTCCTTACTCATATTAAGTGATTCTTCTGCGAGAATCTTACTTTTATCTGTGTTATCAAGTAGGTAACTTTTTTTAATAAATCTTGCGCTGCTGTCCGTAAAGTATGTATAAAAAGATTCTATTTCTTTGATATCTCTCTTATTCATTAAATTTTGGATTTTGGTTAGGAAATTACGCACACTCTCATCACTAGCGTTTTCTGCAAAGGCAGTAGAACTTACTAGTAAACACAAAATAATAGTAAATTGTCGTAACATCTTAAAAAGTGGCCATTTAGCTCTAGATAATACAATCATATTGGTCAAATCGCCTTTGGGTCAATATTTTTTTGATTTTTAGTTGATTTGTCTGATTATATGTTGTATATGACTATGTCCATTTCGATATTTAACAAAGTTTTAAACTCTATGTATAATGATCACTAATACGTTGCCCTCAAATCGCTTGAAATTCTTTGCTCATTTTATGCGTAAGCAGACGGGTGGCTTTATTGTGCTTGCACTTTGTTCTTTTGTGGTTGCTTTGGCAAGTTCAATGTGGCCTCTTATTACTGGCAGTTTAGTTGATGCTTTGACTGAATTTGATGGCGATAAGTCCAATGTATTCCTGGATCTTAGAAATTTGTTTTTAGTAGCGCTTTGCTTCTGGTTGTTCGTAGAGCTGATGATGCGTTTGCAAGGGTTTATTACTTCATATGTTTACCCTCGCTTTGAGACTAATGTAAGAATGACAACCTTTGCCTATGTCAGCCATCACTCACATTCCTATTTTTCCCGAAACTTTGTTGGTGGGATTGCCAATAGAATTGGTGATTTGCCACGCAGCGCAATCATAATTTTAGATTTTACTTTTGTGAATATGCTGCCTGTGATTTTCGCAATTACAATTTCAGCATACTTGTTTTCTAATTTGGATTTAGCGTTAGGGTCGGTTTTATTTAGCTGGCTAACTTTACATCTCATTATTTGTGCTATCGCTTGTGCCAAAGCAGCTTTGCTGTCTAGAGATCATTCTGAATCTAGAACTAGATTGTTGGGCAAGATCGTAGACTCTTTAGTAAACAATCTGAACGTAAAGTTATATAATAAATTTGGATATGAGGTTGATTACATCTCTATTGCGCAAACGGAGGAAAGAAATCGTAATCGTGTTACATTGTTCTTCATTGAAAAGATAAAGCTTTTACTAAGCGTACTTGGTTTTTTTGGTGTAAGTGGCTTGTTTTATTTGACGGTGAGATTCTGGCAAGTAGACCGAATATCTATTGGAGATATGGTGTTTGTATTAAACACTACTTTGAATGTACTAGTGCTACTTTGGACTGCTACAGCAGAGATGACATATCTTTTCAGAGAGTTGGGTGTTGTTAAGCAAGCACTCCGAGTTGTGAAAGATCCTATTGAAATCAAAGATGCAATAAATGCATCAGAATTAGAAGTTAAAAAGGGCAAGATTGAATTTTGTAAAGTCACTTTTGACTATAAAAACAACGATAACGTTTTTAAAGAAAAATCAATCACGATTAAAGGTGGGCAGAAAATTGGATTAGTTGGTGTTTCTGGAAGTGGTAAAACAACTTTTGTACATTTGATGCTTAGACTGTTCGAGTTAAATGGCGGTTCAATTAAGATTGACGGGCAAGACATTAGCAAGGTAACGCTGAAGTCTCTAAGAGAGAATATTTCATTTATACCACAAGAACCAATTTTGTTTCATAGGACTATTAAGGAAAATATAAAATATGGTGCTGAAGACGCTACAGATGCTGAGATGATTGAAGCCGCGATTAAGGCAAATTGTCATGATTTTATCTCTAGTCTTGAAGAGGGGTACGACACTTTAGTGGGTGAGCGCGGCGTGCGCTTATCGGGCGGTCAGCGCCAGCGCATTGGAATTGCCAGAGCACTTTATAAACAAGCGGATGTGATTATCTTTGATGAAGCGACTTCAGCTCTTGACACATATACAGAGAGGCAGATTCAAGCTAGCCTTAAAAGTTTATTCAAAAAGAAAACTTCGATCATCATTGCTCATAGATTATCGACACTGCAGTCTGTAGATAGAATCCTTGTGTTTGACAAAGGTACAGTAGTTGAAGATGGTGCGCATGAAGAGCTGTTAGCCAAAGATGGCTATTACGCAATGCTTTGGAAGATGCAGACTGCAGGGATTATACCAAATACTTTGGAAGGATAATTACATCTGTTGTCAAGTATAGTCGACACTTTATGAATCGTCGATTATGATCGACAGCTGGCTAAATGATGGACAAAATTTGTGCAAACGACTATATTACTGTAGTTACCAGAGGTTTAGATGTTTGATTTCTCACTGCCAGAATTAGGTTTAGTTGGACTTATTGCCCTACTAGTTTTAGGGCCTAAAGACATGGTATTTTTTCTAAAATCAATCAGTCAAGTCATTAGCAAAATCAAAGATTACTATAACGATTACGTAAAATATTTAAATGCGGCTATCAATGAAGTTGAGGCTGAAAAAAATGTTGTCGATGTGATCGTCGATATGGATGGGAATCACCAACGCGTTTATGACTTATCAAAGATAATGCCGCAAATTAAAGTAGAAGAAAAGGATGCTGCCAATCAATGACAACACTATGCCTATTATGGGGCACTTAGCAGAGTTAAGAAAGAGGCTGATGATTATCAGTTTTACTTTTTTGCTGTGCACGTGCATTGCGTACCTGTATGCAGAAAACATTTACAATTACTTAACCCTACCACTCTCTGAGGCGTCAGGTGACAAGACTCATAAATTCATTTTTACAGGACTTACAGAAGCTTTCTTCACATACATAAAGTTATCTTTTTTTGCTGGCTTTATTATGGCGTTTCCAGTAATTGCTGCGCAGCTTTATTTCTTTGTTGCTCCTGGTCTTTATAAGAAAGAGAAAATGGTTTTACTACCGTATCTGATTGCTTCACCAATATTGTTTTTAGTAGGTGCACTACTCGTTTATTTTTATGTAATGCCACTGGCATGGAAATTTTTTATAGGGTTTGAGACCATCGGGTCTTCATCTAAAATGCCAATGGTATTAGAGGCGAGAATTAGCGAGTATCTGTCACTAGTAATCAGCCTAATAGTAGGTTTTGGATTAGCCTTCCAAATGCCTATAATATTGATTTTACTATCACAAGTTGGTTTCATTAAAGGCTCATGGTTAGCAGAAAAACGACGCTTTGCGATAGTGGTAATTTTTATATTGGCAGCCATTTTGACCCCGCCAGACGTGATAAGCCAGATAGCTCTAGCAATTCCTTTGCTGTTGCTTTACGAGATTTCTATTATAATATGCAAAAGAATTGAAAAACACCGAGTCTAAAAATGCACGATATTAAATTTATTAGAGAGAACCCAGAAGCTTTTGATGCTGCAATGCAGAAGAGAGGAATTAGCAAAATAGCAGCTAAAATTCTGAAGATTGATGAAGATATTAGAAATAATCAAACGCAGTTGCAGAACTTGCAATCACGCAGAAATGAATTAGCAAAAGCTATCGGCATGGCCAAAAGCAAAGGTGAGGATGCTTCTAAACTCATGCAAGAAGGCGAGGAGATAAAGCAAAAGACCCCAGTGCTTGAACAAGAAGTTGTAAAGCTACAAGAGCTACTTGATAAAGAGCTAGCTGTATTGCCAAACATTATGTCAGATGAGGTGCCAGTTGGTACTGACGAAAGTGAAAATAAAGAAATAAAAAAGTGGGGAGAAATCAGAAAGTTTGATTTTAAACCACTTGAGCATTTCGAGCTGGGTGAAAAACTTGGACTCATGGACTTCGAGCAAACATCGAAACTTTGTGGTGCACGTTTCGTAACCTTGAAAGCAGGTTTAGCAAGGTTAGAACGCGCGCTTGCAAACTTCTTACTTGATCACCACACGCAAGAATTTGGCTATACCGAAATAGTTCACCCAACACTCGTAAAAACCGAAACAGTCTATGGTGTTGGTCAATTACCTAAATTTGAAGAGGATTTGTTTAAAACGACCAATGACTATTGGTTAACATCAACTAGTGAAGTGTTCTTAACGAACTTAGTTGCCGACCAAATTGTTCCAGAAGAACAATTGCCGTTAAGGTATACAGCATATGCTTCATGTTTTAGATCTGAAGCGGGAAGTGCAGGTCGCGATACAAGAGGCATGATCAGACAACACCAATTCACTAAAGTTGAGATGGTCAGTATTACTAATGAGAAAGATTCAAAAGAAGAACATGAACGCATGTTGGGTGTTGCAGAAAGTGTGTTGCATAAATTAAAACTTCCTTATCGTGTTGTTGTGCTTTGCACAGGCGATACTGGTTTTTGTGCGACAAAAACCTATGATATTGAAGTGTGGTTGCCAGGGCAAGATAGATATAGAGAAATTTCAAGTTGCTCTAATACTCTAGATTTCCAAGCGCGCAGAATGAAAGCTAGATTCAAAAGGCTTAGTGACAAGAAAAATTATTTTGTGCATACTCTTAATGGATCGGGATTGCCTATCGGCAGGACGATAATTGCCATAATGGAGAATTATCAGAATGCCGATGGTTCTATTGCAATTCCAGATGTTTTAGTGCCGTATATGGGTGGTGTAACAAAAATTGAGAGGTAATAAATGGAAGAAAAACAAGATGTAAAGTATGCATCTTTTTCTACTCGTTTATTAGCAGTTGCTATAGACTTTACGATTATTGCGTTTCTTCTAACACCTGTAGTTCCAAGTGTAAATTCTTTTTTGGTAAGTGGTCTAGACCTTGAGCAATTTATTATTTCTGGAACTAATCGAATAGATATGTCCGCAATGTTTTCATATCTATCAAATAAAAATTTTTTTATTAAATATTTTTTAGTTCAACTGCTGACAGTGATGTTTATCGTTGGGCTATTTTTGCTATCTTGGATAAAGATTGGTAGCACGATAGGGAAGTGGATACTCGGGTGCAAAATAGTAGATGCCCAAACTTTAGCAATACCAAGTCGTGCGCAGTATGTTAAGAGAGCAGGTGGGTATTTTGTCTCTGGGATACCATTTTGTTTAGGATTTTTTGCAATGAATTGGAGTGATAAGAGCCAGTGTTGGCACGATAGAATTGCTGCAACGGTTGTAGTCAAAGTTAAACATGATTTCTCTTGGCTTAAGAAATTTCACAATTATATTAATGACCTAATGAAACGCAAGTTTGTTAGATAAAAATGAAACAACTAATCCAAAGAGCCTTAAATTTCTCAGGCTCCACCTTCCCTAATAGAAATTTTAGTACGTTCATCCCAGAAGTTTCTTCTTTAAAATGGTCTCAATCTTATAGAACATTAGGAAATTATTTACCTCACCTGCCTCGTAATTTATGGACTGAATCTCAGGTCTTAAGGTTATCACAAACCCCGGTGGAACTAGGTATGTTACCAGAAAGCATAATAAATACTGAGTTTACAACAGCTATCAATTTTAAAGAAAGGTATTTCGTACTTACATTGCGAAATTTCTAGATCTAAACCAAACGTACGCAAGCTTGAAATAGTTTCTCGTCTAAGTCTTTGAAAGTTCTCTGAGCTACAACGTCTTGCAACATTTTTTAGAATCCCATTCAATTTAGTATTATTTGAAAAATAAGGATAAAGTAAGTCGTTTACCAATCCCCCTAACTCTGAATTGTTTTTTGTTTCAGCAACTAATATAACTAAATCTCTAATTTTCATTACGCACCTCAAATCTATAGAAAAAATTTAACTGAATTTTCTAACTTTACAACGACATCCCTACAACCTCTGGGATTAATTCTCTTTTGAATTTCAGCAGGTCATTAAATTTAACGAGAGTTGAGTGATTTATAAAGATCCCAGTTGAATCTGGATGTGGAGTCATTGCGTCCCAAATTTTATGAGCTAAATCACTAGTCGCAGTGATAAGGTCTACTTCTTTATGTCGGGAATAGAGCATTACTAATATAGAGCCAACTACGGGTATGATTACAAGAGGAGGAATTCCAGTGTGACTAAGAATACTCATGGCTGATCTACAAATTTCTGATATGTAAAATGTAGACTTCATAATACCTTGTGTAGCAAGTTCATCTCTAAGCTTCTTTTCATAGTAACCACCAAATCCTACAGCAGTAGCTAGTGTAACATTTGCGAAGGTTGCAACAACATCATTGGCTTGTTCTTTGGTCATACCAAATTTGGGAGCCACTTTACCCAGTAAATTTTGCCAGCCATCGCGAAAACAAATCCATATTTTTTCTCTTACACCAATTTTGCGTGCTCCGCTGCTAATTTCCAATTGCTTATAGAACTGGGCAACTAACAGTACCGAAAGAGGGACATATTCTTTTGAATGGTTGTCGTAGATTTTTCGTAATCTGCCAAATACATAAGGTACATCTTGGTTGACAGGGCCCTGTCTAGATTTTGCTAATTCGATTATAACATTGTCTTTAGCATTAAGAATCTGTTTTTTAAGAGATAATGGAGTTTTGATTAGTCCTTGTTCAATGCCTCTTGCAAGGCCCATAAAGAAAATTTCGTTTTGCTTGAAGCTCACTATTGATTCAATAGTTTTTGCAACGTTTGCATCAGAAAAAATGTTTTGAAGTTCTTTTTGAAATTCAGTATTAAAGCTATAACCATTGTCACCTGGTATTCCAAAGTCACACTTGAGATTTATTGCTTCTAGATGTTCCATAAACCCTTCTAATCCCTTGGTGTGAAAATACCATCTAGAGGTGTTTTTCTCAGC
>CAZVFD010000004.1:0-29406 GCA_964625465.1 uncultured Candidatus Midichloriaceae bacterium | reverse complement strand
GCTCTCAAGTAATCGTCATAAATATCGAGTGCTACTTTATGGTGTACATTTTTATTTGCCGAGGTAATACTATCAGCATCAGTGATTGCATTCTCGGCTCCAATAACACCTGCATTGCTTGCCATGGCTTTGCCTAGGTCTTTTCCTGATTGGATACCACCATACCAATTTCTTTTGTAATTACCTGCTAAGTTTACACCAGTGAGATCTAAAAAATTATTATTATAGTAATCTGGATTTAAATTTCTATAGTACGCATCTTTCACGGCGCCAGTAGCTAAGAAAGCTGCTGCACTAGTACCTCCACTTACATATGAAGCTACACGATTATACCAATCTTTTGCTGGTACTTTTAGGTAGTGTTGGATGAGACCAGTTGTTGTTCCTAACACAAAATCTATGCCAGCTGAAGCGGCATAAGAATAGGTGACTGCTCGCCAAACTCCTATAAAGCTTTCTCCCATAGCTGGATTGGCTCCAGCATCTTCTAGTTGCTTCATCAAGGCATGGTCACCTCTACCGGCGATATCAGTTTTTATGGTTTTGTCAGTTTCAGCTTTTTTACTAAAAGGGTTATAGTTTTTTCGTTCTACATTGCCATCCCGATATGCCTTATTATAGGCATCTTGAATGTCTTGATTTGAGAATTGTTTAGTGCGTAGCAATTCTTCTAGAATAAGATTTTTGCCCTTGGAAATTGTTTGAAATGCTTCATCCGCTTGTTGCTCGTTTATAGGCTTTTTAAGTACTGAGTCAGGCCATCCTCCATTAGCAGGGTTGTAATTGTATTTAACTACATAATGCAATAAGGATTTACCCTTGATTCGAATTTTACCAACATCTTTACCAAGTATTGCGGTGTCAAGTTTGTCAAATTCACCATTTAGACATATAGTTTCTAATTTGCCATCTGAGTATTTGGTGTTTGCAAATTTTTCCTTTAGTTTGGGTGATTTGTTAATTAATTTTTCTTGTAGTTTATTTCTATAAGATGGATCTGTAGCATCTAATATATCAATAAGTTTTTTTGTATTTGGGAAAAGCTCATCGAGCGCATTTTGCCCTAATAGTGGAGAAGATAATATATCTAGTATGCTATCCATACCAAAGCCATTTCTAGCATGCTCATTTTCTAGCAAAGACATAAGAGCTTGTTTGTATTTTGTTGCAGCGAGAGATATAAAGGATTGATGCATCTCTTGATCTAACAAGTCTGGGCGGATTTTAATCCATGCTTCTACAAATTGGATATTGTTATGTGCCAAAGACAGTTCGGCTAGGTCTTTTATTTGTTTAATATCTATGCATCTAAAATTTAGTAACCCATCGCAATTCAAAATATCTTTAATCGCTACTAACCAGAAAAGACATTTTTTATCTCGTGAATAGGCTGCATAATATTCTTTAATCTTTGATTCAAGAATTTCGAATGCGATCTTTGTTCTCTCGTCCTGGTCGTCGTCACTATCATCGTCATTTTCTTCTCGAGGAGGGGCACTAAGTAAATTCAAGGCCAACTTATAATCATGTTGGTCACAGGCAATTTGTAAAAGCTTTCTTAATTGCTGGTTATTCAAACTTACTGATCCTGTAGCAAAAGCCAGAGCCATAACTTGTTCTAGTTTGCGTTGATAAGGACTTGAACTAAAGAACGACCTAAACCAAGAAACGTCTTTTAAATCTGCTAGGGTTTCTATTAGTTGATCAAATAATTTCCCTCCCTTTATTGGGGTGTAGACAAACGGTGATATGATGGCATCTATAAGCTCAACATCATTAGTTTCTTTAGCAAGTTTGAACAGTTGACCTAAGTCTTCTTCGCTATCTGGAATATCGTCTTTAAGAAGCGATAAAAGTGCTTTGCGATAATTATTATATACGCTCTTATCATAATCAGGCGTGGCTAGCAGAACTTTTAGTTGTGAGAATAGAACAGTGAGCGGGATGTTCTTGTCTGGTGTTGGAGCAGGTGCGGATGGCCTAGGTGCTTTGGCCTTTCTTTTTGATTGAGGAGCATCATCATTATTGTCATTTGAAGTGTTTGAAGCAGATTTTGACTCGTTGTTTAGATCGGCGTAATGGGGCAACCTAGTATAATGTATAAACCAATCTAGTACTTTGATTTTGTGGAATTCATTTTTGAATTTATTAAGAAAATATTTGAAACCATATTGTAGTGCAGCATCAGCTATTTCAGCATCTTTTAGTTTAATTGCATTACTTAGAATCTTGCCTAGCTCATTTTCTGGAATTTTTTCTGCACTATCGTTTTGGAGTCTAGCGAGGATGTCGTTTCTATAATTATTGAACTCAGTTTGTAATTTTTGATAGTGGTCTAATTGAGCATAGGGTTTAAAGCCATCTTCTTTTCGTATCTGTTGAAATACGTAAAAAATATCTTTAGCTAAGTCTTTATTTTTATTTGGATCTTTTATGAAAGATGCAATGACTGCATCAATAAGCTCATAGTCATTGTTGCTACTAGCATATTCTAATATTTGCTTTGTTATTGCTGGGTCATCTGGAATGTCATCTCTTAGGATATCAATGATCTTTTTTCTAGTGGTCTTATCTTTGGAATCTTTTAGTTTTTCAAATTCGCTCAGAAGCGTTTTTCTATATTTCTCAAGATCTTTTTCAAGTAGTGAGTAAATCCCTAATTTTTGGTAGTCTTGAAACCACTTTGCGTTTTTTACTTTGATATAGGTGCTAAGAATAATTTCAGGAATAACTTCATGTTGTTTAAGATTTTTTAGATAATATTCATTCACCAAATGAATGATCTCTCCGTCATGTGAGTGACGAGCGCTCTTTAAGACTGCTACCAGCTCTTTGTCCTTAAGTTCCCCTTTGTTTAATCTGGTAATTACATCTTTTTTGTAGATCTCCAAATCGCGCTTTAATTTTTCATAATACTTTTTATTTGAGTATGGCTCAAAGTTTGTGGCATTTTTGATCTTTGTATATGTTTTAAAGACTAGCTCAGATAGGTGTTTGGTCTTATCTTTGTTTTTTGAATATGATTCTACCACTGCATCAATTAATTCTATGTCGTCCGCGCGTTTGGCATGTTTTAGAATGTTTTCTAAAGTAGCGGGATTATCAGGGTTGTCGTCTCTTAGTAAATACAGAATTGCATCCCTGTGGTTTTTATATTTCCCTTTGTCATAGTCGGGTTCTTTAATCAAAGCCTCGGTTGCTCTTAAGGTGGATTCTAGAGGAGTTAGCTGGTTTGGTGGGAGTGGAGCGGGATAACTTGGTTTTGCAGTTACAACTACCATAATAACCTCATTTAAGGTTCATTTATAGTCAGCAATTGCAATACCAATTATTTAATTTAGGCTAAACAATTATTGGAAATTTTTTATGTTCAAATCACAAAGTCTTTCAAATCAATTACTTAGAATAATTCGCGATAAAGGTACTGAGTATCCTTTCACTGGTGAATATGAAAATCTTGATGAAGCTGGAACTTATTTATGTCGTCAATGTGGTCTTGCACTATTTAGATCAAAGCAAAAATTTCATTCATATTGTGGTTGGCCAAGCTTTGATAAGGAAGTTGAAGGTGCAGTAAAAGTACAAATTGATGCTGATGGTCAAAGATCGGAAATCTTATGTAACAGATGTAATGCACATCTAGGACATGTATTTGAAGGTGAGAATTTTACATCACTCAATACTCGTCATTGTGTTAATTCTGCGAGCTTGGATTTTGTAGCAAATTTAGAAGTGAATGATACTGAAGAAGCAATAGTTGCTGCAGGTTGCTTTTGGGGAGTTGAATACTATTTCAAAAAACTCAAAGGTGTTTTGAAGGTAGAATCAGGGTATATCGGTGGGCATAAAGATAATCCATCTTATGAAGAAATATGTGAAGGTGATACAGGCCATTATGAAGCAGTTCGCGTAGTTTATGATCCTTCGATGCTTAGATATGAACAAGTCATAAAATATTTTTTTGAAATTCATGATCCTGAGCAAGCAGATGGACAAGGGCCAGATATTGGCGAGCAGTATTTAAGCGCGGTGTTTTTCTATGATGAAAAACAAAAAGAAACTAGCAACTCGGTTATAGAGCAACTAACAAACAAAGGTTATAAAATTGCCACAAGAATTTTGCCTATGAAAGTGTTTTGGAAAGCAGAAGAGTATCATCAGGAATACTATCAAAAAACTGGCAAGCATCCTTATTGCCATAATTACACGAAAAGATTTTAAAGCAATATAATTTGCCATCCGAACAGTAAAGGTATACCCTGTATAGATGGAAAATAAAAAACAAAAGCGCAAAGGCAAATTTTACGCCATAATTTCTGGTTTGATGTATTCTTTACTCGGATATTTTGGCGTTTCTATTATTAAGGAAGGTTATTCTGTAGAGAACATGTCATTCTGGCGCTTCTTCATTGCAGCAGTTTTTATATTTATAATCATGCTACCTAAATGGCGGCAAATTCAAACTGTTAATAATGTAGATGTAATAAAAATGCTTATAGTCGGCGCTATTTTTTATGGCGGCTGTTCTATGCTCTATTTTGTTGCGGCTGAATATATAGGAACTGGTCTTGCGATTGTAATATTCTTCACTTTCCCTGCATTTGTGCTGCTCATAAATAAATTTCTATACGACATTCGCATCACCAAAAATTATATTGCTGCAGTTGGCTTGATAATGATTGGCCTGATTTTGCTAATTGATTTAAAAGAAGCAAAAGCCGATTTGTTTGGAATTATACTCAGTATCCTGACAGGCATTCTTTATGCGGGATATGTAGTGGGTGGAAAGCAAATAAAAATGCCTCCTTTAACATCTACATTTTTAGCATGTACTGGTTGTTTTATATCAGCACTAATATTTAGCATCAATGACGGAAGCTTTAAAATTCCAACGGGTATATCTGTATGGATTAACATCCTTGGAATCAGCATAATATCTACAGCCATTCCTATGCTTTTGTTGCTAGAAGCCCTGCGTTATATCAGCGCAACAAAAGGAGCAATATTATCCGTTCTAGAGCCAGTGTTTATGGTTTTTGTAGGAGTTGTTTTCTTACAAGAAAAAATCACCTTCTTGCAAGGCCTAGGGGTATGCGTTATTTTATCAGGCAGCCTTATTACTCTTATTAGCCCGCAAAGTTTTGCCAAGTATAAAAAAAATCTTCTCTCTTTGTTTAATTGAAAACTGAGTCAATTATATCTTGAATTAGTTTTAGTGTTATATTATTGGCATCTGTCTTTGGGTTGAATTCCACTATCTCAAATGCTGCTAGCTTTTCTTCATTATGTAGTTTTTTTAGAGATGGCAGAACATTTGATGGACTTTCACCATTCGGTTCCAAAGATGGTGTTGCGGGCGCGAACTCAGGGTCAAAGAAATCTAAATCCAAGCTCACTCCAAAGCGCTTAGTGCCTTTTTTTACAATCGACAAAGCTTCCTTAAAACATTCATCAAATCCTCGGCTTTTTATTTCATCCATGTACATAATGCGAACATTTAATTTTTCTAAAAGCTTTTGCTCGCCTTCTTCAAAACTTCTTATGCCCATTAGAACGACATGCTTAGGATTTAACTTCGGAGCTATTCCTTCTAGGTTAACAAATTCTGGTTCACCATGTCCAAGTAGTGCCGCCAAAGGCATTCCATGAAACGCCTTGGATGGGCTTGTTTCGTAGGTGTGGGAATCCATATGCGCATCTATCCAAATCAATCCAAATTCTTCCTTCGCATTTAGAGCCTTAACAACGCCGCTCCAGGTTCCTATTGCATTGCTATGATCTCCACCGATGATAATAGGGAAATGCTTTTTGTTCATTATCTCTTGTATTGAAGAGGATATTTTCTGAAAAACATCTAAAAGTACAGGCTTGGTCTGCATGCCTATAGGCAGAGATTTTTCCTTTGAATTAAACATGGGATAAACCATTCTATCCCATATAAAATTCTGATATTTAGCATGGAAATTTGAGTTCTTAAGAATCTGTGCACCAGTTTCACTGTCCCTGACTTTGGCTCCCCAACCACTAGCCACTCCAAGTAATTCAAAGATTTTCATAAGCTTACCATTCGAGTTGCATATTATATCTAATCAGTATCTGCAATAAATCGCTATAGAAAAAATAGGAGAATTATGGTAAATGTTTAACACTGAATAAAAACAAGGCAAAAAATGAAAATAGGTGCAAACGATATTCGCGTTGGAAATCTTCTGGAATTAGATAAACGTTTATGGGTAGTATTGAAAACTCAGCACGTTCAACCTGGTAAAGGCGGCGCGTTCATGCAAGTAGAAATGAAAGATATTAAAGATGGAACAAAAAACAACAATAGATTCCGTAGCAGTGAGACTGTAACAAAAGTGTCTCTAGAAGCTAGAGATTTCCAATTTTTGTACGAGTCTGGCGATAGCATAGAGCTTATGGACAAGACTAATTACGAGCAGATTTCTTTGAACAAAGAGTTAGTTGGTGAACAGGCGGCATTTCTTCAAGAAGGTATGGATGTCATGGTTGAGTTTTACGGCGAAGAAGCTATTGCAGTCGTGTTACCAGACACAGTAATCGCTGAAGTTGCAGAATGTGAACCTGCTATCAAAAATCAAACAGCTGCATCTTCTTATAAGCCTGCAGTACTTGATAATGGTGTTAGGATAATGGTTCCTCCATTCATTAGTACGGGCGATAAAGTTGTAGTTAGAATAGCCTCCCTTGAATATATGGAAAGAGCGAAATAATGGCTGTTTCAGCAGATCTAATAAAGTCGACAATAGAAAATAAGTTTCCTGATAGTCAGATTGAACTAATAGACTTAGCAGGGGATGGTGACCACTACGAACTTCGCATCACCAGTGCTAAATTCAATGGGCTTAGCAGAGTGGCGCAACATAAGTTAGTGTATGATTCACTAGGAGACATGGTCGGTGGCCAGCTTCATGCATTAGCATTAAAAACATTTCAAAAAATATAGGGGATTGCAATGAGTGATATTTTTTCACAAATCAAACAAGATATTTCAGAAAACGATGTTGTACTTTACATGAAGGGTACACCACAGTTTCCAAGATGTGGATTTTCAAACGTAGTTGTCCAAGTTCTTGGAAGACTGGGTGTAGATTTCAAAGGCATTGATGTTTTGGAGAATGAAGAAATTAGACAAGGCATTAAAGACTTTACAAATTGGCCTACAATCCCACAGCTTTACATAAAAGGTGAATTTGTTGGTGGGTGTGATATAGTCAGAGAAATGTATGAATCTGGCGAGTTGAAAACATTGCTTGATCAGAAACAAGTGAAAACTAAAGTATAGTTACAGGAAAAAATTGTTAGAAGTATATTTACCAATTGCAGATATTAAAGTCGACCTATTAATACTGATCTTCATAGGTTTGATTACAGGAATCCTAAGCGGCATTTTTGGTGTTGGTGGTGGAATTATCTCAGTGCCATACCTGACACTAATTGGCGTTCCGCCCCAAGTAGCAGTCGCTACGGCTACAAATCAGATGACAGCTGGTACCTTATCGTCGTGTATAGCTTACGCGCGAAAAAGTAGAGTTGATTTTCGCTTGGGCGCAACAATGCTTACAGGAGGATTGCTTGGAAATTTAATTGCTTTAGGTGTATTTAATTATTTAAAAAATCACGGTGATCTAGATACATTTATCTCGCTTTCGTTTTTTGTTTTACTGACTGTAATAGGCCTGAAAACTGCATTTGAAGCTATCATAGCAATCTACGATCACATCACAAATAATGGGGAAGCTAAGAAAGCTAAGAGGCATAGTCATTGGTTTTATGTTTTACCTTTCAGAGTGAAGTTTAAGTCTGCAGAAGAAAAAATTAGTATCTTAATTCCTATTTTAGTAGGCTTATTTGGAGGATTTTTTGTATTAATGTTAGGCATAGGTGGCGGATTTATTATGATTCCTGCCATGCTTTATTTGATAAGAATTGATGAGTCTTTCTTAAGTGGAACCATCCAATTTCAAATTATTTTTACAAGTATTTTCTCTACACTGCTTCACTCTTTTACATCTCAGAATATGGATATAATACTTTGCGTTATATTGATTTTCGGGACTGTGGTAGGGGCTCAAATAGGGGCAAAAATTGGTATGAAAATCGAGCCTAAAAAATTTAGAATAGTTTTAGCTTTAATTATATTGATTATGGCAGTTAATATTGGTAGCGAACTCTTGATTGCTCCTGAGAATTTTTATGAAATAGATCAATTAGGAAAATAATGATGAAGTTCATAAAATTTGCCCTAGCTCTATTTATTATTTCATATAGCTATACTTCCCATGCTGTAATCTATGGGATTGATATAACAAAAACCGAAGTTATTAAGGATTCTAAGTTTCAAGGTGATGAAATAGCCATTTCTGGTTTGGTTAGAGGAGGGACAAGCATAATTACTTCAGTTACTGGTCCTACTAAGGGTTATAATATTTGGAAGAAGGAAAAAAAATATGGCATCTGGTTAAATGCTAAAAGATTATACATTCCAGCAACATTTAGTTTTTACCAGATTTATGCCACAAACTCACTTGAGAAAATAACCGATTACGACACTTTAAAAATTTTAGGATTCAATCTAGATTACAGCGATTATTTCTCACATGAGACTTATGAAAAAGATGAGATGCTAAAGTTCAATCATGCATTCAAAGAGTATCAACAATCTGTGGGGCAATATCTTGATTCAATTAATCCTATAGAGGTTATAGGTGGGAGTATTTTTAGAATTAAGATTAAGCTCAATAAAACTGTTCCAGTTGGTGATTATATTATTAAGATTGCTGAATTTGAAGATGGGAAATTGACGCAAACTGAGAGCCTAAGGTTTGAAGTTAAACAAAGTGAGTTTTTTGCAAGTATAGATAGTATGTCGAGTAATAGCCCAATAATTTATTCAATAATTGCAATCTTTATAGCTATTATTGTTGGTGGGATTGTGGGCGTAACTTTTAAGCACTAATACCTGGTGATTTTTGTGGCGTATCTTTTTTGAGATGTAGAAACATCATCCTAATTTAGAGTCTTAAAATTTTCGTCTCTGTTCAATCTTTCTCCTGCCAGCATATCTAAAAATTTTTTTTTCAGCGCGGCACTGGTAAATTCAATAGTCATGTCGTTTTTATAGCTACGAGTGGTTTTTAATAGAATATTATTTGGGTGCTCAAGATAGAATGTTCTTGTAAGTACCCCTTTAGTACTCATTATAGCGTCGGGACTTTCGAAAAGGTCTAATTTAATCATGAGAAAAAGTATTAGTCTGTTGAAAGTCTCGGTGTCCCACTTGAATTTAACTTTGTTGTCATCGCATTGAGGGGCTTCAATGGAGTCTACTGCATGAACAATATTCAAAAGGTTTTTGAGGTCTTCTTTTGAGATTTGCATACAGGCTTTGAAAAGTTCGTTATAAGTCTAGCAATAATATTAGTGGACTTATAACGAAGCTATCAACTGCAAAAAATTACTTCCCCGCGCGTTTACGGTCTACTGGGTTTAAGAATCTCTTTCTAAGCCTTATAGATTTTGGAGTTACTTCAACTAACTCGTCATCTTTAATATAAGAAAGTGTTTCTTCCAATGTAAACAATTTAGCAGGTGTGAGTTTAATGTTTTCATCACTTCCTGCGGCGCGGATATTTGTAAGCTGCTTACCACGAATTGGATTGACTTCCAAATCGTTGTCGCGATTATGCTCACCAATGACCATGCCTTCATATAACTTTGTTTTAGGTAGAACGAACATAATTCCACGATCTTCCAAATTCCAAAGCGCATAAGCAACTGCTTCGCCATTTGAATTTGAAATCAACGCACCATTTCTGCGAGTTGGAATGTCGCCTTTGTACGGTTGGTAGCTATGGAACAATCTGTTTAGTGTCCCTGTGCCACGAGTGTCATTTCTGAATTCGCTTTGGTAACCGATTAGTCCGCGTGATGGCACGTGGAATATCATTCTGGTTTTGCCGCCGCTTGATGGACGCATTTCTTGCATCTCACCTTTACGCTGCGAAACTTTTTCTACAACGGTACCAGTGAAAGCGTCATCCACATCAATTACAACTTCCTCGATTGGCTCAAGCTTCTGGCCATTTTCTTCTTTGAATAATACTTTAGGACGAGACACAGATAGTTCGAATCCTTCACGACGCATATTCTCAATCAACACGCCAAGCTGTAATTCTCCGCGACCACCAACTTCAAAACTCTCGCCTGTTTCAGAGATGTTTAGAGTAATAGCAACGTTGCTTTCAGCTTCTCTTTCTAGACGCTCAAGGATGATGCGAGATGTAACTTTCGTACCTTCTTGGCCAGCAAGAGGTGAATTGTTGACGCTAATGGTTATAGCCATTGTAGGAGGGTCAATCGGTGTCGATTTAATTGGTTCTACTACTTCTGGTGCACAGATCGTGTCAGCAACAGAGGTTAATTCAATACCTGCAATAGCCACGATGTCACCCGCTTCAGCAATTTCAGCTGGGATTCTTTCAATTCCTCTAAAGCCAAATAACTTTGTAAGTTTGGTGGTCTCAATAGTCTTGCCGTCAAGTCCGATACTTTTAACTGGTGAGCCGACTTTCGCAGAGCCAGAATAAACCTTGCCAATTAATACGCGTCCAACATAATTGTCGTAGGTCAAAATACTTGCAAGCATGCTAAATGGAGCCGTTTTGTCTACATTTGGTGCAGGGACTCTGTTTTTCATCAAATCGAAAAGTGGTTTTAAATCTTCGCCTTTTACATCTGCAGATGTGCTTGCCCATCCTTCACGGCCTACTGCAAATAAGGTTGGGAAATCTAATTGCTCTTCATTTGCATCGAGTGCTGAGAATAAATCAAAAATTTCGTTATGCACTTCTTCAATTCTGCGATCTGGACGATCTACTTTGTTAATTACTACAATCGGCTTAAGTCCTAATGCTAATGCTTTAGAAAGTACGAATTTAGTTTGTGGCATTGGCCCTTCAGATGAATCAACAAGAAGCACTACGCCATCAACCATCGATAGTACACGCTCAACCTCGCCTCCGAAGTCGGCGTGGCCAGGTGTGTCTACGATATTATATTTAATACCATCGTAATGTAGTGAAGTAGCCTTAGCTAAAATTGTAATTCCACGCTCACGCTCTAGGTCATTGCTGTCCATAAGACGCTCTGCAACCTGTTGATTGTCACGGAATGTTCCGCTTTGTCTTAACATCTTGTCTACTAAAGTTGTCTTGCCATGGTCAACATGCGCAATGATTGCTATGTTTCTTATTTCTGTCATATTTTAAAGTTCCTGCCCCGAAAGTGCGTTGTAATAATAACGACCATTCTAACCCATTGAAGTGAAAATAACAATAGAAGATACGCTTTACTTAGTAATTCACTAATTCTTGCATCATATTCTTTTATAACTATTTTTGCCTAGCTGAGCATACCAATAAAGGATGTGCGCCAGTTTCAAGCTTTTAGCAGCGGTTATACATGTTTCCTTATACCAATACGGGTTGGCAGTGCGCACAAGCTGGAAATAGTCTGGGTCTGGATCTATATCCCGAGCTTTTAAACTCTCATACAGCCTACCAAGACCACTACTATATAAGTATCGAATGTCTTCCTCTAGATTGATTCTTTTTCTAGGGTCTATTCTTATGAACACATACTCGTCGGTAATCACAATAATTCCCTTTTTAATTCCCCTATAGGCATCACATCACATATTCTCTGAGCTTTCAATCTTAAAAAAACTTGAAATCCCTGCGTTTATGCGGATACTATAAGCCATAATACACATTACAACCTAGGAAAATGGCATCTTCTAAGAGCAATATTCAAGAAGTAAATTTTGAGTCGGCATTAGGCGACAGGTATTTATCTTACGCACTTTCAACCATAATGTCACGTTCATTGCCCGACGTTAGAGACGGCTTGAAACCAGTGCATCGTCGTTTGCTATATGCAATGTTGCAACTGAAGTTAGACCCAAAAACTGGATATAAAAAGTGCGCACGTATTGTTGGTGATGTAATTGGTAAATTCCATCCGCACGGTGACGCTTCAGTTTATGATGCATTAGTTAGAATGGCGCAAACATTTGCATCACGCTACCCAATGGTTGATGGCCAAGGAAATTTTGGTTCAGTTGACGGTGATAGCCAAGCTGCAATGAGGTACACCGAAGCAAGACTTACTCAGTACGCTACATTACTTTTAAAAGATATTGAAAATAACACGGTTGATTTCAGACCGAACTATGATGGTAGCGACGAAGAGCCTGTTTTACTTCCATCTGCAGTTCCAAATATTTTAGCGAATGGTACAGAAGGGATTGCTGTTGGTATGGCGACTTCGATACCGCCACATAACTTGGTTGAGCTTTGCGATGCCTTATTGCATTTAATAAAATCCCCAAATGCGGCAATTGATTCTCTTTTAAAATATGTGAAAGGCCCTGATTTTCCAACTGGTGGTGTAATGGTCGAGCCTTGGGAAAATGTTAAAAAAGCATACGAAACTGGGCGTGGTAGTTTCAGACTGCGTGCGAAATGGGAAGTTGAGAAATTAGAAAGAGGGCAATATAAAATTATTGTTACAGAACTGCCATATCAAGTTCAAAAACGCGGACTAATTGAGAAAATGGCAGCACTTTTCAATGAGAAAAGATTGCCGTTTTTAGAGACATTCCAAGATATGTCAGCTGAAGATATTAGAGTTGTACTCACACCAAAGAGTAAAAATATCGATGCCAATGTAATAATGGAGTCGCTATTTAAACTTACCGATTTGGAAATAAAAGTTCAGCTCAACATGAATGTACTTGATTCGAAGTCTGTACCGCATGTGATGAACATCAAACAAGTACTAACTGAATTTTTAGACCATAGAAGAGTTGTAACTACACGTAGGTTAGAATATCGCTTAGGCAATATTGAAAACCGCTTGGAAATTCTTGATGGTTTATTGATCGCGTTCTTGAATCTTGATGAAGTGATAAGAATTATCCGCGAAGAAGATGATCCAAAAGCGGTGATGGTTAAAAAGTGGCAACTTACTGACAATCAAGTTGAAGCAATTTTAAATACGCGCTTAAGAGCACTTCGCAGACTCGAAGAAATGCAAATTAAGAAAGAGAATAAAGAGCTAAAAGAAGAAAGAAAAAACATCAAAGAAATCCTAAAAGACGAAGACAAACTCAATGGCGTTATTTCTGACGAAATCAAAGAAATCAAAGGTTTGTACAATAAAACGCCTCTTGGCAAACGTAAAACTGAATTAAGTGACGCACCATCAATTGAACCAATTGATATGGAAGCATTTGTTGAAAAAGAACCACTAACAGTGGTGTGTTCAGAGATGGGTTGGCTGCGTGCGATGAAAGGACATAACCTACAGCAAATTAAATATAAAGAAGGTGATAACGAATGGTTTACTGCATCGGTGATGAGTAACGATAAGATCGTTGCGTTCACTAACCATGGTAAATTCTATTCTATTGCCTGTGACAAAATAAGCCGTGGCAAAGGAGATGGCGACCCAATCAGATTAATATTTGATATGGCGCAAGATGAAAATATTTTACAAATGTTTAAATATAACGCCGAGGAAAAATATTTACTTGCTGCTCAAGATGGCAAAGGTTTCATTGTTCTGGCTTCTGATATTTTAGCCCAGACCAAAAGCGGTAAAAATGTTTTAACCTGTGACGGCAATGCAGTATTCTGCTTGCCACTGACTGGCAACACTGTAGCGGTAGTTGGTGAGAATAGAAGGTTGGTAATTTTCCCAGTGAATGAAATTCCAGAAATGAAACGCGGCCGCGGTGTAGCGTTACAGAAGTTCAAGCAAGGCAAGTTGAAAGATATTAAAATATTTAATATCGAAGAAGGCTTACATTGGCAGAACAAGTCTGGTAAACAATCACTAAAAGACATCCATGTTTGGAAAGGCAAACGCGGTAGCACTGGCAGGATTGTTTTAGGAAAACTTTGGATTGATAAGAGATAAGTTTTTTGGTAATACTACCCGTTAAAAATTTACAATGGTAAGTTATGCTAAATAAAGTTTTATCAACAGATCAACAAGCTCTGTTTACTGCTATTCAGAAAAATGATTTTGATGGAGCAAAATCGCTAATTGAAAAGTTAGAACCTGAGCAGTTAATTTGCTCTCAGGATTGGTTTAGTCAGATGCCCATGCACCTAGCTCTTAGAATGGGGGAATTGGGCGATGATCTTAAAATCAAAGATGACTCAGTAGCGATGCAATTGATTGGTAAACTTAATGCAGAGCAATTAAACCTACCAGATCTAAACGGTGCCACATCACTTACATATGCGTTCGCCTCTGGGACTAAGCGATGTGTTGAGGCGATAATTAACAAACTCACTACTGAACAATTATTGGCAAAACAAAAAGGTGGCCAGACTTATGAAGAGTTAGCACAAAGTCACGATCGGAAAGAATTTGCTGAAATTATTGCTGGTGTAAGATTACGAAACACGGTTGAGACATCGTCAGTCGATGAGCTCTGCAAACCCGATGATATTGGCAATACAATGCTGCACAGTGTTGCAAAACAAAAACACACCGATTTTGCGACACTCTGGTTACTCTTAGGAAAATTACCTAAAAAAGCACTATTTGCACAAAACAATAATCATACCACGCCTTTTAATGCTGCAACTATGCATCAAAACAGTAGCGCTGCACACGCTATTCATACTGCGTATGTTTTTCTGCAGCCTCACGCAGAAGATATGTCACTCGAAAATGTATTGGGTAAAGAACTGGCAAAACAGCTTTTTGAAAAGTTGTTTAATAAACCAAATGTTCAACCTTCCCAAGAAAGATCATAGGCTACCAATTTCCCCAGAATATGCTATACTCAAGCCTAGATATACGTACTATTCACCATGAAAATATATTTACACAATTCGTTAGCTCGCCAAAAGGAAGAGTTCGTTCCAATTGATAAAACCAATGTTAGGATGTACGTCTGTGGGCCTACCGTTTATGATCGTCCCCACCTTGGTAATGCGCGCTCTGCAGTTGTATACGATGTACTTTTTAGATTGCTAAAAGCAGTTTATCCTAAAGTCACTTATGCAAGAAATATTACTGATGTGGATGATAAAATTATAACTGCATCAAAAGAAACTGGCAAAGCCATCACCGAGATTACTACAACAATGACGCAGTATTATCATACCGATATCGCCGCGCTAAATTGTTTGCCACCAACAGCTGAGCCTAAAGCAACTGAGCATATTACTGATATGATTCAGATGATCCAAAAGCTTATAGAAAAAGGCCATGCATATGAAGCCGAAGGCCATGCATATGAAGCCGAAGGCCATGTACTTTTTGCAGTAGAGTCGTTTAAAGAATATGGAAACCTTGCGCGCCGTAGCGTGGAAGACATGATTGCTGGCGCTAGAGTTGAAGTTGCGCCATACAAAAAAAATCCTGCAGATTTTGTCTTATGGAAACCTGATGTTGAAAGTGGATTTGATAGTCCATGGGGCAAAGGCAGACCTGGGTGGCATATAGAATGTTCAGCAATGAGCAAAAAACATTTAGGATCAGAATTCGATATTCATGGTGGTGGGGCTGACTTGATGTTTCCTCATCACGAAAATGAAGTTGCGCAGAGTGAATGTGCCAATGATCATAAATTTGCTCGCTACTGGGTGCATAACGGTTTCTTAACCGTGAACGGAGAGAAGATGAGTAAGTCACTCGGCAATTTTAAAACCGTTCGCGAAGTTTTGGACGAAGGTGTTGAAGGCGTGGTGATAAGATACGTTTACCTTACTACCCACTATAAAAAACCCTTAGATTATAGTGATAAGGCGATTGAAGATGCGAAGAAATCTATTGAAAGATTCAGGTTAGCACTTAAGAATTACTCATCAGTAAAAGCTGACTCCGCAGATATTTTAGAAGCTCTAGCGGATGATATGAATACCCCACTGGCGCTAGCAAAGCTTCACGAATATGCGAATGCTGCGATCAAAGGTGATGAAACTGCAGCAGCTAAATTAGCCGCTGGTGCAGAACTTTTAGGACTAAATTTAACTACAGCATCTAAAGAAATTCCAGCTAAAGTTATTAAGTTAGCAGAAGAAAGAGTTGCCGCTAAAAAAGCTAAAAACTGGCCACTAGCAGATGAGCTGCGTAATAAAATATCAGCATTAGGATATACTGTAAAAGACACCAAAGATGGGTTCGAGTTTTAGGTTTTAAGTTTGTTAGCTCAGTAGCTTTTTATATAACACGTTCAATGCCTGTATAGTGGCTTGGGTTCTGACATCTTCTCTGTCACCTTGAAAATGATTCTCTATAACCTCAGTGTTACCTCGATATTTTACGGCGATATAAACCAATCCTACAGGCTTGGTTTCTGTTCCGCCTGTTGGGCCAGCAATTCCAGTAATCGCAATTGCAATATCGGCCATGGATCTTGATTTTGCTCCTATTACCATATGCTCTGCAACTTCGTGACTTACGGCACCTTTTTCAATTATCACTTCTTGCGGGACTCCAAGAATCTCAACTTTAGATTCATTTGAATATGTTATGAAACCTCTATCAAAAACTTCTGAACTTCCCGAAATTGAAGTTATGATACTCGCAACCATTCCACCTGTGCATGACTCAGCAAGAGCAATTTTAATTTTTTTCTGCTTACAAACTTCTAATAATTTTTTTGCGGTTTCTATCATAAATCTAAACTACAATTTTAAATACTAAATAAATAGTTAGGGCTGTGAAGAGTCCTGCGAATACATCGTCAAGTATAACCCCAAGAGGTTTTTTGTAATTTCTATCTATTGTTGAGATAAAAAAGGGTTTGAAAATATCGTATATTCTAAACAATACCAAGATCAGAATAAACGCAAAATTGCGTTCTGCCATATCAAACTTGTTGAGTTTGAGCGCTATTCTATAAGCCCAATCAAAGCTGATTGATATCGCCACCATCATGCCAATCACCTCATCAATCACCACCATTTTGTGATCAACGCTTCCAGTTTCGTTTTGGAATTTTATTACAGCCATCCAGCCAACAATAAACAAAAATATTGTGGTAATCCAAAATTTAAATTCTGCATCTTTGATAGCGCCAAGTCTAAATGTGTCTTCAGCACTCTCAATTATAACATTGTATATGGGATAGACAGCAATGCTTCCAAAAGTTCCTTGCGCTAGTGGTAAGAAACCTACCCAAAACCATGTTGCAATTATTGTGTACCATGCAAATTTTGGCGGTCTAATTTTTATGGATTTTGCGTTTACCATTAGATGGTTGAAATTATAATTTCGCGGGTCGAAACTCATTATTTTCCTAATAAGCAATTGAGCATACTGCTTGTGCAGCTATACCTTCACCTCTACCAGTAAATCCTAACTTTTCAGTGGTGGTGGCTTTGATATTGATTAGATTCTCATCAATTTTTAAAACTTGGGCAAGCTTTTTCTGCATTTCCTTCTTATACTTTAAAACCTTTGGTTTTTCGCAAATAATCGTGATATCAGCATTTTGAATCTCTCCGCCTTTCGCTTTAATTAAAGAATCAACATGCGCCAATAACTTGCAGGAGTCAGCATCTTTCCATTTCATATCTGAAGGTGGAAAATGCTCTCCAATATCGCCAAGTGCTGCAGTACCAAGCATCGCATCCATCAACGCATGTATTCCTACATCGCCATCTGAATGAGCTAAAACTTTATATGTGTGAGGAATGTGAATGCCGCAAATTGGTACTGTGAAATCTCCTTTGTTTTCTGTATCAAATTTGTGGACATCAAAACCCATTCCAACTTTATTAATGGGTTGCATAGGTAGGTCTTCTGAAGTTGTGATTTTTATATTTTTATAATCTCCATTCGCGACACCAACTTTAATTCCAGCATCAAGCGCGAGGGTTATGTCATCTGTGGCATTTAAACCTTGGTTATGCTTATGTAATGCATATATTGTTTCATAATGAAACCCTTGTGGTGTTTGCGTTTGGTAAAGCTTCGAACGATCTAGAGTTGAAATATCTTCACCTTGGAGTTTGATTGTATCTTTCGGAGCAATGCCAACATCAACGGCTTTATAAATTTCTAACATATTTATGACGTTATAAATTATATCATTGGTCACAAATGGCCTTGCAGCATCATGAATTAGAACATGTGACGGGCTTAGCTCTGATAAATCTTTTAGACCATTGAATACTGATTCTTGCCTAGTATTACCGCCAATTGAAAAAGGAAGTAATTTCAAACCAGTGGTTGCGGCTTGGTATAATTCTTCATGGTCTTTCGCAATCACTACTTTGACAGCATCAATAGAAGGGCAATTTAGAAATTTCTCAATCGTTTTTCTTAAAATGCTTTCACCATTAATTTTCAAATATTGCTTTGGTATTGAGTTGCCTAGACGCGTCCCATTTCCTCCAGCTACAATTAGTGCAATATTCTTCATTTCTTTTGTGGTTCTTCTGCCTTAGCAACAGCTACCAAAGCTGGACGCAAAAGTCTATCACTTATTACATATCCTGCCTGAATGACCTGCACCACTGTTCCTGTGGGATGCGTAGATGTCGGAATCTGTGTTATTGCCTGATGAAAATCATGATTAAACATCTCGCCTATTGGGTCTATTCTCTTGATGCCCCATTTATCAAAAGCATCAATTAGAGATTTCTTTGTTAGCTCAACGCCAGAGAATATTTGCTTCAAGGTATTGTTAGCTTCAAGCTGCTCAGAGTTCACGCTCGATTCGGCACGATGTAAATTTTCAAGAACTTCAATCAGATCCCGAGCAAATTTGGTGATGCCGTACTTATTTGCTTCTTCCAATTCTTTGGCTTGACGCTTGCGTAAATTATCCATTTCTGCAGCAAGGCGCATCATTTGATCTTTAAGCTTTGCGACTTCTTCTTGCGGGTTTTGCTCTGCCTTTGGCGCTTCCGCCTGAGCTGGTTGTTCTACTTTTTTTTCTTCGGTCATATATACTAGCTTAATGTGATTAGTCATTAAATAGTGCAATTGCGGAATAAATCAAGAGCGCGCTATTTTAAATATTGTTATAGAGTTTGGCTCGATTTTGATAATACTATATAGTTAAACAACTTAACGGATGACTCTATGCTGCAAACCACTACCACTTCTACAACTACATCAATTGCAAAAGAAAAAACTTCTGCAAAGCCTGTGTTCTTTTGGGATCTTAAACCTAAGTTGTTTAGTAGGGAAGACTTGCTTTTAAATGCTATAGATACTTGCAAAGAAAAAGGACTTAAAATGGTGATATTGGGGATGCTTGAAAGCAAAGAAGAAATTAGGGACCGCATTACCAAGGATAAAAGTTTAATGAATAAGTTCCAAGCCGATATCCAAGAACAAATTGAGGCAAAGCAATCTATCAAAGCGATGCTATCCAAACAAAGCATACCAGAAGATTTTCTATTTGATGAACAATTAATAGAGAGATATAGAACGGAGAAAGATGAAGTTACTAAAGCTCTTTTAGAACAACAAGCTCAAACAGCCTTAATGAATAGACACCCTAAAAGAGCTAGATTATCCATTGACTCTGTAGTTAAACCTATTCTTAAGAATTATGTAATCGCGAAAAAAAATAGTGATTCATTACAGGCTGGTTTTGATGATTTATTTAAAGAGCATAAATTCTTAGAAAAATTGAGAGATTCGGAAGTTACCTTTAACTTTGCAAAAGACATTGCTAGCTTGACTAAACTCGAAGGGAATGAATTGATCGTTTCTCAAAGTACGCAGGTTGGTGAAATTGTAAAACTACTGGAGGGAACAGATTTAGACTTAGTTGCTTATACTCATGATGAGAATCAAGCACAGCATCCATTGCTCAAGCCAGCACACGCCTTTTCAGTTAGTAATTTCCTTAAAATTTTTGCCCTTCAGGTCAACTCTTCAAGAGATGGGACATATCATGAGTCCGCTGATCTCCCCAGAGTTCTGAATAATATTAACGGCTACCTTTCGGGCAAAAAGTTTGAAGGTAAAAAATTGGGTAAACAAGTTGACGCAGTTATCGAGGGTTGCGACCATTTCCAAGCAGGTAAAGGAAACCCTTTAACTTGCAGCATGCTTTCCAAACACGGCGTTGCATTCCATCAAGTATTAGATAAGGGACATAGTTATATAGTAATATCTGATGTTCTCAAAGAAGATGTTATAAAAAAACTGGGGGCTGTTTATAACGAGTTATACAGCTCGCAGCCAGGTTTCTTAGCTGGAATTTTTGGAAGGTAAATGGAGGTATATGCAAGAGAAGAAACATACAATCTGCGCATGGTTTATTCCAGAAAATTTTCCTGATAAGGAAGCAATAATTACAAAAGCCTCTGAGTTATGCAGGAAACATAAATTAGCAATGTGCGAAATTGGATTACCGCATGATTTGTCTGGCTCTGTTATTCGCTCTTCTGGAAGGGCTGGAGTTATGTTTGAATCTTTAGCCCAAAACAATTTTGATTCAATTAATAAAGCTTCAATAGTTTTGGTAAATAATACTACTCATGCGGATCTACAGAACTTCACCCATACTCAAGTTGATTTTAGGCCAACTATTTTTGGTGAAATCCAAGGTATAAATTTAGGCCCCTTATTGGAGGGTGTTGAAGTAGAATTACAAAATAACCCGCCAAAGATTCAACCCCAGCCAGATCCAAGCTTGTTAGCTTATTTGTATGGGTTAATCGCTCCGTTTATCCCAGACTTGACCTTCATTTGGACCTCAGCTGCCGCTAGGCCTGTAGTAGATACATCGCCTAATATTGCAACAAACTCTGGTCTAGACGCAAGCCAAAGAAGAGCTCAAGAAAAAATGGATGCTTTGGAAAGGTAAGTGGTGGTGCTGAGACGATTGATTCAAAATCGTTACAACGATTTCTCACCCTAAGTGGCGGCTTCGCCGTCCAATTCGCAAGCGAAGCATCTCATATATGGTGGGACTGAGACGATTCGAACGTCCGACCTAGTGATTAGGAATCACTTGCTCTATCCAGCTGAGCTACAGCCCCATAAGTATGATGGTTATAAGTTTTGTAGTTTTATCTGTAAAGGTTTTTATTCAGGGGGTGATAGTATTGCTTGCCAAGTAAGGGAATTTTTGCTAGAAACAATCCACATCTTCATGCGGAAGAGTGGCCGAGCGGTTTAAGGCACCGGTCTTGAAAACCGACGTACGTTAACGCGTACCGTGAGTTCGAATCTCACCTCTTCCGCCATTGATTCGTAGTTAAATTGTTGTAATAATTTAGAATCATGGAATCACTTGTCATCAGAACAGCTTCTATCAACGATGCGAAAGCTATCGTTGAATGCCATAAAGAAGCCGTCGAAAAAAGAGCGGCTGCTTTTTATGATGCGAACATTATTGCTGAATGGGGCAAAGACAATATAGAGAAAATTCTTGGTGAAATTCAAAACCAAGATTTTATTTTTCTAGTAGCGGAAGTGGATAATTATATTCTTGGGTACGGAGTAGCAAATCCAAGCGCTCTAGAATTTAAATCTCTCTATACAAGGCCAAATAAGATAGGTAGCATAGGGGTATGTATTCTTACCGAATTGCTAGAGCAATGCAAAAAGCAAGGTTGCCATTATCTTGAATTGTCGTCCTCACTCAATGCCGAGAAATTCTATTTAGATAACGGCTTTCGGGTAATACAAAAAGGTCAGCATATATTAGATTCTGGTCTCGCAATGGATTCTATCAAAATGAGGATTGAGCTATAATCATCTTATTCATAACGCCAAACTTATCGCCTGTCTTAATTAACCATTTTCTGAAATAACTTGAGTGGAATTTCATAAGCACTACAATGGCATAAGTTTCCGGGCAGGTTCGCATAGCGCCTACAACGCACCGCCATTTACTTCAGGACACACGACTGCCATAATACCAATTCTCGAATAAGAAAATATAGTTCTAAAGTGTCCATGACAAATATACAAAAAGGAAAATACCGCCATTACAAAGGTCATTTATATGAGGTGTTAGGTACGGCTCGTCATTCTGAGACTCTTGAAGAAATGGTGGTTTATAAAGCGCTTTACGGGGATTTTGGACTGTGGGTACGCCCTCTGGAAATGTTCTTAGCAGATGTTGAAATCAACGGCAAAATTCAGAAAAGGTTTGAGTTTATAGGAGATGAAAAACAGGCTTGACTATTTAGTATATATGTATACAATATAACTAAATATCAATGAGGCATATATGTGGACAAGAACTTATAACAAAACATTTCAAGGTTTAAAGCGCGAAGATGTTTGGCGGATTTGGACTGATATTAATAGCTGGCCAACTTGGCATGGCGATTTAGATTACTGCAAGCTTGATGGCGACTTTGTCGTCGGTAACCATTTTATGTTAAAGCCCAAGGGTGTAAGCCCTGTAAAAATCGTGCTGACCGAAATTGTCGAAGGCCACTCTTTCACGGATTGCACTTCGTTCTTCGGCGCCAAAATGTACGATACTCATGCCATGGAAGAGACGCCTGACGGATTAAAGTTAACGAATAAACTCGTTGTAACTGGCCCACTAAAGTGGCTCTGGATCAAACTTGTGGCTCAAAACGTCGCTAATACTATACCCGAAGAAACAGAAAACCTTGTAAAGCTTGTGAGAGGTGGAAATGTCTAACTTACCATTTGGTTTTGACAAGCCTGAGGACAGCCCTGGGTTTTTGCTTTGGCAAACAACGATGGTATGGCAACGGCAGATTAGAAAGTCTTTGGAGCCTTATGAAATATCCCATGCCCAGTTTGTGATTATGGCGACATTGATGTGGTTTGAGGCTCATCACTATGACACGACCCAAATTCTCATCGTGAACTGGTCAAAGCTTGATAAAATGACTGTTTCAAAATCTCTAAGAAAACTTGTGGCACTTGGTTGCGTTAATCGTATAGAACATGAAACAGATACTCGCGCTAAGAGCGTCTCTCTCACCGACAAAGGTAAAAAGATGGTACGCACCCTAGTACCTATTATAGAAGGCATTGATAGTAACTTTTTTGGTAAAGCATCTAAATCAGCGCAAAAAAATCTAGTGCAAATCTTGGCCAAATTAATCGCAGGCACAACAGATGAATAAGACGTATTAGTTAATAATTAAAGTAATGGTCACTCGCATAATAGCAATACCCGATAACTGCTTAGCAGTTTTTTAATGCTAGAAACGAAATAAAATGTAAAAAAGACCCATTAATTTCAACTATATCTTGCTCTGTGTTATCTAATCCTCTTGTTAAGTTCGTATGAATATGTACAATCAGTGCATAATGTGGAGCAAAATTCGAACTTTGTTCGCGAAATGCTGTCATTTATTAATTAACAAAAAAGGAGAATAAATATGGCTTCTAAGTCAAAATCTGCAGCGAAGAAAGCAGCAGTTGTTGTACGTCCAGTGAAAGAAAGACTAACAAAATCAGCAATGGTTGGACAAATTGCTGAGAGAGCATCTCTTACCCGCTCGCAAGTTTCTGAAGTAATGGGTGCATTAGAAGGACTAATGCTTGGTTCTGTACATCCGAATGGTTCTGGAGAATTTATGTTCCCAGGTCTATTCAAAGTTACATTGCGCAAAGTTCCTGCTCGTAAAGCTGGGACACTTATCCGCAACCCTGCAACAGGCGAAATGATGAAAGCTGCTGCAAAGCCAGCTTCTGTTCGCGTTAAAATCAGAGCTTTAGCAAAAATGAAGGCTGCAGCAACAAAATAGTTTGCTGTAAATTTGAGCATGAGCTCAGAACTTCTTGGGATGGTGCATTGCGGTGCCGTCCCAATTTTTTTGGGGTGATAAATTCATCGTTGCGAATACACCTTTTCAAAGATACAATCCAACTCAGTTAATTTAGGAATTATACATGACATTTCCACTAACATATTGGTTTGGATTCTTGGGATTCGTATTGTTTGCTCTGGCGCTTGATTTAGGGGTGTTTCATAAGAGAGACAAGGCTGTAACTTTCAAAGACGCAACGATTATGTCTACGGTCTGGTTTACTTTCGCGATGATATTTTGTTTGCTTATAAAGCTTAATTCCGACTCGCAAAAAGCTCTAGAATTCTTGACTGGTTACATAGTAGAGCTTTCCTTAAGCATGGATAATGTTTTTGTTTTTGTTCTAATCTTTAGTTATTTTAAAGTTCCAGCAATATATCAGCACCGCGTTTTGTTTTGGGGGATTATCGGGGCAATTGTAATGCGCTTTGCCATGATCACAGGAGGTGTATATATATTTGGTAAATTCGAATGGATATTCTATATCTTTGGAGCATTCTTAATTTATACCGGCTTTAAAATTGCCGTTTCTCAAGAAAAAAAGGAGGAAGTTTCAGAGCAAAAAAATGCAATGATTTCTTTTGTAGGAAAGTTTGTTAGAGTTACCCCAAATTTTGAAGGCCATAACTTTTGGGTGAAAGTTAAAGGCAAGTGGGCTTGCACGCCTTTATTTGTGGTTTTACTTTTGGTTGAAAAAACCGACTTAATTTTTGCACTTGATTCTATCCCTGCAATTATCGCTATAACTCAGGATCCATTTATAGTGTTTACGTCCAATATTTTTGCTATATTAGGGCTAAGATCTCTATATTTTATGCTCGCTTCAGCTATCCATAAATTCAGTCACTTAAAATACGGTATAGCCGTAGTGTTGATGTTTGTAGGCTTTAAGATGCTTGCAACTATGCAAAATATACACATTCCAGTGTCATATTCGTTAACATTTATAATATTAGTGCTTTCTAGTGCTATAATGTTCTCGCTTTGGAGGAATAAAAATACTTAGTTATATGGTGAAGTTGTAATATTTCCTTAACATTCGTGTGTTATAATGCGTGCTCAAAATTGTTTAAGGAGTGGTTATGAGTATAGCAAATGTGGTTAATTTAATAAACGCAGAGCAACCTTTTGAAACCGAGTTAGATGCGCTTTTAAAAACTTCATCGCCTCAAGCTATTCTTGCAGAATTAATAAACTACCATTTCTCTAAAGATAAAATTCCAGACAAATATAAGCTAGTTGACTTGCTTATAGAAAAAGGCGCTAGCCTATCAAAAGTAGCTGAAATTTATCACACGGATCAACTTGAATGGTTAGTACCGAGAGGAGCTAATAAACAACTACTCTTAGGCCACATATTAATGAATGGCGCATACAAATATAATTTCAACTCTAAAGCTGATGAATTTGATCAAGAAAAGTATTTAAAAGTAAAAAGCCAAGTTGAGTACTTATTAGATAATGGAGCTTCTTTAGAAGACCCAATGGTGCATTACACATCACACGCTACCAGATACATCTATAGCCTGAGTATTTATTTCCCTGAAGACTTTTTTGATTTTTTAATTTCTCGCGGGCTCTCTGCTAACAAGCTATTAGAGATCTCTTTACAACAAGACATTCGTGATTATACGACAAATCGCCCTATTAAGCCACTGCACTTAGAAGCACAAAAAAAGCAAATCTTAATCGCTGTAAAGCATTGCGTAGATCTTGCAAAAGCTTTTAATGATCTGCCTTTTAGTACATTGTTTTCCATAACTAAAGAAACTTTAGTTATTCTGCATTCGCATGGTTTACCAGCGGACGCGATTATGCAAAAAGGCTACGACCACGGCTATATATTCACTACACTTATTGAAACTGCAATAGAACTAGGTGCAAACCCTAATTATATTTTCCCAGAGAATGGTGCTTCTATTTTAGAAACCATTCTAGGAAGTGCCCTGACTGAATTAGCAGAAAAACTTTTAGAAGTAGGAGCCGATAGAAAAATTTCTGACAACAATTTTGCACTAATACTTGCAGCACACCCAAATTTGTATTTTTACCAAGAGTTACAAGAACTGTTCCCAGAAACATTTAATGCAGAAAAAGTAGCTGATTTTCTACGTGCCCATGGTTTCTCTCACACTGGAACAAAATTTGTGATTGATCTTTACAACTTATCAAAAGATGCAAGCAACCATATACCTCCTCACAACGCTACCTTAGGTAACTTTGAAGCATCTATTTTAACTGATCACGAACCATGCCCTATTATTAACAACAAGCTTGATGCTTGCTTAACGAACAAATATGGTTTCACACCTTTACAAATTGCATTTATCACGCATGAGTATCAGTTAGCTATACAGTTATTACAGCAGGGACATAGCCTTACAGAAACAAATATTAATGATTCAACTGCACTTAATATTTATAGCATCATGTCACATGTAGCTAGGCGTATAGAAGGCAATGACTATGCTTTATTAGAAAGACTGAAAGAAGAAGTGATAAAGAGAGTTAAAAACGTTGATGTAATTTCTGATAATGGCGAAAGTTTAGTTGATCAGTTCTTGCATTCAGAAGGTATGAGAGAAGTAGTATTAGCAAAATCAAAAGATCCTCTATTCAAATTTTTAAAAAATGGCACAGACTTGTTTTCAGCTTCTTCTGACAAAATTCATATTGGTATCAGCCACGGCAATGGCTATTGGTCAACAGGCGTTAACACTGTGGCGCGTCTAATTATGCAAGATAATCCAGATGTTGAATTCCACATGGTATCTAAACCAATTTTAGATCAAGGTGGAGATGTGTTTATTAGGCAATTCGATGGGTGGATAAACCCAGGCGGTGGTGATAGTTATCCTAAGCTTCCCGAATTCAAAAAAGCTGATTGGCCGCAATCTTTAGATACAGAAGTAATCTATCAATTCATGCTAAATAAAACCCATGAATTTGGCATGCCTTATCTGGGGATGTGTGCTGGCGCACAAAATTTTGCACTATTCCATGATGGTTACTTATATCCTTTAAAAGGTTATAACCATGGACAGCATACTGTAACATTTATTGATGGAACTTTGGGTCACTATAACTCTATGAGCGCATCAGAAAAAAAGCAGGCATTAAAAACCTGTGAATTCCCTAAGATTGAGTATAAAGGGGATACTGCACATAACTTTGCGGCAGTTTCTGGGAAACTTGGTAATGGAATCCAATTGGGTGCGATATCTGAAGATGGTGTACCAATGTGCTTTGCTCATGAGAATGGCATCCGATTTGCAACGCAGTACCACCCTGAACATCACTATAAAACTCCAACTAAGGAAGGGTTGAACTATCAACGTATATGGCTAGAAAATTTCGTCGATATGGCAAGGATGCATCATGAAGCAGTTCATTCAGATGGCGAGCACCCACTGCAATTTATGGCTAAAGTTAAAGAAAAACTTGATGCCTGCGTCGAGGAAAAAATCTGCTTAGTTGAAGAAGTGGCCAATGATTTCATAATTGCTGGGTAGTTTAGGTCTCGACTTTTTCGGAATTCACACCTAATTGGTCCGCTATTTTTCACCAAACAATTGCCCCAATCCCAAAAAAATGCTAAATAGAGTACCAAGACAAACTAAGGTATTTTATGGCAGCGCAAATAGTTAAAGGCATCACAGGTGATTGGGAAGTTGTAATCGGTCTAGAAGTACACGCACAGATAAATTCTAACAGCAAACTATTCTCAGGCAGCTCCACCGAATTTGGAGCTGAACCAAATACACAAGTTTCTTTTATTGATGCGGCAATGCCTGGAATGCTCCCAACACTGAATGAGCGCTGCGTTGAGCAAGCTGTCAAAACAGGTCTAGGACTAAATGCTCAAATTAATTTAATGTCGATTTTTGACCGCAAAAACTACTTCTATCCTGACCTACCTCAAGGCTACCAAATTTCACAGTTCCATCACCCAATAGTTGGAAAAGGCATGATTCAACTAGATATGCCAGATGGCACCGTAAAGGATGTGGGGATTACAAGACTGCACCTTGAGCAGGATGCTGGTAAAAGTATGCACGACCAAAGCCCCACAGAAACATTTATTGATTTAAACAGGTCGGGTGTAGCGTTAATGGAAATTGTTTCCGAACCAGATATGCGCAGCAGTGAGGAGGCAGGTGAATACATGAAAAAGCTGCGCTCTATATTGCGGTACTTAGATACATGCGATGGCGACATGGAAAAGGGTTCAATGCGCTGTGACGCGAACGTTTCAGTAAGAAAAGTCGGTGATACAAAATTAGGAACACGTGCTGAAGTTAAAAACGTAAACTCTGTAAAGAACTTAATGCGCGCAATTGACTTCGAAGCGCAAAGACAAGTTAACATTTTAGAAAGCGGGGGCAAGATTGATCAGGAAACCAGATTATTTGATGCTAATTCCGGGCAAACAAGATCTATGCGCTCGAAAGAAGAGGCACATGATTACAGATATTTTCCAGATCCTGATTTACTACCCCTACAACTTACTCAAGAGTATGTTGATGATATTAAAAAACATTTACCAGAACTTCCTGATGATAAAAAGAAAAGATACATGTCATCAATGGGACTATCGTCGTATGATGCAGCCGTTATAGTAGCGGAAAAAACGACTGCGAAATTCTTTGAAGATGTTGCAACAAAATGTGATCCCAAACTTGCGGCAAACTGGGTGACAGTTGAGCTGTTTGCAAAATTGAATAAAGTCGATAAGACTATTGAAGAATCACCAGTGACAGCAACAAATATCGCTGAACTAATTGGCTTAATTCAAGACAATACAATATCAGGCAAGATTGCAAAGCAGGTTTTTGAGATCATGTTCGAAACAGGAAAGTCCCCTGCTGTGATCGTTGAAGAACAAGGCCTGAAACAAGTGACCGATACAGGCGCTATTGAAAAAGCAATTGATGAGGTGCTGTCAGCGAATGCAGATAAGGTTGCTGAATTTAGATCAGGCAAAGACAAGCTGTTTGGATTCTTTGTTGGACAAGTTATGAAGGCAACTCAAGGCAAGGCAAATCCAGCAGCTTTGAATGACATTCTGATGAAGAAATTAAAAGGATAGCCTTTTATAAATGGAAGCTTATTTATTTTTACTGCCTGTGACTTTGTTGATAGTACTAGTGATGCTTGGCGGCTTCTTCTGGGCTTTGAAAAACAAGCAATATGACGACCTTGATGGCGCCGCACAGCGGATATTATTTGACGAACATACCACAAAAGAACTTGCAAAAAAGGAAGAATCTGAGTAAATTCCTTTTACTCATTTATGGCGGAGTAGCTCAGTTGGTTAGAGCGGTGGAATCATAATCCATGTGTCGGGGGTTCAAATCCCTCCTCCGCTACCATTTTTTTACGAATAGTTTAAAATCTTGCATAACTCCTTTCATTTATCAGCTTATATCACCGTCAAATCAATGTGTTAGCGAACATCTTGACGTCGCCTAAAATCTTAACAAAACTCTTCTTGCAAGGATTATTAAGGATTTGTTACAATGCGCGTCTAAATTTTAATTAATAAAATATATTATGATGAAAACTTTTAAAACACTAGGAA
>CAZVFD010000003.1:97352-101528 GCA_964625465.1 uncultured Candidatus Midichloriaceae bacterium | reverse complement strand
GGTTCGAATCCGATTATCTCCACCATCTCTTTTAGTTCAATTTGATTTACAATCTCATTCTCCGGCTCGAAATCGGCTAGTTTAGTGGGTTTCAATGATTTGGGGAAACTGGGGCAGAAATAATGTCAGCTGACCTTTCCATAAGAGAGGTTACCAATTAAGGACTTTGATATCAAAATCCTTGAGTTCATCTAAGTATTCATCAAGACTAACCAACCCTACACAGGATTTAGCGCCTGTACCTTTTAAAGAACCTGATGCTAATTTTTTAGCGAGTATGATTGCAGGCACACATGGAATCTGTGGACCATCTCCATTTTTTGCAATGATGAACCATTTGCGCTGATGAGGTTTGCCAGATTTATCCTTACCGCTAATTATGACATGCATACCTCCATCCGCTGTGCCAAAACTATCAAACCAGTGACTAAGCTTTAAAAGCTGCTCGGCGTAGTTTTCAAGCTTAATTGGCAAACCAAAGCGAACTAACCAAGAAACCACCCAAATGCTAAAATGTAGAAATGTATTTTCCATACCTGCAGAAAACTGGATGGATTTGATTCCATATTTTGTTGGGAATAAATCCATATCTGGAATATCGCAATTAGCCATCCAGCGTTTGCCAAGCTCTGGATATTTCTGTCTATAAATATCCTGCCAGCCATAACGAATTTTGCCCGCAGATGGTTTTAGCTTCTTGCCAAGATACGTTAGAATACCTTGCGTTGTGGCGAGCCCTCTATCGGCTTTCTGCCCAGGGCTGATGCCGTATCTAAGTGAGTCAATTTCTAAAAACTCGTCTTTAAAATTTTCTAGTACTGCTGAAGACAATCCAGGGACGGAGCTTGCGCCGCTTACCACTAGAACATTATTTTGCTTAGCAAGCTCATCAAGCTGGCTAATGCCGCAAACAAAGTCTCTACCGTCAGCAAGATCAATATAATGCACACCTGCTTCAATGCAGGTTTTAGCAACCGAATAATCCGCATTTTGAAATGGTCCGCAAGTATTGATTACAACTTTGGGCTTTAGAGTTTTGAGTCGCTTTGCCAAATCTTGATTCACATCAAACACAAAACTCTCTGCGCCAAGCTCTGAAGCAAGTTTGGTAGCTTTGGCAGCATTTCTTCCCACAATAACTATCTGTACGCCAGCTTTACTAAGCTGGGTTGAAATGCGCTTGCCGAAATTACCATAACCACCGAGAATTAGAACTTTGTTCATATAACCCTAAACTGCCCTTTATATTCAAATGTTTTACCAAACAGCGGGTGAGTTATCACCATCATCATTTTGAAATTATCTTCATCAAGAGCAATTTCTTCAGCATAAACCTTACCTAATAATAAGCCCAACGGAATCGGAATCAATGCACCGAATATGTACAGATAATAACCTTTGTGGGTTAGCATAACTTTCTCACCATTCCAGCTATAATGACACCTCCAGCCAATTCTAAACTTTATGATTTCAACCACATCATTGCGTTTTATCGGCACAAACTTTGAACGGAAGGTATAGGGCTTATGGTAGGGGATATTAAAATGCCGTTCCAGAACATAGTTATTAGAATCAGGTTCGCTCTTTGAATAAACAATAGTCGGTATATCCTTGCCCTCATAAGGCACAAGCGCACCAGTTAATCTAAATAGTGGCTTCATTAGGCGCGTAAGTTTCGAAAGCTCAATATCCATCACTCCCTCCAGCTTCACCACATCATCAGAAAAAGCCTTATTGGCGTAATGCTTTTTTAGAACACTTGGTAACGCATCCCAACAGCTGTCAAAAATGGATTTAAAAATAGGTTCGCTGTTATCAGGCTTAATTGGCTTTACACCAATTACCAGCAACAAGCAGCGGCGGATAAATTTGAAGATGGGATAAAAAATTGCTAAGAGGAATTTAGACTTAAACAGAAATACATTTATTTTATTGAGCACGCCAACTGGGCTACCAAGCATAGCAAGCAGATGCATAGCTTCCTTGCCGTAATATGATTTACCCTGATACTTAATCACAATACCTTTATCTAAATCATAGCCTTGCTTTTTGGCCTCAATAACTAGTGGATGGTTTTCTCTGGCATTAATAATTTCCATTTTACCAACTGCTTGGCGAATTTTGATAACCTTCGCCGCATGACTACATATTGGGCATTCGCCATCATAAATGAGATATAATATGTTGCTTTGAGTTGTCATAAGCGGTAAATTAAAACCATGGAATATATGATAGTTAAATTGATTCACGTTATAAGTTCAACAATATTGTTCGGAACAGGTATTACATGTTCATGGCAAACCTAGCGACAAAATCGCCAGTCTATTATTAGAGGCAAATCTATGATCTCTACTATTTTTAAATTCATTATACAGATCTGCTTACTACCCCTGCTTTGCTTTTGCGTTTTTGGTTTTGCTGCAAGCTTCGAGCACCCTTGGATAAATTATGGGCACATTATGTATTCATCTTTATTTATATTATTTTCTTTTGTATTCATTCATCTTGCAAAATCGAAGTGGCACAAAATTATTTCAATTGGCATAATATCTATACTAGCGTGTGCTTTGGCATATGTTGCTATTGAAGGCGGAGTACATTAACTACTTCTTCTCACTCTTTAGTTAGTATATGCTTACTATGACTACTTTATATTAGCACCATGCTTGAAAACACTCCAAAAATACAAAATTTCATCATCCAGAACCTTGCAAAGTTCTATGGCATTGAGGCTGATGCTTTATCTAATATCGCTCTGGGTGCAGATTCGAACGCTTTGGTTTATAAAGCCGAATCAAAAGATAAAAATTTCTTTGTTAAAATTATTAATGGCACTCACTCCAGTGCAAGTATTGACGTTTTAGAATTATTAAAGAATTCAGGTCTGCAAAGTATAATTTACCCAATTAAAACTTTAGATGGGAAATCTTTGCAGCATACTAATTCTTACACTCTTATAGTCTATCCCTTCATTGAAGGCCAAGATGGCTTTAGCAAACCACTAACCAAAAAACAATGGCAAACTTTTGGCAAGGAGCTAAGAAAGCTACATGAAATAAAAGTTCCCGATTCACTGCAAAAACAATTACTGCAAGAAACTTATTCTGCAAAATTTCGCGATGCAGTCACTAAGCTTTATAAAAATTTAGATACATTTGATACGACAGATACTCCTTCACGAGATTTCATAAATTCATTGAAGAAAAAT
Organism: uncultured Candidatus Midichloriaceae bacterium; assembly: GCA_964625465.1. Lineage (GTDB taxonomy): Bacteria > Pseudomonadota > Alphaproteobacteria > Rickettsiales > Midichloriaceae > CAZLFQ01. The sequence goes on along the minus strand of CAZVFD010000003.1, from coordinate 98,320 downwards.
TCCAAGACTATTGAGAAACAGGTAACCCGCGCTGGCGAACTTGCCCAAAAATTAAAAAATGATTCAGCGCAGTTTGTGTTATGTCATACAGATATTCATGCTGGCAACGTCATGATTAAAGACGATGATATTTATCTTGTTGACTGGGATGCGCCAATGATGGCACCAAAAGAACGTGATCTTATGTTCATCGGTGGTGGCGTAGGCAATGTATGGAATAGACCAGAAGAAGAAATTCTTTTTTATAAAGGCTACGGCGAAACAGAAGTAAATCATTCGATATTATCTTATTATAGACACGAGCGTATTATTATAGACATCCTGGAATTTGCTGAGTCTATACTTTCCAATACATCCAGCCAAGAGAGCAAGGTAGAAAATTTCAACCACTATAAAGGAATGTTCGAACCAAATGGTGTGGTTGATATTGCGTTTGGGAAAGATGGTAACTAAACAATTCCCAAAATAATTTTCGCGAATTATTTTTTGGGGGCGTGTATTGCGAAAATTATTTTGCTCATATCACCAATAAACAAACCCTTTACTTTTCAAAGCGCGCGCTTCGCAATAGCGAAACCAAAGTTGGAGCGCAGCATCTGGGGTTTGGGGGCAAAGATCAAGCGACAACTTTGAGATAAAAATGGTTTGCACTAGCAAACTACCCTTAAGAAACGTGCTTCTTCACCCAAGCCACATATGCATCCATCCAGCGTTGAACGAATTCTTTACTACCGCCTGATACATTGCCTTGCTCATCAAAAAACCCTTCTTTGGCATGGATGAAAGCTTCAGGTTGTCCCATGGTCGGAACATCTAAATATGCTAAAATGTTACGCAAATGCTGTTGTGATAATGCTGTACCGATTGTGCCAACTGAAACACCAATAACACCAGCAGGTTTTCCACCCCACACGCTTTGCCCGTAAGGACGTGATGCGTGATCAAGTGCGTTTTTCAAAACTCCTGGA
>CAZVFD010000003.1:53445-97342 GCA_964625465.1 uncultured Candidatus Midichloriaceae bacterium | reverse complement strand
AAACATTAACGTATTTGCTGCTTTGATTTCAGACTTGAATTTCACAACTGCTGGCGCGGGGCTACCATCTTCATCTTGGTTATAAAGAGGTAAGGCGCTAATATCTATCATCTTAAAAGAAAAATCAGACGGCGCCATTTTAGTTAATGCATTTGCCAACTTCTTATTTAGTGAATCTTTACGCAGGCTTCCAACAACCACAGCAACTTGGTATTTTGACATTAGAAACAGGATAATTAATTAAATACCCCATGAACATTAAACTAAATTCAAACTATCACAACCCTTTAATTTATTAATAAATATCAATAACTTAGCCCAACACAAACCCTCCGACCCTTATTGAAAAAAGCAAAACCCCCCATAAACCTTGCTATTTGACAAGTTTTATGTCACAATTCAAATCTTTATCACTATTTAAACAATCAAATAATTAATTAAATGCAGCAATTTAGCGAAATCAATCTACCTCCACAACTCTCAAAATCTCTAGAAGAGATGGGGTTTGTTACCCCAACACCAATTCAGTGCGAGGCAATCCCTGTTGCGCTAGAAGGCAAAGACATTTTAGGATCGGCTCAAACTGGAACTGGCAAAACAGGAGCTTTTGGCATCCCGTTGGTTGCAAATTTAATTAACAATCCAGAAAGTTGCGCATTGATTTTACTCCCAACTCGCGAACTTGCCGTGCAAGTTATGGATTCACTTAAGCTAATGTTGAATGGCAGCCAAATTAAAACGGCTTTGCTAATTGGTGGCCAATCGATGTTCAAACAATTCAACCAATTGCGTTCTAAGCCAAGGCTAGTTGTTGGCACTCCTGGGCGTGTGAATGACCATTTAAAAAGAGCAACTCTAAAATTAGATAAAACAACATTCCTAGTACTCGATGAAACTGATAGAATGTTAGACATGGGTTTCGGTGTACAGCTAGATCAAATTGCAAAATTTTTGACTTCAAAAAGACAAACGCTAATGTTCTCTGCAACAATGCCAGGCAATATTCAAAAACTAGCTGCAAAGTATTTAACTGATCCTGTAAGGATTTCTGTAGGTGAAACTTCAGTTGCCGCTGTAAACATAAAGCAAGAACATGCATATGTTTCTGAAGTAGAAAAATTCCCTCGTTTACTTGATGAATTAAACGCCCGCAAAGGTTCAATTATAATTTTCGCAAAAACAAAACATGGCGCTGCAAAACTAGCAGAAAAATTAAAGACTTATGGACATGAAACTGATGCAATTCACGGCAACCTAAGACAAAATAGACGTGATAGCGTAATTAGTAATTTCAGAAAAGAAAAATACAGAATTTTAGTTGCAACCGATGTGGCTTGTCGTGGTTTAGATATTCCTCACATCGAGCACGTAATTAACTATGATATTCCTCAAGCTTCTGAAGACTACATTCACCGTATTGGTAGAACAGCACGCGCTGGAGCAGAAGGAAATGCGTTAAGCTTACTAACTCCTGCAGATAATGCAAAATGGAGAGCAATCCAATTCTTATTAGATCCAACAAAGAAAACTGAATCTATTCCTGGCGCAAAAGAAGGTAGCAGCAAAGGGAAGAAAAGAGATCGCAATCGTCGAGGTGGCGATCGTTTCAACCGTTGGAAAGATAAAAAAGCATCTCGCCCAGCTCGTAATTCAGAACAAACCGCTGAAGCAGTGACAGAACGAAATGAAGGCAATAGAGAAGAACGTCGTCCAAGACAAGATGGTGAACGCCGTAGAAGCTTTGGTGGCGGTGAACGTCGCAAAAGTTTTGGAGGTGATCGTAGATCTGAAAGAGGCGGTGAAGGCCGTGGTAATTTCAGACAAGATCGTCGTGAAGGGCAAAGAGATGAACGCCCGAAACAAGATGTTGAAAACCGTCGCCCTCTATTAGGTACAAAAGGCTTTGTAGAAAGAAGCGAAAAACCTAAAAACTTTGGTGGTGATCGTAGATCTGAGAGAAGCGGAGAAAGCCGTGGCAACTTTAGACAAGATCGCCGTGAAGGATTTGGTGGCGAACGTCGTCGTCCAAGACAAGATGGTGATAAATCTCGTAAAAGCTTTGGTAGTGCGCGCCCGCGTTTTGATGGAGAGCGTAGATCTGAACAAGGCGGTGAAGATCGCCGTAGAAGTTTTGGCGGTGGCGAACGTCGCAAGAGTTTTGGCGGAGATCGCCCAGCTCGTTTCAATGGAGAAAAACGCCAAGAAGGATTTGGTGATAAACGTCGTCGTGATGGAAATTCAACAAGCGAAAATAGGTCTAGCAAAACTGGCGAGCGCCGCGAAGGCGGATTTGGTGGTGAACGCCGCAAAAGTTTTGGCAATAATCGCCCGAGACAAGAAGGAGACCGTCGTAAAAGTTTTGGCGGCAATAATAGACCAAGCAGACCTGGCTCTTCATTTAAGAATAAAAGGGCTGCTTAGGAATTCTTAAAATAGTTATATGCACTTGATGCTTTTGCAGATGAGATCACTTTCTTTTGCGATTCGGTTTCCTGTGCTATTAAAATATTAGATAAATTGACAGAAGCATGATCTATCGCCTCTGTTTTTTTCTCTTCTGATTCTTCCATGTCTTGGGTTTTGTTTCGCTTCGAAGAGTTTTTTTTATCCTTCTCTTCTTTAACTTTTTTCTGATTTTTAGCCTGGGCTACTGCAACCTTTTCATTGATTGCCTCTTTATTTTGCAAAGGCTGAGCTTGAGCAATCACATTATGCATACTTTGTGCAGGTGGTATGTTTGATACTGAATTTACCATACCTTGCCTCTAGAATTGGACTTTAACTCCTGACATGATCACAAAGCCATTATTTTTTTTGTTGTGAGCCGCATCTCTTCTTAAGAAAGCATTTCCAGTTGGCGCTTCAGCTGTGGTCACCGTTGTATTTTTTTCGTTGATTCGGAAGAAAGATAGCTCAGCATAAGGCATAAACCCTGGCGCTGGCTTCGTGTCAAAACCGAATGATAGTATCTCTAGAGCTTTGGCTTTTCTTAATGCTCTACTTCCAAGCAGGTATGTTGAGAAAGGGTTAGTATCAGCGACATTGTCATAACCTACTATAGCATCAATACCACATTTTCTACTCCCAAAGTAGGTTATGCTTACACCTGTATCATTTTCTTCATAACTTCCACCAAGAGTCCAATAATCTGATTTTTTACAGGAGTCGTTGATAAGTGTCTTAATCTCCCCAGAACGTCCCCAATTTCCGTAAGAACCTGCCAATTTAAACCCCGAATCCTCTACACCAGCACCAACTTCCCATGCTTTAAGTGGGTGTTTTTTTAGGAATCTATTTTTTTGAGGATCCTGAAAGTATTTCGTTGTACCAACTTCCCCCGAGGCTGAAAGCATAATAGAAGTTTGATCAAATTTTTGATCAAACTTAAGAACCCCACTATATATTTCTTTGAAATTTTGCGATGATGTATCCACATCCTTTGCGCTCAATGTTGCAACGTTAGTTCTACTTACCTCATCAAGTGTTCTTAATATCACCTTTTGAGCTCTACTTGCTGAACCAAATTGAGCAATATCGTGAATATAACTAAAACCAAGTCTAAATCCTTCAACATCTGGTGAGATATAATTGACTTTCGCTGCATTCGCTTCACCGCCTTCATCATAATTTGATGGGAGGTTTGGTGATTGAATAAAATTTTTCTCAACTAATCTTGGAGGTGAATTGGTAGCTGAGTTAACGCCACCTTTTTTTATATCTGTACCGTCATGGTATATATACGGATTCCACCAATATTTTACATCTCCATCTATCCCCCCAGTTGCACGTGCTACATTAGCACCAGAAACCTTGAGACTTTTATATACTCCTGACGTATTACCGCCTTCCAACCTACCAACATTACTTTCCATAAAAGCATAGGTGGTAAAACCTGGTTTATTATAGTTTGCATTATTGAATTTAGTTTGAGAGGTGTCTGCATTTAATATTACCACTGCTCCAAGCTCAGCACCTTCTTCCATTTCAGTATCAAAAGCCACTTTGATCCTTGTATCATTAACAATTCCGTACTGGTGAAGACGGCTTCTAAAAGTACTAGCCGAACTCGGCGCTTGTGGGTGAATAAATCCATAATTCTTACTTTGATCTCTAACGCCCAATTGCGTATCAATCTGACCACCAAATGTCACTGTTGTTTGGGCAGAAGCATTAACAACATACGAGCCAAATAAAAAACTTAAAAATAATAATTTTGCTTTCATGCTTTTAAGCAAGAATTTAAAAACTATTAAAATGAAACCATGATAAATTCGTTAGATCAACTAAATATATTAATCCAACCATTCTTTAATTCGCGACAAGTGAAAATAATCTCTAGTTTTAGAAAGAGAAAGCTCCTCTTTTTGTGTTGCAAAAAAAGCATCTTCACCAACTAGAAATTTTCCAATCAACTGCAATAACTCTGCTTCACAAACTCCTAAATCTAGATCTATATATTTAATACATGCATTATCTTTCTTTGCTTTTAGCTCGTGATATTCCCCAGTTATTTGTCCAATACGCTGCATTTTTGAGATAATCAAACCTTCTATCGGTAGCTGTGGAAAAATCCCAGTCTCAACATCACTTTTGGCTGGAGCATTGCCCGTCTTGTAATCAATAATCTTTATTGCGCCATTATTTAAAATCTCAATTCGATCAGCAATAGCACTTACCATTACATCAGCAAATTTATACCTCAGCTTATATTCCTTACTAATTTCTTTAATTTGAGCCAAATTCTCTGTTTCATATTCCCATATCCATGAAGCAATTTTATCCACGCGCGGTAACCAAAAATTTTTTGCTATAATTGAATTAGCAAAACTACCCAATTCCTTTACAAATTCAGTTTTGAAGTGACTGATAAAATTTTCTTTTGATACATCGTAGTCGGCAATATTAATTGTACTATGTATCGCTGTTCCGAATTCTCTATTCGACAATAATGGGTCTAGATCTTCTAATTTTTTCAAGCCCAAGATATAGCGAGCATAGTACCCATAGGGGTTTTCCATCAACTTCTCAATACCAGAAACAGATATACTATCTGGCCTACGTTTGGGGGTTGGCATTGGTTGTGAAGCAGGTAAAGTTTTGTTATCTAAATGAATTGCCGAGTACCATTGAAAGTACTTTTCTACCTCAAAGTGCTGGGATTTTACTCTTGATAGCGTCAAAAACTTTTCAAATATTTGTGCCGGTATTTTTGTTTCACCAGCTAGCTTTTCAGAACGCATTAAGAAACATTTTTTGTGGATATGAGATGACATATCAAAATGAACATTTCCCATCACAGATACCTCAGAAGGCAATCCCAAAGCCTTCTCCTCACTTTGACTAATATAAAAACGTGATGAATTTTTTACAGGAAATGGATGGTTAAGCTGCGGTATGATTACTAAATCAAAGTTCAACAATCTAGCTTCCAAAAAAGATGTAATCGTCACAACATCTGAAAGAACTTCTTCAGACGGAACTCTTTGCATGGCAATTAAATTTGTTAGAGTCCTTAAAAAATCTTCATCACTGATAAAATTATTTTCTGAAGCATTTTGCAACGACTGAACAAATTCAATAAAATCTATTTCTAAATTTGAGTACTTACAAACAAGCGCTAATAGACTCTTTAACTTCTCATCAAAGCTTTTCCCTGTCAAAGATTTTAGATCTTGTACCCATTCTTGAATTTCTGGAAAATCTGCAACTGAATCAAAATTGGCCTGCGGCTTCCTTAAATATTTAGATTCTAGGGCAAACCAATCATTAGATTTAAGTATCGAAAGAGGATGTTTTAAGACCTCTAAGTATTTGATTGGACTTGGCTCAATCAACAACTCTGCGTATAGTAAAAAAACATTTGCTGATAATGAATCTACTAAGCTTTCAGCGGTTGTATCATTTGCAGCGATATTCCACTGATACAACTGTTTCTTCAGTTTTTTATTGAAGAATTTGTCATCTGAAATGACACCTATAGATCTGCAATCTTTATCTATATATTCTCTAATAATATAAGATATAATAGTAATTTCTTGGTGCTCACTCTCGCAAGTTATCGCTGTGACTGAATTGATAGATATGTCTTTTTCTCTCCATAAATGAATCTGATTATTTGGAGCAAAAAGTTCGCGCACAAGTGCCGAATTCTGTACTGGATTTATATTCACAATGTCTTTTCTATCTAATTCCAAATCTTCTAACAGATCTTTAAATGCCACCTGTGGGTGTGACTCATCCAACCCTTGCCAAATTTCTGTACTCAGCTCCTGATCTAGTCCTTGAAAATATATGGAAGTATTTTGAAGCTTACCAAATTTTTTAATCATCTGACGTGTATAAGGTATTTTTTCTACGGGACAGATCAGATGAATTTTTTGATTTGAAATCTCTAAGGCATTAGAAATTCTGGCAGACATTATTTTTCTAGCCTGAGTCTCAAGAACCAATTCACGATTCTTCAACTCTGCCTCTAGAGCGAGCAGAAGTTTTTTCTCAACTGATTCCGATAGCTTATTTGCATCATCTGCAAATGTATAAAATTTATTTGCAAAACTTATTACATCATTAACTAAAGAATTTGCTAGCCCCAGCTCTTTCAAAATTTTACTAATAATAAAGTATAAGGAGTGGCTCGAAACAACTGAGACGGGATTTATATCCAAATCCGTACATGACTCTAAAATCAAATATGGATTCTTTACTAAATCAGCAAAAGTCGTCAACTGTGGTAGAGTAAACAAATTCTCTTTTCGATTATCAAAGAAATATCTTTCCAGCTTTCTGCAAGCTCTTTGGGTTGGCAATACTACAAGATCGTTATAATCAAAGCCTTCATCTAACAAATGATTAGAAAGCACAGCTAAAAAATCTTCAGCAAAGCTGATATTATAGAACTTGGCTCTATGAGACTTTGTCATTAACCTTTACTTTTTCTTCTTCAACAACATATTGTTGACCGAGTGTAATAATCTTTACACTTTCTGGCAAGCCAGCAACCCAAAATCCGTCATTATCCTCATCTATAATTTCTACTTTAATGCTCTTCACTTTATCATCAGCATCAACAGTCTTAACTGAAATATCTCCCTTGATATCTAATAACAATGCAGACCTAGGTATATGATGGGAAAGCACTTTATCTAGCAGTATTCTTATCTTCACAGTCTGCCCACTGAGAATTTTATAATCATCATTAGGCATACTTACTTGTAGTTTATATGTCCTAGTATTTTCATCTGCTGCTTTACTAATAAAATTGACGCTTCCTACAACTTCTTTACCACCAGATAGTATAATGACAGCTTCTTTAGTTGCTTGGGCTTCATGAACATTTCGCTCAGGAATATGAGCTATAACTTCAATTGGATTTAAAACCAAAAACGTTGCTATTTTGCTGCTCTGCATAACCGCTGCAAAATCACCTTCTTCAACGAAAATAGTATCAACAAAACCATCTGTTGGAGCATTTGAAACAGTTTTATCAATCTCATCCTTTACTAGTTTTAATTGTGCTTCGGCAGCTTTCAATCTAGCGATGGCTTCTGCAAGTGAAATTGGGGAACTTAATTTTTGATCAAAAGTTGCCTTAGTCGCTTTATAACTTAAGAATTGTCTGTTGTACTCAGCTTCGGCTTGCTCAAGTTGCTTTTGATGATTTCTTTCATCTAATTTTGCTATTACATCACCCTTCTTTAGAAACTGCCCCTCAACCACAGGTATCTCCGTTACAACACCCTCTGTTTCAGCCTTAATAGTAATTTCTTTTGAAGCTTTAGTAACTGCATTAAGTAAGAGTACTTTTTGTCTTTCAGAAGCTTGAGAGTTAAAAACTTTAACCATCACTTGCGCATTTTCACCATTACTACTCTTGGGTTTGCTGTGAAATATCCCAGATAACATCCATAGCGTAATCACCAAAAGTATAACAATTACAACTCGATATGCTTTTTTGAGAGCCCAAAAGCTGGGGGCGATATCTTTCGACTTTTCCGTCACCCCATCTATTAGGTCTTTGGACCTGAACTTTAACTGCTCAAATTTATCCTTCATAAAACGATATGCATTTCCTAGCTAATATGTTAAACATATCATGGTTTAAACAATTATTAAATGGCGATCTTAATGAGCAAAAGTAAGCTTTCGCGAGAAATCACTACACTAAATCTTGTAGCATACTATTTTTCAACAGTTGTTGGAGCTGGTATTTTCATCGTTCCGATATTAGCTGCACGTATCGCAGGACCTGCTTCCATTGCCTCATGGTTAATTGCCTTGCTCTTAGCATATCCATTTGCAATGATTTTTGCTCACATATCACAAAGATATCAAGTCAGCGGCACAATACAAAAATTCATTGAAGATTCTACAACTTTAAAGTTTGGCAGATCAATGGCATTATTCTTAGTCTTCTCCGCAATGGTTGGGAATTTTCTTTTGGGCTATACCTCAGCAGGCTACATATGCGAATTGTTTTCTATTTCAGTTCAACCTTATATATATTTAGTTGCCCTAGCGGTTATGGGTCTTTCTTGTTTATTTAACATGGCTAACATTGGACTCTCTAGTAACCTACAAACTCTATGTGTTTTTCTACTAATTGGAATAGTTTCAATTGTTGTTGTGGGCTCTGTTCCTAGCTTCAACATACAGAATCTTGACCCTTTTATCCCAAATGGATATAGCTCTATTTTAGCAGCTTCAGTGTTGTGCTTCTATTCAGTGACAGGTTGGGAAAATGTAGTTGCAATGGCTGAAGAGGTAAAAGACCCAAGCAAAACCTATCGCAGAGCAATTAGAATTGCTCTAACACTGATAGCGCTGTTCTATCTAGCGCTGGTTGTCACTGTAATTTTAGTCATGACCCCAGATCAAATTGATGAGCGTGTTACTATTATGTCAGCTTTGCTAAGCCAATCCTTTGGGACTAGTGCTGGTACAGTAGGTGCATGTATTGCTATATTCTTATTATTCTTGGGTAGCAACGCATGGGTTATGGGAACTTCTAGATTAATTTATGCATTATCAAAAGACCACGTATTACCATCAATTTTCGGCAGAATAAATAACTCTACCCACATACCCATAGGCGGTATTGCGGCTCAGTTTATTGTTTACGCTCTCTTAGGATCATTAATGTTCATTAGCAATCTTGAAGACGATGCCTTAGCAGAGATCGCAAGTCTCAATTATCTTTTACTATATACAACCATTTTCTTCTGTGGTTTTAAATCCTTTACTACGATAAAATTAAAAGCTCTATCTGGCTTGGCATTAATTGCCACATGCACTTTTTTAATACATAGTACAAGTGAGAATTTGCAAATTTCACTAATAATTGCACTCATATGTTTAATTTATGTTTATATAGCTAGGAGTAGGTCACGCTAATGATATATATTTTATTCAGCCTTATTTTCTTTATTTTGATATTTGCTTTCTTTGCAAAAAATATGCGAAAGGATAGCTCATACATGTCAAAAGAAGAAGCAAAAGAAATCTTAGGAGTACATGATTTAGCAACGAAAGAAGATATTACAACTGCCTTTAATACTCTTATGAAAAAAAATCATCCTGATGTAGGCGGATCAAAATATCTTGCACAAAAAATAATAATTGCTAAAAAGACATTAATAGATGAGTAGAGGTATCGAGTTTATGAAAGCATACTTAAAAAAAATCACCGCACTTTCTCTAATTCCAATTATAACTGGTTGCGCCCCAATTGTGGCAGCTTCATCCGCAGTAGTTGGGACTACACTGGCTGATGAAAGAAGTACTGGCGACACAATGGACGATGCAGTAATTGTTCTCAAAATCAAAGAAGATTTTATACAAAAAGACTTCAATGAAATGCTTGGCAGAATTAGCGTCACTGCACACGAAGGCAGGGTCTTGCTAACTGGCAGTGTAACAGATCAAAAGTTTGCTGACGAAGCCGTTAAAATGGCTTGGGCGGTTCGTGGCGTTAAAGAAGTTCTAAATGAAATTGTCACTTCCCCAAAAGATTTAAAAGATTATACAAAAGATTCTTTCATTGCTAATACCATCAGAAGCAAACTTCTTCTAGAAAAAGATCTTAGGTCTGTAAACTATACTGTCGATGCAAACAATTCCGTAGTCTATCTAATTGGCGTAGCCCAAAACCAAGCCGAGTTAGATAAAGCTCTTAAAATTGCAAGCTCAGTCAAAGGTGTGAAAAAAGTTGTGAACTACGTAATTCTTAAAGATGACCCTAGAAGACTGAGTGCTGGTCAGTTTAAAAAAAAAGAGATGTAATAGCCATCGGGAATGCGATTTATGATTCTATTTTTGAGTGTACTGATCAAGAGCTTGCGGCGCATTTAGAGCCCTTCAATCTCAAGAAAGGCTTGATGACTCTAATTAATGAAGACGTTGCAACAAAGATGCAGTCTCTAAAACCAACCAAAGTTTCTGCTGGTGGAGCTGCTGCCAACTCGGTTGCCAATATTTCTGCGCTTGGAGGGAAATCAGGATTTTTGGGTACAGTATCTAACGACGAGGTTGGACACCAATTCAACCATAGTTTGCGAAATATAAATGTAGAACATCTGAATCAACCTAAGAACCTTGATGAGCCTAGTGGTAAAAGCTATATATTTATCACCCCAGATGCAGACCGAACAATGTTTACTTACATAGGCTCAGCTGACAATATTACGCATGACGATATTAATTATGATGCATTGGAGGAATATAAAATTTTATTCACCGAAGCTTTCTTATGGGACAACGCAGAAATGACTGATGTTGTTAAAACTTCATTTAAAAAAATGCATGAACATGGAGGACTAAACGCCTTTACTCTTTCAGCTGAATTTGTTGTAAAAAAGAATCGTGAAGATCTATTACAACTGATGAGTGATATAGATATTTTATTCGGCAATGATGGTGAGTACAAAGCGCTGTTTGCACAAAACGATATTTCAAAAGTTATTAAAGAACTTCAAAAATACAAGTCTGTCTCTGTTATTACCTTAGGAAAAAAAGGAGCAGTAATTGTACTTAAAGACAATGTGATTCATATTTCTCCACCTAGAGTTAAAAAGTTAAAAGATGCCACTGGTGCGGGCGATGCATTTGCAGCCGGCTTTTTGTACGGATTCACCCACGGCAAAAGTCTAAAAGAATGCGGCGAAATAGGAGCATATACAGCTGGCAGAGTTCTAAGTCAGCTAGGTGCTAGATTATAGATTACACAATAGTTATCAATGAGTATGAACTCTACATTTTGTTTTAAAAATATCCATACAAGTCATATATTTATTTTCTGGGTATAATATTGCTTTTTTCATCTAAATGATATTAGATGTAATTCCAAACTAACTGTTTGGAACCATTATGAAACTGATTGCTGGAACAAGCCATCCTATCCTCGCCCAAAAGATTTCTAAAATCCTTAAAATCCCACTCACAAATATTAAAGTTCAGAAGTTTTCGGACAATGAAACTTTTGTAGAAATAGATGAATCTGTGCGAGGTGAAGATATTTTTATCATTCAACCAACTTCAGCACCTGCTAATGACCACATAATGGAGCTACTTATAATGCTGGACGCTCTAAAAAGAGCCTCAATAAAGCGTATTACAGCCGTAATACCATATTATGGCTACGCCAGACAGGATCGCAAACCATATTCCAGAACCCCAATTTCTGCTAAGCTTGTAGCCGATATATTAACCTCTGCAGGGGCTAACAGGGTTTTAACTATGGACCTCCATTCTGGCCAGCTCCAAGGATTCTTTAATATTCCAGTAGATAACCTCTTTTCCACCCCAGTTTTTGATGATTTTATTAAGGAAAACTTGGGAGGCAAGCAATTCTTGGTAGTATCTCCAGACATAGGAGGCTTAGTAAGGGCTAGGGCTCTAGCAAAGCGTCTAAACGCCGATTTGGCCATAGTAGACAAACGAAGAGAGAAACCAGGGGTATCAGAAGTGATGAATATCATTGGGAATGTTGATAAAAAAGATTGCATTATAATCGATGATATAGTAGATTCTGCGGGCACTCTATGTAACGCAGCAAAAGCATTAATGGAGAACGGAGCCAAAAGTGTGCGTGCATTTATTACGCATGGCGTATTAACATCAAGTGCAGTTGAAAGGGTTGAAAGTTCAGATCTTTCTGAGCTTTACATTACCGATACAATTTCCAATGAGAAGAAATTGGCAGGTAGTAGCAAGATAAAAGTGATATCTATCGCACCGATTTTCGCTGAAGCAATAAATAGAATAGCCACAGAGCAATCTGTATCTAGTCTGTTTGAATAAATAGAATTTAAAAGGTTATGGCAATGACAGAGACATTAAGATTTGAAGCTAATATTAAAGAGGCGGCTGGCAAAGGTTCGGCACGCGCTGCTAGAAGAGCAGGCCTAGTTCCATGCATCATGTATGGTGGCAAGGAAGGACAATTAATGTTTAATCTTCACGCCAATAAATTAGATGCAGAAATTAAAAAAGGCGGATTCAGAACAAGGTTGGTTGAGATTGTTGTTGGCGGTAAAACCATCACGACTCTTCCTAAGGAAATCCAGTTACACCCTGTTACAGATATGCCTGAGCATATAGACTTCCTAAGAATAGGCAAAGACACACTTGTTAAAGTTGGCGTTACAATCAAGGTTGTTGGAGAAGAAAAATCTCCAGGCGTTAAACGTGGTGGCGTTGTTAATATAGTACATAGAACAGTTATGTTTGAATGCCATCCTTCTAGCATCCCACACCATATTGAAGTGGATGTATCGACATTAGAGATCGGACACAATTTACACATCAGCAAAATTAAACTCCCTGAAGGAGTTAAGCCTGTTGATAAAGCAGACTTTACAGTTGTATCAATTACAGGACGTACTGAAGAATCTGATCAGCCTGCTGTTGCTGCAACTACAGAAACTACTGCAGCACCAGCAGCTGGAGCAAAAGCTGCACCTGCTGCCGCACCTGCAAAAGGCAAAAAGTAATCAACTAATATGTCAACAGTTAGGGTGACAATTATCGGCGGTGGACTTGCCGGCAGTGAGGCTGCTTGGCAGTTAGCCAAACGTGGAGTAAAAGTTACCCTATTTGAAATGCGCGGCGTTAGAAAAACTGAGGCGCATGTAACAGATCATCTTGCAGAGTTAGTTTGTTCCAATTCTTTTCGTTCTGACGACATCACAAATGCTGTAGGCCTACTACATCATGAAATGCGTGAGTTGGATTCATTAATAATGCACTGTGCCGATAAAAGTAGAATTCCAGCGGGAAGCGCGCTAGCAGTAGACCGCCATGGCTTTTCGGCTTTGGTACAACAGAATTTGGAATCACACCCTCTCATTGAAATCAAGAGAGAAGAAATCTCGAGCTTCACTGATGATTTAACAATTGTGGCGAGCGGCCCTTTAACATCTGACCCATTGTCAAAAGCAATTCTCAAAGAAACAGGCGAAGAATATTTGGCTTTTTTTGATGCTATAGCCCCAATCGTTTATAAAGATTCTATAGACTTTTCTAAGGCATGGTTTCAGTCGCGTTACGATAAGGGCGATGGTAAAGATTACATCAACTGCCCATTCTCACAGGAGGAATACTACGCATTTATTGATGCGCTACTGGCATCTGAAAAAACTGACTTTAAAGAATGGGAGAAAAACACTCCGTACTTTGATGGGTGTTTACCGATAGAAGTAATGGCATCTAGAGGAAAAGAAACTTTACGATTTGGACCAATGAAGCCTGTAGGATTAACTAATCCTAATTCAAACGAAAAACCTTATGCAGTAGTCCAACTCCGCCAAGACAATAAACTTGGAACGCTCTACAACATCGTTGGCTTTCAGACAAAGATCAAGTACGGGGATCAGCAAAAAATTCTCAAATTAATTCCTGGCCTTGAAAATGCAGAATTCGCAAGACTTGGCGGACTTCATAGAAACACATTCATAAAAAGTCCTATACTTTTAGATAACCAGTTGCGTTTAAAATCAAAACCTAATTTACGATTTGCAGGGCAAATCACCGGTGTTGAAGGATATTTAGAAAGCGCAGCTTGCGGCTTACTGGCAGGAATGTTTACAGCTTATGAGGCACAACAAAAAAATTTCATTATGCCGCCTCGAGAATCAGCTCTAGGTTCATTGTTATCACATATCACTGGCGAAGCTAATGTAGATACATTCCAACCCATGAACATAAATTATGGTCTTTTTCCACCCTTAGCCAGCGCCAAAAAAATTCACAACCGCAAAGAAGTTTTTTCACAAAGAGCAGTTGAAGCAATACAGAGTTGGAAAATTGAAATGAATTAGTGTAGATTTGATTAATCATTCTACAAAATATATTATGACTATTAATAAAATTAATATAGATCCTCTTATTAAAGCTTTCTCAAAGTTTGAAGAATTCAGAAAGAATTTAAAAACAGAACAGGATAGAGCTGGTGCTATTCAAGCTTTTGAATACTGCTTTGAACTTTCTTGGAAGATTTTAAAAAGACATTTAGAAGCTCGTGGTAGTATTGCGAATTCTCCAAGGGAAGTTTTAAGAATGGCAGCATTAGAACAACTGATTGACGATCCAGAGATGTGGTTTGAGTTTTTGAAAAAAAGAAATCTTACTGTTCATACTTACGAAGAAGAAGAAGCACAAGCGGTAATTTCTGTATTTCCATCATTCTCAACAGAACTTACCAAACTTTTAAAAACCCTTGATAAATAACATGCTTATAATTGATGAGAAGCACCTGAAGATCGTACAGGATATATTAAAAAAATATCCATATTCTTTTTATGCATTTGGCTCAAGAGTGAACGGCAAGCCTAAAAAATTATCTGACCTTGATTTATATTTCACGGCTGACATTCCATATAATATTCGAGATCACTTAGATGCAGATTTCGAAGAATCGGATCTACCCTATAAGGTTGACATAATTAATTGGAATACTTGCTCAGACACCTTTAAAAAGGAGATAAGCAAAAATACTATTTGTATTCAACAGCATAGCTAATAATATGAACAACCCAACATTTTCTATCATCATACCGACATTCAATAGGGCATATGTTCTTTGGAGGGCAATTCTTTCAATAAAGAATCAGACCTTTACCAACTGGGAACTTATTATTGTTGATGATGGATCGACAGATGACACCACAAAATTAATGGCTGAATTTCAAGATGACCACCGAATCAAATATATCTATCAGCAGAACCAAAAAACTGCTGCTGCTAGAAATAATGGACTTAGTTCATCTAAAGGCGATATTATCCTATACCTTGATAGTGATGATGAATTATATCCTAATGCCCTCTCTGCCATTCATAGATTACTTGAAAGAAATAAAGACAAAACATGGGGCGTTTATAATCATAACAGAAGCATAGAGTTTTTAAATGCTGACTCGATAACCACTCATTTTAAAATAGATCAAGATACACAAAAAGATGTGATTACATTACAAGATTTTTATGACTGGAATGTAAAAAGTTACACTGGGATTTTTCATAAACGTGAGCCGTTTATCAACAAAGCAAAATGGACCACTGGTATCGCAATTGAAGATCTAGAATACATTATGCAGCTAGCAATGTTAGATGAGCATGGCTTTATTCACCTCTCTCAAACTTTACTTAATTATCGTCAGAAATATGGTTCTGATGGCTTATGTTCGCAAGCCACCTATGGCACATGGGCAGAAGCCTTTAAAACGATATACGAGCTTCATAAAAATGACCCTCTAATGAGAAAACCAGAAGTATACTTAGAGCGTGTAAAAAAATATACTGAGCTTTATAAATTAGAAAAGCAGGGAAAAACATCCCCTCAAGTTTTCAAATATTTTCCTGAATTGAGTGAGGCCATGTGACAATATTCCCAAGTAAATTGGTAAAAGGTGATGAGGTAAGAATTATCGCCCCCGCCTCCAGCTTAAAGATTGTTTCAGAAGGAAATATTAAGAGATCAATTAAAGCCATATCGAAACTGAGTTTAAAAGTGTCATTTGGAAAAAATGTAAATGAAAGAGATTCATTCGGTAGTTCGAGTATAAATTCTAGAATAGAAGACTTGCATGCAGCCTTCCTGGACAAAAACGTAAAAGCTATTATGGCCGTGATTGGAGGTTTTAGCTCCAACCAGCTATTAAAATATATCGATTATGATTTAATAAAACAAAATCCAAAAATCTTTTGCGGCTATTCTGATATTACGGCACTACAAAATGCAATTTATCATAAGAGCGGACTTGTCACTTATTCAGGACCTAGCTTCAGCTCCTTTGCTATGAAAGAAGGCTTTGAATATTGTGCTAACTACTTCAGTCAAATATTCTTTGACGACAAGCCAATTGAGATAAAAGCATCCGATTCATGGTCTGATGACGAGTGGTTTAAAGACCAAACAAACCGAGTATTCCATAAAAATAAAGGTCATATTGTGATTAATGCTGGTGAAGCTACTGGCACTATAATTGGTGGGAATTTATGCACGCTCCAGTTATTGCATGGTACTGAATACATGCCATCTCTAGGTGGTAAAATTCTATTTATTGAGGCTGATGCTATCGCTGGAGATTGTTGCGTATTTGAGTTTGATCGGGACTTGCAATCTTTAATCCATCAACCAAATTTTGAAGGTATTAAAGCTTTAGTGATTGGGAGATTTGAAAATAAATATGGCATGACTTTAGAGAAGTTAAAGCTAATTATAAAATCAAAACAAGAATTGAAAAATATTCCGGTTATTGCGAATGTTGATTTTGGTCACACAATGCCAATGTTTACTTTTCCTATTGGAGGCACTTGCAATATCAAAGTCTCTGAAAATTCTATAAGCATTAAATTTACCGAGCATTAATCCAAAGCCCCTATAGCATTAAGAAAAGCTGCAGCTACCAAGTTACTTATAGTTGGATTCTCATAAATTTGGTTGAATACAATGCCTTTAAAAGACTCACAGTCAGTGGGATAAACTTCGCAAAAAGCTTCTCGAACAAATGAAGCACAATTATATTGATAGACTTCATATTTTGGGCAATTATTTGTACGGTGGTTGATAAAACTTAACAATATTTCTTCCTGTTCTAGTGATAGTGTGAGACTGTATGCATCATGCTCATAATCTAAAACTTTCGATTCGTGATGCACAACCCCTTTACCATCTCTACTAGTAATAAACTTATTAACTTCATTTAAGAAAAGAGCTGAAGTGGCCATACCTATCATAGGAAATTTATATGTAAAACCTATGTTCAAAGTTATCATAGCTCCTAAAAACCCGAGAGTTCCTGTGTGTCCAATATTATGAGTAAGTACTTTAAGAACTTCATTATATTTTTCTTGCCCTGCAGAGCCGCCTCTTGGAGAAAAACCAAAATGAATTTGCGTCCCATTATGAAGCTGAGCTATGAAACTAAAATGCACGTTCTGAGTGTTAATCTTAAAATACGCCATATCCCCCCATGCGTAAGTTAGTAATGTAACAGTATTTAGAAACTAAGAGTTAGCTGCTTGCTTAATTCCTGTAGAACCAAAACCACCAGCACCCCTAGCTGTTTCAGAAAGTTCGCTAACGATATTCCACGATACTCTAGAATATGGCGCAACGATCATCTGCGCAATACGCATCCCTCGAGAAATTACGAAATCCTGATCACTTAAATTAATTAGGATTGCACAAACTTCTCCTCTGTAATCTGCATCAATTGTACCAGGAGCATTTGCAACTGTGATGCCGCTTTTCAACGCTAAGCCTGAACGAGGACGAACTTGCGCTTCATATCCTTCAGGAAGACCAATTGCAATACCTGTTGGAATCGCCTTCCTCTCAAAAGGTTTAAGCACCACATCCGCATCAATTGCCGCAGTTAGATCCATGCCTGCACTATCAATAGTTGCATAAGACGGCAAAGGAAGTTCTCCTAAATTTGGGAGTTTTTTGATTGAAACAGATGGTTTATTTGTCATATTAATTAATTATTGTTGGTGTTTTCTTTTTTTGTACTTCAGGAATTATATTACTTTGTGCAGTCGTGTCACCCTCTTTTTTGGACTCGTTGGCATTTTGAATTACGTTCACAATTGGAGCCGTGGGAACGTATGGCCCTTTAATTTCTAAGAGCTTTTTAATCAAATACTTATCATTCCAATTAATAGACTGCTCAAAACCTTGAATTATATAGCCATCCTTATTAATCAAAAATGTTGTAGGTAGCGATGTAACACTTAACGAAGACATAAGTTGTTTATTGTTATCTTTGAACATTCGAAGTTTGAGTAGTTTGTTTTTCTTATAAAATTCGGAGATTTGCTGGTTGGTTTTAAAATCAATTGATATCGGAAGAATAACAACATCCTTAACGTCTTGAAACTCAAGTTGCTCAACCATCTTTGTCATGCTTTGCATTTCTTGAGCGCACGTGTTACACCATGTTGCCCAGAAATATAGCACGACAAAATTGTTGCGGAAGTCCTTGAGATTTAAAGAAAGATCGTTGTAGTCATAAAATTCAATATTCGGTTCTAAGGCAGGATCTTCATACAAAGTGGAAAAAATTTGATCTACAAGTTCGTTCGCTGGCTTTGTTGTTTTATCAATTTGCAAAATCGAAGGCTGTGCAAAAGCAATGTTTTTAAAAAATACTTGGGATAAAGATGCCGTAAGAACAAAAAAGAAAATAGAAACCCTGTATAATGTGAAAAATTGCATCTTGTTATTTGAGATAATATTATATATAGTTTAACAAAATTTTAACATTCAATCTAATTGGTAATAGAATTATGGCAATAAAAAAGATTGCGAATCTTGATCACACAGGAGATAACTTACTAAGCAGCAATGACAATCTCTCATCTACGATTGCTAAAGTAGAGGGCTTCTCAAGCCCTCTATGGGGTGGTCATTTTGCTAATGGCGCAAATGAACTTACTCAAAAAATCAATTCAACAATCTTGTTCGATAAAAGACTTTACGCAGTAGCTATTGAGTCAATCAAAGCTCAACTTAGAATGCATTCTAAAAGAAATATAATTAGCGGATCTGAAGCAGAATCACTGACAACCGCTCTTGATAAAATGAAGAAAGATATTATTGATGGCAAATTCGTCTTCAACGAATCTTCAAAAGATATTTACCAAACAATTGAAGCAAAAATCAAAGAAACAGCGCCTAAATTAGTTGACACTCTAAACACAGCACGCGCTGAAGGCAATCAACTAGCTGGAGATTTAAGATTATGGGTTAGAGATGCGTATAATTCTTTAGATGCATCAGTACAAAATTTACAAGCAGCACTAATTGACAAGGCTGAGGAAAATGTAAAAGCAATATTCCCTGGGAATCTTCACTCTCAACTTGCTCAACCTGCATCATTAGGTCAGCACTTAATGGCCTACGTAAATATGTTCGGTCGCGATAGAGCAAGGATTGCAGATGCAAGAGAACGTATGAATGATTCACCTTATGCGTCTGGAGAAATTGCTGGCGCATCATTCAATGTTAATCGCGATATGGTCGCTAGAATTCTTGGATTTTCTAAGTCTTGCAACAACTCAGTTGACGCAATTTGCTCAAGAGACTTTGCAGTTGAGTTTTTATCAGTTGCGGCTTCTGTTGCAACAAACCTTTCAAGGCTTGCTGAAGAGTTGGTGCGTTGGCATAGTTCAGAAAGTGATTATATCGAATTCTCGAATGCCTTTGTGACTCAAAACAATATCACGCCTTACAGAAGAGATCCTGAAGCATTAGAAATGATACGTGCAAAATCTGGTCGTGTGTTTGGTGCGTTGATGGCTGTTTTAACTGTTACCAAAGCCCTTCCTTTAGAATATTCGAATGATTACAGAGAAATCACTGAACCAGTAGTAGATAGTTACGACACTATTTTGAACTGTGCGAATACCATGGCAGCAATCGTTGCAGACTTTACAACCAACCGTAAAAAGATGAAGGAAGCAGCAAGCCATAGCTTCTCAACAGCGATTGATTTGGTAGATTGGTTAGTACAGAATGCAGGATGTAATTTAACTAAAGCACAAGATACTTCTCGTAAAATCATCGAATACGCGATTGAGAAAGGCAAGAAGTTATCCCTACTTGAGATCAAAGAACTGCAAAAAATCGAGCCAAAAATAACAGATGAGATTTATAGCGTCCTTATTCCTTCAAGAGCTTTAATTAGCAGAAGAAGTGGCAACGGTTCAAACCCTGTGCAAATTAGAAAAGCTATCCGCGCAGCAAGAAGGAAATTTATTTAAGTAATAACTTGATTTATAATTAAAAGCCCCTATTCAAGTGGGGCTTTTTTTATTAACTAAAACATGTTTTTTTATTTTGCTTGAGTTTATCTCAAAAAACTATATTTCTATGTCATCAAAATTATAAGGATAGACATGAGAAAATTGTTAATTTCTACAATCTTAGTAGCTTTACCAGTTATTGCTAATGCAGCAGAGGCTCCCAAAGTTACACTAGGTGGGCGCTTGGACACTATGGCTGGGTACGTTAAGCAAAAGGAAAATTATAGGACAACAAATCCCTCACTCCCTCAAACTCAGCTTCATAAATTTGCGATAGTTAATGATACCGTGCTTGACATCAATATCGATGGCAAGACAGGCCAAGGCCTCAAATACGGCGGTCTAATAAGATTACATGCCGATACATCTGATGCAACAAACAAAGAAACATCACACGGTGACAAAACCATGATGTTCTTACAGCATGATAAAGTTGGCCGCTTTGAAATGGGTAATATGCCAGGTGCTGGCGGCTTATTTGAAATGGATTTAACATTCTTTAATCGTGGCACCTGGGGTGTTGATGGCTTCTGGTCACAATGGGTTTCTGATCGGACATATAAAACCACAAACGTTGCTAATAAATCTTCGGTCACACTAGATTCTTTGCGCAATAATCTTAGAAGTTTTGAAACTCGTGGCGTGGAATTTGTTGTATCACCAAACTTACCTTCAAACTATTCTGGTAATCACTATTCTGATGCCCCAAAAGCTTCGTTCTTCACTAAGCCTGTCAAAAATTTAACTTTAGGCATAAGCTTTATTCCTGATATGGATAGCACAGGTACAATTTCTGGATTAGCTGGAAAAAGCACAGGCCCAGCATTTAACGCAAAAAGAGCATTAAATCCTGCGTCGTTTAAAGATATATTCAGCGGAGGTGCTACGTATGATATTGATGCCTCTAAAAATTTGAAAATTAGAACAAGCTTGGTTGGAGAAGTTGGCAGAGCTAAAAACTCTCTTATCAACGATTTAAAAGCAATGGAAGCTGGCTTAGTTTTTGTATATAATGACAAACTTAAATTGGGCGGCACTTATGGCAACTGGGGGAAATCTTTCACTTTAAAAAATCCCGTTGCTGGTGCGAAACAAGAGGCTAAATATTGGACCTTAGGCGTTGGCTATGAGTACGAAAAAATAGGCACATCACTAACTTATATGGGAAGCCGAAAAGCTGGTGGGCTTGAAGCCATTACAACTAAATCTGATTTGTCTCAAGCTATTGCTGCCAACCAAGTTACGAAGGCCGATTTTGCTGATTTCAGAACTAATAACTTGAGAAACATTGTATTGGACGTTGACTACAAACTCGCTCCAGGGTTCTTACCGTACGTTGGAATATCTAACTTTGAGTTTAAAGAATCGACTGGCTCAAAAGACAAAGGTTTTGTATTCATGGGCGGTACAAGACTTCTGTTCTAATTGACTATTTGAGAGATAAAATGTATAAGAGGATGTGAAAAACACATCCTCTTTTTTTATGTTCAGAAATGTTATCATTGCTTTGTCCCTAATATCTTTATCAGCTTGCGGAGCTTTAAGAGGTGGCAACCCTGATGAGACGTATCCAAAATCACGTGAAGAAGTTGAAGAAGAAAGAGTTGGCAAACTCACTGGTGAAGATGGCTTAGTAGTTGTGGGTGGCAAAAAGAAAAATGCTGCTACAGAAGGCATAAACGTAAACGGTTACTTATGGCGTGCAACTTTAGATACTGTGTACTTCATGCCGTTGCTATCAGCAGACCCATTTGGTGGAACAATTCTGACCGACTGGTACAAGATGAATCCAAAATCCAAAGAACGTTATAAATTAAATATTTTGATTACAGGAACTGAACTTAGATCGGACGCGCTAAAAGTCTCTGCATTCAAACAAAAACAAGTTGGTCAAAATTGGGTAGAAGCTGATACAGACCCAAAAATTGCACAAGAAATTCTAGATAAAATTCTTCTAAGAGCTAGGGAGTTGCGATACACAGCTGGAAACTAATAAATTTATGAAGGTTTCTCCAGCGCAAGTTATAATGAGCGATACCCCGCAGGTTATAGTCTCTAACCTTCGAGCACAAGTAACAAGACATCCAAGCTTTGCTCCTGCTATTAGTGATTTTTTTGAGGCTTACTTAGATTTATTGGTCGATGAAAATAATTGCGATCACAAAGAATTAGTAGATAGAGCAACGACTGCAATTAACTTACTCATTTCTGATAAAGATCTATCTCCATGTATTCGCTTATCACATGAGTTGATTGAAAAATTTCTCACAGCAAATTCTAATTTAGGAGTTAGCACCCTACCAATTGAACTTAATAGTGTATTTAAAAGTCTGCTAACTTTATGCGCTAGTACAAACCAATCGGTGCTTCATTTACTCACCTCATGTTGCAAAATTGATTTGCTCGTACAAGTTATTGAACTGGCAAGTAGCAAATCTGATTTTAGAGAAGCATTATGGGTCTGTGATTCAAATAGAAATACAGCTCTAGATGTTGCCACTGCTTTATATGATAAAAAACCCTACGCATCCAGAGCAATGGCGTCTGCTCTAAAACTTTTTCAACACAATATCTCTTGAGATTTCATTCTATTTCCTAGAATATGAATATTATATCATTTTAGGATTTGAAGATGCAGAAAATTGATAAAACCTTATTATACCTTTTCTTATCAATAACAGGAATTGTGTATTTTCTTTATCTAGTAAATGACATTTTGACACCATTCGTAGTAGCTCTAGTATTTTCATATTTCTTAGCACCAGTTGTTTTACGATTTGAGCGTTTTAAATTTCCACGAAGCATTGGAACACTATTAAGCATTTCATTCCTGTTTTTAATTGTGGTATTTTTATCATTTACTTTAATACCAGTAATTTATAAACAATGCTTGGTATTAATTGACAGGATTTCAGCTCACAGCTCGGAGATTAAAGTTCTATCTGCAGGAACATTTGCCAAACTTAAAACTATAGATCCTCATTTTGTAGAAAAAGCAGAGAACTCTTTAAGCGATTTCTCAGGAAATATCCTTTCATTTGTTGGGCAAGTTCTTGCTAATATTTTTCTCTCTGGGATACTCGCAGTTAATATTCTAGCAATTATTTTTATTACTCCGATCGTAACCTTCTACATGTTACTTAGTTGGGAATCTTTTACAAACTCATGTCATAATTTAATCCCTAAAAAGCACCGTTCTACTGCAAAAAAATTAATCATCGAAATTAATACAACCATGTCTGGTTATTTGCGCGGACAATCGTTGGTATGCTTCATACTTGGAATATATTATGCCATTGGCTTATCAATTATAGGAATAGAATCTGGAATGGCACTAGGCTTTATAAGCGGTCTCTTGGTTTTTGTACCATATGCAGGGGCTATATTTAGCGCAGTCTTGTGCATAATCGTAACCGCAATTCAATTCGGTGAACTAAGCCCGGTTTTAGCCGTAGCCAGTATATTTGTTTTGGGACAAATTATAGAAGGGAATTTCTTAACGCCGAAATTAATTGGAAAAAGCGTTGGATTAAATCCTGTTTGGATAATCTTCGGCTTGTTTTCAGGTGGGGCATTAATGGGTTTTGTTGGTGTTTTAGTAGCTCTTCCCTTGACTGCAGTTGTTGGAGTGATTATAAGATTTGCATTATCGAGATACAAAGAAAGCAAATTTTATAATTAGGAGTACTTATGGTTAATGTTGGTGGCGTTGCAGGTGATGCACTAAAACAATATATTGAAAAAATAGAAAGACTAGAAAGAGAGAAGGCAGAAGTTGCTGAAAATATACGTGAAGCTTTTGCTGAAGCTAAAGGAAATGGCTTTGAGCCCAAAATTATCCGTCAGATTGTTAAAGAAAGGAAAATGGATCAGGACGAATTGGATGAACAAGAGACCTTACTAATCATGTACAAACGTGCGCTAGGCATGCTTCCAGATTTGGATAGAGCTGCGTAATTTACTGGCAGCAGCATCGGCAAAAATATCGGCAAAAGTTATGAGTTGGATTCCTTGTAGTGCAGCATTGAAGATGGCTTTGATGCTTTTTCAAACCGGCAAAATTTGCGGCAAAAATAGCGGTAGTTAGCACAATTCTCTTTTCATTTATATTAAAAAAAGTATCTTGTTATTGTTTTTGATCAACAAAAAGAGAGATTAACATGCAGCCAGTTACAACTCAGCCTAATACGATTTCTGTGACAACCAATAATCAAACTGATACAACTCTCACAACTACACTCTACCCTAACGATGTAACTTGGGAATCAGTTGGAAAATACGTCCATTTATTTAATCAGTGTTGGAGTTTTTTACCTGATAGGAGAGAAGGTAAGTTCAGAGAACATGAAAGCTGCGATTTCAAAGGCTATCAAATTGTTACTGATTTAGGGATTAACTATCCATGTACTACTTTAAAAGAAGATTTCGGCGTATACATAGAGAAAGCGCTGAAGCTTAGTGATTACATTTGCCCTAGATCAGATTTAGTCAAAGTTTTTGATTCTAGAGCGAATGCCTATGAAAACTATGATAACGCAAATTACATAAATCAATTGCTAATAGGTGGGACGTCTTTTTCGGCAGCAGCAGTTGCTTGCAGTAATTCAGACTCGCTTTTCGGCAGCAGCAGTCGGTGCTTCGGTTATCGTAGCATTTTTTTCTGCATTTAATAAGCTAGATACTCAAGATACAGAAGGTATTAGTTGCACAACAAAATATTGGCTTCCAATTACTTTGTTAGCTTCGTCTATAGTTCCAACAATCATGGGCAGCATAACAGCAGCAGCATGGGCTAATGATGACCTTCCTTCTGGTGGCAAAGATTGTATTGAGTATCACCTTCTACAAGACATGGGGCAACTTGCGCAGAATGTGACAGGAATTGATTATTTGTAGAAGAAATAGAGCACTTCTTGGATTCGAAGAATCTATTAATGTGTGCT
Organism: uncultured Candidatus Midichloriaceae bacterium; assembly: GCA_964625465.1. Lineage (GTDB taxonomy): Bacteria > Pseudomonadota > Alphaproteobacteria > Rickettsiales > Midichloriaceae > CAZLFQ01. The sequence continues at coordinate 72,098 of CAZVFD010000003.1, read as the reverse complement.
CGAATTTGCTTAAAGACCGCTTCGGGCGCAAATTCGCCCCCCCCCCAACGCACACATTAATTACTTCTTCTCATCAGCAATTAGATGTAAGCAGCTTCAAAAAACTCCTTAATAGCAGCCAAGACTTCTTTAGGTTCAGAGATTTTGTTTATCTTTGATCTAAACTCTGCGGAATTTTTCATGCCCGCACTATACCAACCAAGGTGTTTGCGTGACATCATAACTCCTGTGTGTTCACCGTAGTATGAAAGATTATCTTCATAATGCTCTAAAATCGCATCCATTTTTTCTTTTAAAGATGGATCAGGCAATTCTTCCTTATGAAGAATATAATGAGCGATTTGGTTTATTAGCCAAGGCTTACCATAAGCACCTCGACCAATCATCACCCCATCTGCACCAGACTGCTCTAAAGCAGTTATTGCAGTTTTAATGCACTTGATATCACCATTAACTACAACTGGAATTTTTACACTATCTTTAACTTTTCTAACAAAGCTCCAGTCTGCAGAACCTGTATAAAATTGGCAGCGCGTTCTACCATGAACCGTGAGCATTTTTATACCTACATCCTCAGCAATTTTCGCAAGGTTTGGAGCATTTCTATTGTCATGATCCCAACCAGTCCTCATCTTCATGGTAACAGGAATTTTTACGGCTTTAACGGTTGCTTCCAAAATTTTTCCAGCTTTTACTTCGTCACGCATTAAGTGCGAGCCAGAGTAACTATTTACAACTTTCTTTGCTGGGCAACCGAAGTTGATATCGATGATTTTAGCACCAAAGCCTTCGTTTAACTTTGCAGCTTCTGCCATAATATCTGGTTCACACCCAGCTAGCTGCACTGATGTCAGGCCGCCCTCTTGGTCGAACTCACATTTCTGCATAGATTGCTTTGAGTGCACTATCATAGCGCGGCTTGCAATCATCTCGGTTACCAGTAGTGGCGCGCCAAATTTTCTGACCACTTTACGGTACGGCTTATCGGTCACGCCAGACATAGGGGCGAGAATTACAGGAGAAGACAACTCATACTGATCAATTTTAATAGACATGCTGAAAATAAAAATTTAGGTGAGTTTAGCAAACTATCGCCTTTAAAGCAACTCAGAGTGTTGCCCAAAAACTACAGTCACAGATGTATTTCCAGCTTTTCGTTGAGAAACTCTTTTTATTCATAGGTTAAGTACATATAATTCGCGGCAAATTAACAATCAAAAAACAAATATGAAAAAGTTTATATTATCAGCACTTATGGCTACTGTCGCATCAAGCGCTGTTGCAGCAGAAGCACCTAAAGTAAAATTAGGTGGAGAAATTGGAACACAAGTTTTCTATAGAAGTCAGAAATCTCCATATGATGCTATTCAAGATAAGGACAGCACTGCTAAAGGCAGCAAACTTCATAAATCCGCAATCGTGAATGATACAAGAATAACTATGGAAGTTGACGGCAAGCATAATGGTCTAAAATATGGTGGTATGATTAAACTCTTTGCGGATACTTCTGCAAGCTCTAATGGCAATACTAATCATGCTGATGAAGTTTATACTTATTTAGAAAGCAAGTTCGGTAGATTTGAAGGAGCGAACACAAAAAGCGCTTCACACAATATGGCGATTCAAGGCTCTAGCATTGCTCGTGCAACTGGAGGTATTGATGGAGACACCAACTTAGTCTTCAATGGCAATACCATAAATAACCTAAATAGTCTGGGTGATAATGCCGCAAATGATAAATACTTTGTCTTCTCCCCAGGACTTCCTACTTTCTGTAAGTGCAGTTCGCGTGCAAATAAATTAGTTTACTACACTCCGAAATTTAATGGCCTACAGTTTGGTGTGAGTTACATAGTGGACCCAGGCTTGCTTGGCACAGTTTCAGAAACTCATAAAAAGACAAGAACGACTGGAAGTGGATTTAAGGACGCTGTTGACGCAACCATTAGATACGATGGCAAAGTTAACGATATTGCTTACGGATTATCTCTTTCAGGAGAAACAGCGAAAGCTAAAAATGGGAGTGGCAAACCGGATAGAGAAGGCATTAAAGCTTGGTTATTAGGCGGTAAAGTTGAGTACAAAGGCTTCTCGGTTGCTGCTTCTTATTCTGACTGGATGGATACAGGTCGCCCAAAATCTAAACTAGCAGGAGCGAAATTTGGCTCTAAACATTGGACCACAGGTGTTGCATACGAAAAAGATAGATTCGGTGTGAGCGCAACTTATATGGAATCTAGAAACGCAAATGCATATGTCGGTGAAGCGGTTGCTCAGGCATCTCAAGATAAGTCATATAATACATTCAAGATGTTATCTCTAGGTGCAGACTATAAAGTCGCCGAAGGACTTTTAACTTATGTAGAAGTTTCTCCGTTTAAATTTAACAGAGCAGCTTCTGCTGTGAACAACAAAGGAACTGTTGTTCTAGTTGGTTCGAAGCTGAAGTTTTAGTTTTTATAAAACACTAAAAAGCCCTCAGATCATGAAATAATCTGGGGGCTTTTTTTATGTACAGCAATTAGTTTATCTGATAATTACTAATACGAAAAATTTATCAAAGGTATCGCACAATGAAATTTCGCCAACTTGGAAAAAACGGACCTAAAGTATCTATAATAGGATATGGTTGCATGGGACTTTCAGCTTTCTATGGTAAGCCTGCAAAAAAACAAGATGCCCTACAGATAATCAATGCGGCATATAATGACCATGCAATAAACTTTTTTGATACAGCTGATATGTACGGCAACCAAGAAGGAGAGAATGAGGAGCTACTTGGCGAAGCGGTGAAATCATTTCGTGACAAAGTTGTTATAGCAACTAAATGTGCAATTCAGTTCGATGGTACTAACTATACTCTGCACAACAGTCCTGAATATATTAATCAAGCATGTGATAAGAGTCTGAAAAGGTTGGGAGTTGACTATGTTGATTTATATTATATCCATAGAAGAAATTTTGAAACTTCCATCGAAGATGTATCACACGCATTACTTGATTTGGTTAGCAAAGGGAAAATTAAGTACGTTGGTTTTTCAGAAATTATTCCAGAAGAGCTGGAAAGAGCCCACACAATTTTGGGAGAGAAATTAGTGGCAGTTCAATCCGAGCTTTCATTTAGGAATAGGGCCTCAGCTTACAAAATTATTCCGACATGTAGAAAATTAGGCATAGGATTTGTGGCGTATAGTCCGCTCTCGAGAGGATTTTTATCGGGTGGATTTACAGACGCAAAGTTTTTTGGTTCGGAAGGACATTTTGATTTTAGAACACAATTACCTCAGTTCCAGCCAGGTGTTTATGCACATAATTTAGAACTTGTTCATTCAATGGAGCATATAGCTAAACAAGTTGGGTGCACTGCTGCTCAACTGTCATTGGCCTGGTTGTTAGCCCAAGGTGATGACATATTCCCAATTCCAGGCACAGGAAACTTAGCACATTTAAAAGATAATGCTGAATCCTCTGAGATTATTTTGTCGAAAGAAACCTTAAACCTTCTTGAAACTTTATATCAAGATAAACCTCAGCTTGGCAAAAGGTATCCTGAAGAAGTATTAGAATTATTTAAACTAGAAATGTAGCAGAATTTTTACATTTCTTCTTTCATGATTTGCTTATATGTACTACACTGCGCACGTAAATTTAAAATGAGTTCTGCATGAAAAGAATACTACTTCCTATTTTACTTACTATAACATCTAATGCCTTCGCAGCGGAGGCGCCAAAAGTGAAATTAGGAGGAAGTATCGATACACAAATTGGATACAGAAATCAAAAATCTCCTTACGACGCAATTCAAGATAATGCATCTAGTGCAGATTCAAGCAGAGGCCAGAAACTACATTCAGCAGCAATAGTTAATGATACGAGAATAAACGTTAACATTGACGGCACTCACAATGGTATAAAATATGGCGGCTTGATAAAGTTGTTTGCTGACACTTCGGCAAGCGCATCTGGAAATGCAAATGATGCCGATAAAGTATCAGTATATCTAGAAAGCAATTTTGGAAAATTCGAAGCAGGAAGTGCTAAAAGCGCCTCTCATAACATGATGATATCAGGTAAAGATGTAGCAAAAGCAACAGGTGGATATGATGGCACAACTTACTACTGGTATAATAATTTTGTTATAAATAATCTAAGTGATTTAAGCAAAAACAAGAAAGTAAACCAGTACTTTTTAATCAATGCTGGGCTGCCTACTTACTGTAAATGCAAATCTGCGGCTAACAAAATTGTGTACTATACTCCTAAATTTAACGGGTTACAGCTTGGCTTAAGTTATATCCCCGATGCTTCACTCAGAGGTACTTTATCTGAAACACATGACACCACTTCTACATCGGGCAGCGATTTTAAAAATGTGTGGGATGCTTCACTTCGTTACGATAGTAAAATTCAAGAAATTGCGTACGGCCTGTCCCTTTCTGGTGAAGCTGGTCAAGCGAAGAATGGTAACAACAAGCCTAACAGAGAAGATATGAAGGCCTTAGTCGCTGGCGGTAAGTTAGCCTATAAAGGAATGACCTTCACTGCATCTTATGCAGATTGGCTTAAAACTGGCCGTCCGAAAGATAGAGCCTCCAGCACAAAAGTTGGCTCTAAACATTGGACAGCAGGTGCAGCTTATGACTATGAGAAATTTGGTGTCAGCCTTACTTATATGAAATCACTAAATGCAAATACGTATATCGGTGAGGCGCTTACAAAAGCAGACCATGATATAAAATATAACAAGTATGAAATTGTTTCTTTAGGGGCAGATTATAAATTAGTTCCTGGAATGATAACTTATGCAGAAGTATCTCAATTTAAATTCGACAGAGCCAAATCAGCAGTAAATAACAAAGGATCTGTAGTTTTGGCTGGAACAAAGTTAGCTTTTTAATTTTGGGTTGATTGCTTCAGAGGAATTTAGTAACTTGTAACTGATAAAATGATTTGAAATTATGCAAAGTCAGACAGCAAAAGTTGTACATGAACGTCACGTAAGTTGTGATGGTGGAGGTGGAGCACTAGGCCACCCTAAGATATATATGGACATCAAAGTCGGTGTCAATGAAGCAACTTGCCCATATTGCGGCCAGCACTTTGAGTATGTTGAAAATGATACAAAAACAACTGTTAACAATAAAAAAAGCTAGTCGTAAGTTATTTTAAAATACCCCGCGACACCACCCTAGCCACCTTATTATTATATTCGCTTACCCAATTAATCTCTTGAATAGTGAGAAGCTTTTTATCAATTAAATTTGTAGCAATAGGAACGAGTGTTAAAGTTTCAAATTCTAAGAACCCTTTCGATTTGGATTTGATTACCCTAACTAAATTTTCAATTCTAATACCATATTCTCCTGCTTTGTAGAATCCAGGCTCATTAGACAAAATCATATTTTCTTGAAGCGGCACTGACGAAGCAACCTTACTTATATTTTGAGGGCCCTCGTGCACGGCTAAAAAGTGCCCAACACCATGACCTGTTCCATGTTTGTAATCTAATCCATACTGCCATAAAAATTGGCGTGCAAGCGAATCAAGTTGGCTACCTGTCGTTCCCTCTGGAAATTTAGCAGTAGCAATTGCAATATGCCCTTTAAGTACCAGAGTATAATTTCTTTTTTGTTCAGAAGTCGGTTTACCAAAGCATATTGTACGGGTTACATCAGTAGTACCATTTAAATACTGCCCCCCTGAGTCGATAAGATACAAACCATTTTTAGTAATTTTTTTATTGGTTTTGGCCGTTGGCTTATAGTGCACAATCGCTGCGTTAGAACCAAAGGCAGAAATAGTTTCAAAGCTCGGATACTGGAATAAGTTTCTTTCATTTCTGACTTCCAATAACTTCGCAGATGCATAAATTTCATCAATATTTTTAGAAACGTTCTTTGTAAGCCAACTAATAAATTTTTTAACCGCTATACCATCTTGTAAGTGCGCTTCCTTGATACCTTTAATTTCAACATCATTTTTACAGGCTTTAGGTAGAGCAATTGGATCATTTTCTGTTATAACCCTCTCTCTTCCATTTTCCGAAAACCATACTGGAGTCCTATTAGGATCAAATTGAATTTTATGTTTAGATTTTATAAGACTTTTGAACTCTTTCTTTATCTCACCAATGTCTTTAGTTTCAAGGCCTTTTATATGAGATACCTTCCTAGGATCAGTAAATAAAATAACTTTGCCTCTTCTGGATAGAAGCAAATACGAGAGTAAAACTGGTGTAAAAGGAACATCATGCCCTCTCACATTCAAAAGCCAACAAATAGAGTCAGGATTGGTGAGAAGCAAATAGTCAGCGTCCTTATTTAATCGCTTTATTACATTTGTAATCTTATTTGACGAGTCCATACCTGAATATTTCTTATCAAGTAGTAAAGCTGGGCGATTGTGGATGACTGGTCTATCTTGCCAAATACTATCAACTAAGTTTTTCTCAACAGGCACGAGGTCTAGTTTCTGTTTTTTGAGCGCAGCAATGGTAGCATTGCTAAAGAGCATTGGGTCATAGCCAATCTTGCCCATATCTTGCACGTCAACCTTACTAATACCCTCAACAATTTTAAAATCTTTCGGTAATTCTTGTTTAGCCTGAAGTAAATATCTACCATCAGTTATCAGGTAATTCTGTGTATTTGATATTAGAGCGATTCCATACGAACCAGAGAACCCTGTTACATATTCTAATCTACGCAAATGACTAGGCGTATATTCATTTAAAAACTCATCCGTAGAAGGAATTAGATATGCATTAATCTTATTTTTAGAGAAAGATTTTATTAACTGTAAAATTTTTTTAGACATGTACTTACACAAGATTACTTGAGGCCTTATAATATACATATTAACTCAGGGATTGATATGACTCAACAAATCGATTCAAAGGTATCGGAAGTAGCTTCCAAGCTAATTCCGAATTGTTTTAAAAGCTTTTTAGTAAAATCTTTTCACACGTTAAATCCAGGTCAAAAATTTGAAGATAATTGGCATCTAGATTTAATTATTGAGTATCTAAAATCTGTAGAATCTGCCGATACCAAAAGATTAATAATCAACATTCCGCCCAGATCACTAAAATCAACCCTAATCAGCGTTGCTTGGCCAGCTTGGATATTAGGACATAATCCAGATAAACGAATTATTGTTGCAAGTTATTCCCAAAGCTTGAGTTTAAAGCATTCAATTGACTGTAGGTCCATTATAAATTCTGAATGGTATAAAATTGCTTTTCCTGATGTCTGCTTAATGAAAGGAGCCAACGTTAAGCATAAATTTCTTACTAGAAAACATGGATTTAGATTCGCAACTTCAGTGTTGGGCACTCTAACGGGCGAAGGGGCAGACATTATAATTGTAGATGACCCACACACTCCATTACAAGCGGCAAGCTCGGTTGAAAGAAGACGCGCTATTGAATGGTACGATCAAACTCTCTGCACGCGACTAAATAATAAAAAACGGGGGGCAATTGTTCTTGTAATGCAAAGGTTGCATCAAGATGATTTAACAGGACATTTGATTGAAAAGAAAATTTGGTCACATTTAAAAATTCCTGCTGTAGCAAATAAAGACCATATATACAAAATTAATGACAAAAAATTTGTTTATAAAAAAGGGCAATTTCTTCATCCATCGAGAGAAACAAATAATGAGATTGAAAATGCTAAATTAGAACTTGGTTCATTTGCATTTAACGCGCAATATATGCAGGAACCGGTAATTGACTCAAACTCTTTGATAAAGCCCGAATGGATAAAACGCTACAAAAAAGTTCCTAAAGATTTTGATACCTGTGTGCAAAGTTGGGATTGTGCCATAAAGATAAAATCTTCAAACGATTATAGCGTATGTACAACATGGTATAAATTTAACAACCAATATTACCTTATCGATATTTACCGTGAAAAAATTAAATTTCACAATCTTAAAGCCGCAGTTTTGCGATTACAAAAAGAGTTTAAAGCCGATACTGTTTTGATTGAGGACAAAGCTTCAGGTCAGTCTTTGATACAAGAATTAGAGAATTGCGATGGAGTTCCAATCATCAGCATAAATCCTAATAAAGACAAGGAAACTAGATTTATATCAATACTTAGTATGTTTGAATCAGGCAAGATTGTCTTTCCTGAAAATGCTCCTTGGCTGGCAGAACTTGAAGCTGAACTTTTCTCTTTTCCACAAGTGAAACATGACGACCAAGTAGACTCCTTAACACAGTTTCTAAGATGGTCTAAAGAAGGTATTAAAAATTCTGCAAAAGCAAGGGTTGTATGATGTGACTCTTTACAATATTATCCTTGATATTTAGCCGTTTTCTGGGTAAAAGTTAATCAGAATACCTAGGTCTTAAAAATGGATAAAATCAGAGTTATCGGCGGCAACCCCTTAGTTGGGCAAATCTCTATTAGTGGTGCAAAAAATGCCGCACTACCCATTCTTGCAGCATCAATTTTATGCCCTGAAGTCGTTGAAATCTCTAATATTCCAGACTTACATGATATAGTGTCTATGACCGCTCTATTAAAAGAACATGGTGTTAAAGTAGAATTTGCTGGTGAATTTGACCTTGAGTCTGGCAGCAAAAATCGAAGAGTGCTTTTAGACGGATCCAATATTACCAATTTTACCGCTCACTATGATTTAGTAAGAAAAATGCGCGCCTCAGTTCTTGTATTGGGGCCATTGCTTACAAGATTTGGCCAAGCAAAAGTATCATTGCCGGGTGGTTGCGCTATAGGAACGAGACCTGTTGATCTACATCTTATGGCTTTAGAAAAAATGGGCGCTGAAATAAGTATTGAAGGTGGGTATATACTTGCAAGCGCTCCAAATGGACTAAAAGGTGCTGAAATAGAATTTAAAATAGTCTCAGTTGGCGCTACGGAAAACACAATGTGTGCTGCTGTCCTTGCGAAAGGCACTACAGTAATCCGTAACGCAGCTTTAGAACCTGAAATTGTTGATCTAGCAAAATTCCTAAACGGTATGGGCGCAGAAATTTCAGGAGCTGGCACATCCACAATTACCATTAAGGGCGTCCAAAAATTACACTCATCAAAACACGAGTTAATTGCAGATAGAATCGAAGCAGGAACTTTTGCAGTCGCTGCAGCCATCACCGGAGGCAACCTTAAGCTTACCAATGTGAGCCCAGACATCTTGGATGCGGTGCTTGATAATTTGATCGCTTCAGGATCAGTCGTTACTAAAGGTGCGAACATGATTCAAGTTGACAATACAAAGAAAAATTTTATCCCTGTATCAATTTCTACTGCTCCATATCCAAATTTTCCTACAGATATGCAAGCACAGATGATGTCACTCCTTACTCTTGCAAAGGGCACATCTCAAATAACAGAGACAATTTTTGAAAACCGCTTTATGCACGTTCCTGAACTCTCAAGAATGGGAGCAAAAATAGCAATAAATGATAACACCGCAGTGATAAATGGTGTAGGTGAATTAAATGGGGCACCCGTTATGGCAACGGATCTACGCGCATCTGTATCACTTATACTTGCCGCGCTTGCTGCACATGGAGAAAGTATTGTGAATCGAGTTTATCACCTTGATAGGGGCTATGAACATATAGAACAAAAACTCCGTGCTTGCGGGGCTAATATAGAACGAGTTGCCTAGGTGAGATCTACTAGCGATCTTAGAGAGCTGCTTAAATTTGTTACAGAAGGAACTTTAGTTTTATTTGATATAGATGATACTTTGTTTATGTCAGCAAGTGATTATGGGTCACAAGAGTGGTTAAACGCGAATACCCCGAAAAAAGAGGAAGTTGGAGATGAAAAGTACCAAAAAGCTTTTAGAGAAATTCGTGATTTTAAAAATACTAACATAGAACCATTCCTACAATACCGTCTAATGCAATCAGACCTGCTGGAAATTTTAAAGGAAATGAGAGATATGGGCGCTCATATAATGTGCTTAACCGCAAGAAATCCATCGGATAAAAGAGTTGAGGCAACTGAAAGAGCACTTAAAGAGCTGGGTATATTGGAATACTTATCAAGCACTACCATCTCTACTGACACCATGAAATTTGACAAACCAATCAGAGTGCAAAATGGTGTGATATATGCAAATAATTTTAATGCTAAAGATGAAGTTTTTACAGAAGTTATGGGGCTACTTCCTAGGCAATATTATAACGTAGTATACGCTGAAGATTCAGAAGAAGCAGCAAAGAAATTTCAAAATAAACATCCTGAATCTAAAGTTTTCCACTATACCAAAAAGGAGTTTTATACTAGCGCTTATAGTAGCGAACTTGTCAAATTTCAAGAAACAGAGCTAAAAAGAACTAAGGAAATTAACAAGCCAAAAATTCCTACGAATTTCGAATCTAGAATTAGCCTGCTCGATAACAAGTTCAAAAAAATTATAGAAAAAAGAAACACCGCTGCTAATTCCTTACTAGAAATAAGCTAATACTAATTTCACAAATCCTGCACTGCAGAACCTTGCGATTGGCTGTCTTTTATTCTTCTTAAGTATTCAGCTGCCTTACCAAATGCAGCTGATGCCATACTTACCTTTGGGGCAGGAGCTGGCTCAACCGCGACAGCAGCACCGGAAGAGTAATGGGTAGCAGTAATATTCTCTACAGCTTTTAACAATTCAGCTTGCGCTTTTTCATTTTCTTGCTGAAGTCTATGTTTTACTTGCTCATAATGAGTAAATGAAAAATCAAATAAATGGTTAGCAACCAGCCTTCCTCGCGGAAATAATTCGTCTTGGTATTTTAGGGGGAGACTTTTATATTCATCAAAGCCTAAATCCCTAGTAAGCATTTTTAACAAATCTTTCTGCCAAGGTTTATTGGTATCTGGATACAGTGCGTCTGTTTTAATACTCGGAAAATAAGTATCCACAATATCTTGGAACAGCAATATTGCTTTCGGTTTCCGACATTTATGATCATCTATATCTTCCTTTTTATAAGAGCTAAAAACTTGCACTAAAATGTCCGCAAAAACTTTATAAGGTTTCTCATCATTTGATATATCCAGAAAGTATTGTTTTAAATTTTCTAGTAACGTTTTACTTTCAACGTCTAAAAATTTGCCCGCATCTTCTTGTAAAAGATACTTGTCTACTTTTACTTTTGCTGCATTGATCTTATTTGTATCCCTGCTCGCCTTGGCAGCCATGAATTCATTCAAAATAATAGAAAGTTGCCTTGTGAATTCACCGCGCCTATCTTCTAAATCTTTGTTTATCATCAGCATCCCCAAATTGTACACAACATAAGTCTGGGTTGAGGCAAAGAATTTTGCAACTCAATTTCAATAGAATGCTAATCAAACTATATCGAGACTTTTACAAGACTCTATGAGTATACATTACCAACTTCCTGCCAATCTAAATAACAATTGTGAATTTATGCGCAGTTTTATATTCTTTTTGAAAAGCAGTGACTTGTATGAAAAATAGATTGATTCAACCACAAGATATTAAATTAAAAGGTATGACTTGCAGAGCTAGCATTGCAACAATTTTAGAAAGCGCGCTTAGTAGAAATGTTGAGTTAGATACTTGTGTAGGAGTAAAAAAATGAAAGACTTTTTCTGTACTATATACAATAGAATAAGCGGCTGGCTTGAGAATAACAAACCAAAAACCCCTTTTTTAGGAAAATTTTTTCTCAGGGTAACAATCTTTTTTACTATAAGTTTACTTGTTTCTTTAATCATCCCCAAATTTCCATTTTACTTCATGGTAATTCGAGGCCAGTGTCCACTTACAAAATTTGAAGGCAATACAAATCTCTATAGTCAATTTTATGAAGATTATGTACTGTCTAATGTATTCAAAGATGTACATAAAGGCACTTACATTGACGTTGGCGCTTCAGATCCTGATTATCTTTCTGTCACAAAGCATTTTTACTTAAAAGGGTGGAGTGGTATAAATATAGAACCACTACCACATATGTATGAGCTGCTAGAGTCCTCTAGGCCAAATGATATAAATTTAAATGTTGGCATATCTGATAAAAATGCTGAGCTAGAATTTTACCAAATATATGACAGAAGCGAAAAAGAACCTTCTGTTTATTCGACATTCAACCCTAACATCAAAGACACAGCAAGCAAAAAAGGCTTTCAAATTAAAGTCTTTAAAATTCCTGTAACCACCTTAAATTTCATCCTTGGACAACACCCAATTCAAACCATTAATTTCCTAAAAATTGATGTTGAGGGCTTTGAAAAAAACGTGTTAAAGGGTCTAGATCTAGAAAAATTTCGGCCGGAAGTTTTGGTAATTGAAGCCACTATTCCATCTACATATACACCCTCACATCAAGAATGGGAATCAATCATACTAAATAATAATTACTCCTTTCAATTCACTGACAAATTAAACCGATATTACTTAAGAAACGAAAGCCAACATCTGAAGCAAAATTTCGAGAATATACAACGTTGTGTATTCTCACATGAAAGATAATTTAAACCGTTTCTCTAGCAACCAGATTTTAATTCCAATGCATAAACCTTACACAGCAAATTATCGCTCAGTACATATACAGAAATTTGAAGGTAAATTTATTTAGCAAACGGATATGTAAAAAATAAAAAGTGGGTTAGGTTAAGTCCAAAATGCACTAACATCGCACATAAAATCCTATTAGTTTTATAATAAGCAAATCCATAGAAGACACCACACACTGCGGATAACGTGATATACGTCACTCCACCTTTGAAATGAGCTAAACCAAAAATTATCGAAGAAATAGCAATTGCAAAAAATGGATCTAACTTTAGATCTGCGGTTAGCTTACGTTGTATAAAGCCTCTGAAAATCACCTCTTCAGCGAAGCTTACAAAGAAGAAATTATTCAACGACCATATCCAAAAGTGTTCAGGAATTTTAGCATCAATGAGCACATGTCCACTACATCTAGCAGGAATCATAATTACAAGTATTGCCAAAATGAGAATTGCTATGGTATCCAAAATCGACTTAAAATTTGGTAATTTTTCAGCCGCAGCAAGACCTCCAATTGCAAAAATTATTAACCCAGCAGCTACCTTATCAAAATTGAGATACATGGAGTACTGAGCTGAGGCCTTGGAGAATCTGACTTCATCTAAAGCAAGAGTATTGTGAAATCCGGGAATCTTATGAAACAGAATTCCAGCAATCAAACCAATCATAATTGGCAATGCCAATGCTTGGTACTTTTTATTATGGAAAGAAAAATACGCTGAGCAAGCAAGAACTGCTAGGGATGATACCCCCAAGACATCTATAACATTAGAATGCAAAGCCAGTGCGATTGCTGCAGATAGCGCCATCAACGTTACATCACCACGCCTTAACAGCAAGGCACAGACTACAGTACCTAAAAGAAAGTCATATGCTATATTCATATGAGAAAACCATTATATATTGCTGGAAACATATGATATAAGTTTCTCCACAATTTAAAAAGGCTTTTTATGACAATTAGCTATGATGATTTTGCGAAAGTTGAACTTAGATCTGGAACAGTTACAAAGGTTGAAGAGTTCCCTCGCGCAAAAAAACCTGCTTACAAAGTGTGGGTAGATTTTGGAGCTGAGATTGGCGTACTGCAAACATCTGCACAAGTAACCGTCCACTACACCCCCGACTCTTTAATAGGTCGTTCAGTAGTGGGGTGCGTGAATCTAGGAGAACGAAACATCGCAGGATTTATGTCGCAATTCTTATTAGTTGGTTTCTCTGATAAAAATGATGCAATTTGTCTTGTAACTACCGACCCAAAAGTACCGAATGGTATGAAGCTCTGCTAGAGGCTTGGTACTGTAATTTTAAGGGATAAGTTTTTAAATACATCTTCTAGGTTACTCTGACATCTTCGGATTTGCTCATTTTTCTGGCTTGGTAAGTGCTTCACTAAGAGTTCTATGTCATAGACAATATCACAAACCATTGTACCAAATTTATCATCTAGATATGTCGCTGTACTTGAGACCCATTTTACTATTTTTGACTCAGGCATTTGAGTTTTCCACGCTGCAAATAAACCTGAAAACATACAGTCTTGAAATGCGGTTTCAATTTCATTCTGCATTAATATGTGCAGCATCTTTTTTGAAGTTTCATTTTTAGATGCCGCATCCTTAAGCCATGAATGCCAATATGTAAGTATAACTGTATTCTCAAACACGCAACCCATCGCAAATCTACCAACAAATCTCCTATCGTTTGGCAAGTTCAGCTCCGCGAAAGTTATCATTTTATATGCCACTCCTTGTCCCGGAACAAAACTAGGTTCTGGCAAACTACAACTTCCTTTTAAAGCTATAATTGCTCTTTTTATTTCAAAATAAACCTGCTTTTGCTCATTATTCAAAGAACGTGAAGTGACATTATTTAAGTAATAAGTTTTTGGGGTTTCGACATTTATCTTTATAAGGTAAAGAATTAGTCTGTCTAAAGGCTGCTCTTTATCTAACTTCCCTACATCGTTCCTGAAGGAACACCAGAACTGCAATCTTTTTAGAAAATCGGTATTTTTAAGTTTTGGCAGCTCCATTAATTTTTCTGCAATTAGTAACTCCTCAAGTGTTCTTTTAAAAAGAATTATATCATTTATTAAACTATCTAAAGAAGCCATGTCCCAAGTTAGGCAGATTCGGAATAATCCATTATTCACAGCCTCAATCAAATTATTGTATAGTCTTTGAGCGGCAACTTGCCTCAATGAATTGTATTCCTCCATTCTCTCTATGTCGTCCATAGTTGGCACTGCCCCACCTAAATTATAATAACCAGATGGCATTGTTGGCGGCTTTAGAACTGTATATGGGCTAGCTGAATAATCTCTATGCGCTTCTTCTGGTTCTTCTTCTGATTCTGCTACAGCTACTCTGCTGTTTGAAGATGATGTTAAACTAGCTGTGCAACCCAACTGCCTTTTTTCTGCAATACAGTCCTCCAAGAACTCTTTACAAGCAGGCGTTATTTCAAAAATTTCAATACTTTCAAGAGCGTGTCTAGGTAGAAGTTTAGTAATTGATTTAACTAAAAGCATCAGCAACTGCTTATCTTTCAATATTCTATCAAAAATTACTATATGCTCAGCAAATTCGTATAAAGTGACTCGCTGACTCAACTGCTCTGCTTCTGAATCATCCAAACTCAATTCTATTACAGGGTTTCTATACTTATTCTCCTCACGAAATAAATCGTTCAAAATGACCAATATATTTTTAAGAGCATTAATGAGGTTGATTTGAGTTGAGGCCTCATTTTTTAGACTTGATTTGTACTGGCTCTCATAGTCTTTGATAAGCTTCAGTGCTTCGCTAAAATATTCTCTCCTGTGCAGTAAATTGTTAAGCCTGTCGTACTTTACTAAATCCCCATCCAAACATTTAAACATAGATACAGTATGCTGATTACTCACAGCCAACATTACTGGAGAACAATGGCGAGACGCTTCTTTGTGTAAAAATATTCCTAGCTCTGATATACCCCTGACCAAACACGTATGACCAAAATATACTGCATAGAACAACAAAGTTTCATATCGATTCCACGCTCTTTCTTCAAAATAAGTATGGTAGGCAATGCCTGTCAGAATTGAGTGGATTTTTTCTTTTCTTCTTAATTGAGCAATAACCCTATCAGCCTCTGTAGGAAGCTTTGCAATATCACTCCACCTGCAAAGCGGATCCTCCATTGCACCTAATAGAGGTTTTTCAACAAGCAAGCCTAAACCAACTTTTTTTTCCAGATGCCAGAATGCTTTTTCTTTTCCATATATAAGTAGTTCTGTAAGAATGGAATACTCAAAACCACCTCCCTCTACTTGTTGACTTAGTACACTTTTAGAAGCATTGTTGATTAGATCTATCAAGACATCGTCAGTTTCACCACTTGAAATAGAATCAGTTAATTGTTGCATTTCAGATCGGTCCCCTAACATAATTCCTCCTCCCAGCAACTAGTAAACACTTCCGACAGTATAACTACTTTTTTCTAAGCTTCATCATCATATACATCGGCACGCCAAGAACATAAAGAACGATCGATAGGCAAACCATTTTTAAGCTAGCTGCCCAAAGTGTCCAAAGTGAGAAAATCAAAGCTAATATGCCAATTGTAAATTTCATACCTGTCAGTGCGTTTGCTTTGATGAGCAATTTGAAATACGACAAAACACACACAACATAAACTATGAGGATTGATGAAACCGCAATATCAATAATTGTATTAAACTGTGCTGTTAGGTTTTCTTCTAAAGACATAATAATGAACGGTACAGAAAGCAAAGAAGAAACGACAATCCCAAACTGGGGCGTACCAGCTTTATTCACTTTTCTAAATATTTTTGGAAACAAACCATCCTCAGCCGCACCTTGTGGTATTCTTCCCACAACTAATGTCCAAGCATTAAGAGTTCCTATACAAGAGATAATTGCAGTGATAGCCACGGGAATTCCCCAAGAACCACCAAAAATGATAGCTGCTGCATCTGCATATGGCGCTTTTGATTTAACTAATTGATCATGCGGAACCACACCCATAACAACTGCTGTACCCAATACATAAACTGCTGCTGCGATTAGTGTTCCAAATATGATAGCCAGCGGGACATTCTTTTTAGCATTGATAACTTGCCCAGATGGCACCGTTCCTGTCTCTAAACCTATGTACGCCCATAATGTTAAAAACGCTACCGAATTTAAAGATTCCATAAATGGTTTTCCAGAGGGATTAAGTGTAGAGAAATTTGCAAGATCTATATATGCCAACCCAATAATTGGAAGGATCAATAATGGCACAACTTTCACTACAGTAATTATCAATTCCCCCATACCAGTAGTTTTAATGCTCATTAAGTTAAATGACATTACGGCAAATAAAATTGAAAGCTCAAGTATAAGCGCGGTGCTTTTATCAAGTTCCCCGTAGATTACTCCGAGATAACTTACTGCACCAACAACTAGCGCCGAGTTCCCTATCCATGATAGAGTCCAGTAACCCCAGCATATGAAGTATCCTGCATCTTTTCCAAATGCTTCGCGTGCGTAAACATAAGGACCGCCGTTTTTCGCGTTATATCTTGAAGCGAGTTCAGCAAAAACAAATGCTAAAAGAATTGCGCCAATTGAAGTTAGTATCCAACCCAGTAAACTTACAGTTCCAAATGGGGCAAGTGTCGCGGGTAGTAAAAATACACCAGAGCCAACAAGACTTCCAGTGACTAGAGAGGTTAATGGCCAAAGACCGATTTTCTGTTGCATATGAATATTTAAAAAATTTGGAAATAAAACTCTAAGATTGGGATGCGTGAAAAACAGGGGCTTAGCCCTTTCAAGATTTTTTCATGATTACGATCATCGCAGCTGACATATTAATTACTATGTATTCATAACCCGTGATTGTACCAACGCTTCAGGGTTATGTCAACTTATACCCTTCCAACAACCAACTTCTAGCCCTACCCATGGCTTCCAAATTCACTTTTTGCCCAAGCGTTGGCCCAGTAGTGGTAACCCAGCGCTAATTCTTCATTATTGGCGTTCATTGGTGTGCAATATTCTTTGCAATCCAGGTGATCAATTACCTTATCGCGTGGGTTAAAATTAGCTCCACCATTGTGTTGATAGTGCATTGAGTAAATCGAACTAGGCTGAAGAACAACATCAATGTTGTTCTCAACATTGCTATGTTCTAAATATGCTTTTGTGAACCCAAATGGTCCGGTTATATAAATTGTCTGGTCAAAATTAGAGCAATCTTTCAGGAACTTGGGCGCTGTGTTTTGATCAGTCCATTGCTTAATGTGCTCCATCATATTCTTGATTATTGGATGGTTTGGTTTGGCTCCAATAATGGCATTACCAGCTTTAAATTTTCCAAATGGTTCTATACCAGTATAGAAATCAACTTGCCCATGAAGTTTATAAGGGTCAGCTAATAAGTCGTAGTCGGTATCAAAATATAGGCCGCCCAACTTATCAAGTATTTCATATCTAAGTATGTCACTCGCTAAACCAAATTTACTTGCACTCATTGCTGATGAGTATTCTCTTTCCAGCTGCAGCGGTCCGAGCTCATATATTTCCTTAAATAGGCAACCAACTTTCTCCAATTCTTTAACTGTATTTGGAATTAATTTTTTCTCATTTACCCAAAAAATATTTTTCCAATTAGCATTTCCAGATAAAACTGCTGCGCTCTTCTTGGCCCAAGCTAACATATGATCTGATAATTCCTTAGGGTTTTCAGGATTAGTTAGCCATATATGATGCGTCGTTAGAGGGATATCTTTTGCCGCCACAACATCTTTGGTTAAAGCATTGTGATTGCATTTAGCAACAGCTTCGCTAGTTTTTTTACTAACATATTGACCCTGCAACAAAGAATCCCCTCCACTGGGACAACTTTTTAAATCTTGAAAGAACTTATGACCTTTTTCTTTTAGCTGTTTTATCTCAAGGTTGCATTGATCTGCATCGTATGCGTTATAACTTTTATCGCCATGTCTTTCGGCCCTAATCTTCCGAATGATCTCAGTATTGCCTTCGTCTTCTAAATACTCAAACGCTTCTTCTATTTTCTTATTTGAAATCTTATCTTTAGCTAACTCCCAAATCTTTAGCAGTATCTCTGTATGACCATCC
>CAZVFD010000003.1:1018-53345 GCA_964625465.1 uncultured Candidatus Midichloriaceae bacterium | reverse complement strand
TCTCCTATATAATCATCTTCAATCTTATCTTTAGCTAACTCCCAAATCTTTAGCAGTATCTCTGTATGACCATCCCCTGCCGAATACTTAAATGCTTCTCCTATATAATCATCTTCAATCTTATCTTTAGCTAACTCCCAAATCTTTAGCATTGTCTCGGTATGGCCAAACCATGCTGAAGCCACGAACGCGTCTTGAATTCCTTCTGAAAAAATTGCAAATATACCCAATTTATCTAGCTTATGAACTGAAATTGGGTCGCAATAATTAGGGTTAAATGGCGTACTGACCCAATTCCATATACTCTCCATCTTTCTAGTGTCACCCGCAGAAGCAGCGTCAACAAACTTCTCATCAAAAAAATCCATAACCATCCCTAATTTACAAACTTCCAGAAGCTATATCACTAAACTAGGAACACAACAAGGTGTTGTAGGAAAAGCCCTAATTGCCCCTAACTATAGGGTATCTACGGTCTTTGGATAAATCTCTAATGCTAACTTTGGTTCCAATTGGCGCTTGGTTTCTTTTATATTCAGAAGCAATTAGCATTTTGTACACTCCGTTTACCAACTTCTTCTCAAAGCCTTTTTTGGTTACTTCTTTAACACCCAAATCCTCTTCTATCAAATGATATAAAACCTTATCCAAGACGTCATATTCAGGCAGAGTATCTTGATCAGTTTGGTTGGGTTTTAGTTCTGCGCTTGGAGCTTTTTGAATGGAGTTGTGGGGAATAACATCTAGCTTTTTCAAAAGAGAAATCGAAGGAATATTCTTATTTCTCCAATTTGATAATTTATAAACCAGAGTCTTATAAACATCTTTAAGTGGGGCAAATGCTCCACACATATCGCCATATAAGGTTGAGTACCCGCATGCATATTCAGATTTATTTCCAGTTGCTAAAAGTAGCTCGCCTTTTTTGTTAGAAATAGCCATAAGTAACACGCCACGAATTCTGGCCTGCAGATTTTCTTCCGTTAAATCTTGCTTTGTATTTTTAAAACTCTCTTCTAGAGCGCGTCCAAAAGTTTCATACAAATTTTTAATTTCTATGGTCTCTAATTTACAACCTAATTTATCAGCTGAATCTTTGGCATCAGTTAAGCTATGCTCAGATGAGTATTGCGAAGGCATTCTTACACCCCTTACATTTTCACTGCCTAAGGCATCACATGCAATTGCGGCAACTAATGCAGAATCAATTCCACCAGACAAACCCAGAAGCACTTTTGAAAAACCAGTCTTATGAACGTAGTCCCTTAGTCCTAAGATGAGTGCGTTGTATACTTTTTCCTCTAGAACTTCTTTTGTATTTATAACTTCCTTACCTGCTCCGAATTCAAAATTTAAAAAATCTTCTTCAAAATATTTTGCTTGAGCAATTACATCTCCATTTTGATTGGTGACAAATGAGCCACCATCAAAAACCAAATCATCCTGCCCACCCACCAAGTTTGCATAAACTACAGGTATTCCTATTTTTACTAACTCTTTTCTTTTAGAAGCTTTTTCAATATCGAATGGTGAGGCATTGATTGATATTACTAAATCTGGTTTTTGAGCTTGGACTTTTTTTACTACTTTTTCTTCCCATAAATCCTCACAAACAAGGACACAAATTTTTTTGTTTTTAAAATCAAAAGTTGTTGGACTCGAGGCATGAGAAAAAATTCTTTTTTCATCAAAGACGCCATAGTTAGGCAATGCAATTTTGCGTATTGTTTTTAAAATTTTTCCTTTATAAATTACAATCGCGGAGTTATATATTTTCTTGCCAAATTTGACTGGAGCGCCGATCACAAATGCAGATTCAATACTTTTAGAAAACTTAATTAAAGTATTTATTTGAGTTTTTACTGCTTTCAAAAATCCTAAGTTTAACTGTAAATCTTGTGCAGGGTAGCCCACCAATGACATTTCTGGAAATACAACTATATCAGAATTTCCTTGGCTAAGAACATTGGTGATTTTAGCAGTATTGCCGGCCAAATCGCCAACCTTAGGGTTAATTTGCGCTATCTTAATCTTCACCATACTACCTATATGTATATGAGCTAAATATAGCCTTCAATTTGCGATCTTTCCAGCAGTTTGATTTAACAGTCTTTTAGAGTTATAATTGTAAGTATAGCCACTTGGAAAAGTATATGAAAAAATTCTCTATAAACTGTCAATTTGGTGGTCAAACTGCACCATTTACCGTATATATTGGCACTCCAAAAGATAAGAATCACCCTTTACAATTCCAAGCGGATTGGCTAGCCAAAGAGCGTGGCGGGAATATACCCCAAGAGGTTATGAATAGTTTGGCAAAGCTTATGGAATTAGCTGCTAAGAATAACGTTCCGTTTGAGGATCTTTGTGCTTATGCCCTGGAGGCGGCACAGGCTCCTGGCCAAAAGCAAGTTGAAGATTATAACAAAGCTGTTGAGGAGCATAATAAAGCATTACCAACAGGCAATGAATCAGAACCAAAATAGTTAAGCTTCGTTTCGCTCAATCCAACCACCACCTAGAACGCGTGTGCCTTGATACATTACACATGCTTGCCCAGGTGTAATTCCATTATAAGGCTCTTCTAGTACAACTTTGATTCTATTGTTAGCAAGAGGATAAACTTTAGCATGAAGACCTATATGCGATGACCGAAGCCTAACCGTACACTCTATTCCAGCCTCAGGTATTGGAGCATCACCCAACCAGTTTACTTCTTTTGCAGTAAGCGAGCTTGACATCAAATCATCTTTTGAACCAACCACCACTTCTTTTGTATCTGGCTTTAATTTTATTACGTAAAGTGGCTCACCAGTCGCAACACCTAAGCCTTTTCTTTGTCCAATCGTATAGTTGATAACCCCATCGTGCTTGCCCACTATAGTGCCATCTTTTAGAACTATGTTACCAGCATCTAAAGAACCTGGTTTTAGTTTTTCTATAACTGATGCGTAGTTACCATTTGGAACAAAGCATATATCTTGGCTGTCAGGTTTATCAGCTATCTCTAAACCGAATTGTCTAGCAAGAATTCTCGTTTGTGACTTATTCAAACCACCCAATGGAAATCTTAAAAAGTCTAGTTGCTCTTGGGTTGTAGCAAATAAGAAATAACTCTGGTCTTTGCTGATATCACTTGCCACGTGTAACTGCGCTTTACCATTTTCTTCCAATCTTTGCACATAATGACCTGTTGCCAAACAATCAGCTCCCAAATCTCTCGCAACTTTAAATAAATCTTGGAATTTCACTTTTTGATTGCATCTAACACAAGGTATTGGCGTTTCACCTCTTAAATAACTATCGGCAAAATCATCCATAACTGATTCTTTAAAAATACTTTCGTAATTTAAAACATAATGCGGAATACCAATTTTTTCTGCCGCCATTTGCGCGTCATATATATCTTGTCCCGCACAACATGCCCCCTTCTTGCCGAGAGCCAAACCATGATCATAAAGTTGCAAAGTAATTCCTATTACTTCATGCCCTTGATTAGCCAAAAGCGCAGCAACTGTTGAACTGTCCACCCCACCAGACATCGCTACCACAACTTTCTGTTTGGTAGAGGCAATTGGTCTAATGGCGTTAAAATCTATTGCTTGCATAATGCGAGCATTTTAACACAAAAACCCTGCCTTGCAAAGCCGCTATTTACGCTCCAACTTCTTAATCATAAACTGTTGTAGAATTGATAGAATATTGCTCCATGTCCAATAAATAACAAGCCCTGAAGGGAAAGAAGCAAACATAAACAAAAACAACAATGGCATCAGACGCATAACCTGTGCTTGAGTCGGGTCTGTAGGCTCTGGGTTCATACGCTGTTGGGCATACATAGTTGCAGCCATAAGTAATGGGAAAATACCAATACTTAAGAATGACGGAGGATCCCATGGAATCAGACCAAATAAATTGACAAATGTTAATGGATCTGGAGCTGAAAGATCATGTATCCAACCAAAAAATGGAGCATGACGCATCTCTAAAGTCACCGATAAAACCTTGTATAGCGCAAAGAATACTGGGATTTGTAAAAGTATAGGTAAGCAGCCTGCCATTGGATTCACTTTTTCTTTACGATACATTTCAAGGAGCGCCTTTTGAAACCCTTGAGCATCATCTTTATACTTTTCTTTAAGCGCTGTCATCTTAGGTTGAAGATCTTTCATCCTGTTCATTCCTTTAAAACCTTTATGCGCTAACGGGAATAATATTAGTTTAATTACCACTGTAAGAATTAAGATAGCCACCCCGAAGTTGCCTATTAAATCATAAAAATAGTGCAGCAGCATAAATATTGGCTTGGTTATAAAATATAGCACCCCAAAATCTACAGCCCTATCAAATAGCTTTATGTTATATTCTTTTTCATAGTTATCCAGAACGTCTAATTCTTTTGCCCCTGCAAAAACCTTCATAGAGATTTTTGATGAAGCCCCATTTTTAATTGTCTCCTGCCTATTTGACAGACTAACTTGATAACGATTATTCTTATCAACCTTGTTAGACCTGAAATTTGCTGTTATATCTGTCTTTTCATTCGGAACAATTGCCGTCAACCAATACTTATCTGAGAAACCAATCCAGTGAGTTTGTTTGCTGTTAAAGTCTTGCTTTCCATCTTCAACCAAATCTGAAAACGAAACTTCAGTAAGCTTATCATCAAATACTCCAATTGCACCTTCATGAATTAATGTGTTCTGTGAATCCGCTTCAGTTTGAACTCTGGAAATCAGAGTATATGGAGTGACTATAATATCTTTACCACTTTGGTTTAGCACTTCTTGTGTTACATCGAACATGTAGTTTTTGTCTAAATTTACATGAATTTTAAATGTCAAACCTTGATTATTTTTCCAACTCAGCGTTACAGAACCATCAGCATTTTTTACACCTGCCCAAACTGTTTGATAATCCGGCAAATCAAGATTTGCGCCCAACCAACCAAACTCAGTAAAATATACTTCTTTGGTATGGCTTGGAGAGAGAAGGACAACTTCAGGGCTTTCTTTTTTAGGAGTTAGCTTATAGTTTTTTAGGGTCAGATCATCGAGTCTTGCACCAGTCAAATTTATAGATGCACGAACTTTATCGTTTGAAAGAAAGATTCTTTTGGTATCTTTAATCGCATCTGCTCGGTCTACAACTACATCTACTTGCTCAACTTTTTTCACTGCTTTAGCAGATAGTTGCTCTTGCTTTACAGCAGCTTCTTGTTCCGCAAGCATTGGGTCAACAAAGAAAATCTGCCAAAAATAAATTATAGCCACACACAAAGTTGTAGCAATTAACAATCTAGTGTTTTCTGATAAATTATGCATTTCTTTTTCTACTCAACTGGATCATAACCCCCCTTAGCAAAAGGGTGGCATCTGATAATTCGTTTAAATGTAAGGTATAATCCTTTAACTACACCTTTTTTCTCTACAGCTTCTATACCATACTCTGAACAAGAGGGGAAGTACCTACATGATCTTGGAAGCATGGGTGAGACAAAATATCTATACCCCTTAAATATCCCTTTTATCAAAAATTTCATGAATTTAGCTTATTAGAGAGTCTCTCTAATTCTAGTATAAGACTAGAAAATTCGACATCAATTATTGCTGACTTTGCTAATATCACCGCCTCTACATTTTTAAGCAGAACTTTAGCAATAGCAGCTCTCAACCTTCTTTTTGCTTTATTTCGCGCAACGGCTTTGGGAAAAATTTTCTTTGGTGCGGCTATAGCAAAAGTCTGCTCGCCTTCCTTCATTAAGTAGTAACAATTAAAAAATGGCGAAGAAAATTTCTTGCCATTCTTTAAAATTCTTTGAATTTCTGTGTTTTTTTTAATCGTGACTAGCGTCATTAAGCGCAAAGTTTTTTACGACCTGTAGCACGTCTGCTGCTTAACACTTTTTTACCGCCAACTGTTGCCATGCGGCTTCTAAAGCCATGTCTACGCTTTCTAACTAGTTTACTAGGCTGATATGTTCTACGTGTTGCCATTTTATCAATTCTGTATATTAATTAAGAGATGATTTTATACAGTTATTAGTCTATAAAGTCAATAGCTCTTATTGGTTTTGCTGAAATGAAAAACACTTTAAAAATATACCAAGAATTCGGCGTCGACTCTTTTTATGAAAAAAAGCCTGTAGATAGAACTGCACAAAAGCCCAAAAAGGAACTAGCGTCCACTCCTGCAAAGCCGTCTCCGTCCCAAGAGTCTTCATCTAGACAACTCGCCGACAAATGCAATACACTTCAAGAGCTTGAGCTTGCCGTTAAGAGCTTTAATGGCTGCGCGATCAAGAAAGTGGCAATAAATACTGTATTTGCAGATGGCAAACTGGGTGCAAAAATCATGATGATTGGCGAAGCACCAGGCGCAAATGAGGACAAGGAAGGGATTCCTTTCTGTGGTCAAAGTGGCAAATTACTCAACAACATATTGCCTTCAATAGGTCTAAAAAGAGAGGATGTCTACATTACCAATACTGTATTTTGGCGTCCTCCTGGTAATCGCAGGCCTACACCTGACGAACTAGAATTGTGTCGTCCATTTGTTGAAAAACATATAGCATTGGTTGCTCCTGAAGTTATCGTTCTAGTTGGCAGCACTGCGGTAGAGTCACTATTAGGCAATAAATTCTCTATGCACCAGATTAGAAACGAATATTACGATTATACAAATGAGTACTTAACCAAACCCATCAAGACGGCTGTAATATTTCATCCATCTTATTTATTACGTCAACCTACCAAGAAAAAACTCATGTGGTTTGATGTTTTGAAGCTCAAAGCATTTCTTGAGGGCAAATAAATGTTTGAAGCCTATAGAAAATGGAGAAATAAGGACTCGGTCGATAGAAAGTTTAGAAATTTCAGGGCCAATAAAAGAGGTTATTACTCGTTCCACATATTCCTAATTCTTTTTTTTCTAACTACATTTGCTGAGTTTATAGCAAACGACAAGCCCTTGATATTATATTTCAAAGGTGATTTTTATTTTCCAATTGTATCACATATTTCTGAGCAAGACTTAGGTGGCGATTTTGTCACAGATCCTGATTTTAATGACCCGTATGTACAAGAATTGGTCAGACAGAATGGCTGGTGTATAATGCCGCTGATTCATTTCAATTATCAAACCATTAACTTTAACTTACCAAGCCCTGCGCCCTCACCTCCTGACTCGGTTAATTGGCTGGGAACAGATGATCAAGGCAGAGACGTGTTGGCACGTCTGATTTATGGATTTCGTATTTCAGTATTTTTTGGATTGATATTAACAATTCTCAGCTCAATTATTGGGATTAGCATGGGTGCAATTCAGGGTTATATGGGCGGGAAAACCGATTTGTTTCTGCAGCGGTTTATTGAGATTTGGTCTGGTCTACCAAGTCTTTACATATTAATTATTTTATCAAGCTTGATAGTGCCTAATTTTTGGTGGCTGCTCTGTATTATGCTGCTATTTTCTTGGCTCTCACTTGTTTCAGTTGTACGCGCTGAGTTTTTAAAAGCTCGCAACCTTGGTTATGTTAGAGCAGCACATGCATTGGGGGTGAGTAATTTTGGAATAATCTTTAAACATATTTTGCCCAATGCTTTTGTGTCTAGCATGACCTACATACCCTTCCTATTAAATGGAGCTATTACCACATTGACCTCGCTAGATTTTTTAGGTCTAGGTCTCCCTCCAGGATCTGCGTCGTTAGGTGAAATGCTGGGTCAGGCCAAGAATAATTTACATGCTCCATGGCTTGCGATCTCAGTATTTTTTGCTCTAACAGCCTTATTAACACTCTTGATCTTTATTGGCGAAGCTATCAGAGATGCATTTGACCCGAGGAAATAGTGGAAGCAGTTTATTTAGAGCAAATTAAATCACAGCATCTAGGGGCAGCGATCGCACTAGGTAACTTTGATGGCGTACATGTAGGGCATCAAGAGATCTTACGGGCTTGCATAAGATATGCAAATGAGCATGGACTAAAATCTGCAGCCATGATTTTCGATCCTCATCCATCAGCATTTTTCAAAGGTGACGAATTTAAGCCACTAATGACTCTTGAACAAAAAATTGCGAAGCTAAAAAGTCTTGGAGTCGATTTTGTTATCATCAATAAATTCGATCAAGATTTCTCAAAAATATCTGCACAAGATTTCATAGAAGATATTTTAGTAAAAAAACTAGGAGTGAAATATTTAACTACTGGTTACAATTTTCACTTTGGCCACAAGAGATTAGGTGATGTTGCTTTGCTTTCAAAAGAAGCAAAAAAACTTGGTTTTCATTATCAAAAAATTGACCAAGTGACATTAGATTATATGAATGTTTCATCTTCTAAAATTAGGGAGTTATTGGCACAAGGCAGAATCTCCACAGCATCTGCGATGCTTGGGAATAATGTTATCATTTCAGGTAAAGTTATTGAGGGTAAAAAATTGGCTGGAGAAATTTTAAAAACTCCTACAGCAAACATCGCATTAAATACCGAAGTCTGTTTACCGCTATTTGGGGTTTATGCTATTAGAGTACATCTCAATGGCAGTAGTTACTACGGCATTGCGAATATTGGTATAAAACCAACATTTGATAATAAAACCCCGCTACTTGAAGTACACATATTTGATTTTAATTCTGATTTGTACGGTGATAAATTAGATGTTGAGCTTTTAATATTTATGAGACCAGAAAGAAAATTTGCCACTATAGAAGATCTAAAATGGCAAATTAATTTTGATATAAAATCTGCAAAGTACGCACTAAAAAATCTGGATAAGTGGTATAGGCCTATAAAGATATAGGTCATTCACTAAGCTTTATCTACCTATTTCTCTTTCGACGTGGAATCTGAAAGCTTTAAATGATGATTTGAAGCTTAATGTTCCTTCAATACCATCTTGATCTATACAAGTATATCTCTTATTTACTTCTCTACT
This sequence comes from uncultured Candidatus Midichloriaceae bacterium, assembly GCA_964625465.1. Classification (GTDB taxonomy): domain Bacteria; phylum Pseudomonadota; class Alphaproteobacteria; order Rickettsiales; family Midichloriaceae; genus CAZLFQ01. The sequence goes on along the minus strand of CAZVFD010000003.1, from coordinate 44,406 downwards.
TTCAAGAAATTTTGCGGCAATTATTTCTGCATCCTCAACTCTGGCTAAAGAAAGATCCGTATTGGTTAAATCAAAAGTATTGTCAGAACATAAACCTGATTGCGCTCTAACAAAACCTGCCTTACCTAACACTTTTCCAGAAGCTATATTTAATGGATTATAGGTAGCATCAAACCTTCGTAGAGCACCACCCTCAAAGCAGCTAAATGCTGTTTGTAAATATGGAAAATTATTATCAGCAATCTTGCCCTCACCAATTCCATTTACTTCTTCAGCCCAAACTTCTACAGCGCCTTTTAACAATTTAGAACATATACCATGCCCCTGAGAAGATACTTCAAATGCAGCTCCTAATTCTGAGGCACCTTTTTCTTCACCATCCCCTGCAATTACAAAACCAATTGGTTGATTTGTTGTATTATCAAAAACTGTTAGACCACCATTCGGTTGCGACTTATGAAACCTGCCGTTCCATTTATCAAACCCCTCTCTAATCCGCGCAGCAGTCTTAACTGAACCGTCACCATATAGCTTTACTACTCTTTCATCACCAAACAGTTTTCCATAAAATGGCAGGTCACTTTCTTGAATATTTCTAGCAGTAAAACCATCGCCAACAAATTCTGTGTGTAAGTATTTCTTATCTCCTTTTTTCTCTACAGAAAACAGTTTAGAACCTTCAACTTTTTGCCCGAGCATTACTAAATCTCATCATGAATTATTGTAACTGGATGAAGTGCATTCATAATTTCTTCTGACGCATCACTCCAACATTTAGAATTTTCTTGAGCTTGGTTATATCTGCTATTGAAAACATTAACAACTTTTTCTGTCAGCTCATCAAATGTCCCTGTAGCATCCAGATGATATCCATGATTTATAAGTGAATTTTGAAGCGCTGTTACATCAAGGTCTGTTTTACATTCTTTACTAGCTGTAGCTTCAACATGTTTTCCAAAACCTGCAGCGGCAAGTTTATCCCAAGGGAATTGATTGCCTGGGGCTACGTGTCTTTCTGGCGCAACTTCACCTAAACCAACAATTTCCATTGTCTTATTATGTCTTGTATTGATATCACCAAGCAGAGAAATTAATTTGTCGATCTGAGCCTGTGGAAATTCCGACTGAGCATCGTTGATCATCATCACGCTAATTGCATAATCATTTAAACCAGCTTTTCCATGCCATGCACTTTTTCCAGAATGAAAGGCCTTTACATTTTCACTATGATATTGATCAAGAAATCCATCCTGCCTGATTGTGTAGTGAACACTAGCACCTCTATCATAAAGCTTTGCAACAGTTTCATGAATAGTAGGTGTTACTGAATAAGTTAAAACAACCGTTGAAACTTCTGCTCCTTCTGGACGTGGTGCTGAAAACTTATTGTTGTTAACTGTGCTGATGTAGGATGTCATGGTTGAACCTATATGTTGATATTATGAGCGAATTGTACTACAAACTCTAATTATCTGCAAGTAATTACAATAATTTAGAAAGTTCTTGGCAACTTGGAAAATTCGGCAATATATTGTTATTACTCGAGTTCGTTCGGAGTTTTCAATGAAAATGGTAGAGCTCACGTTTGATCAAATACGGCAATCTGTAAAAGATGGTGACAAGGTAATAGTCTCTGAATTAAATCTGTCTACATTGGAACGGGGTTTTGTTGATATACCTAATGATCAAATCCTGGAGTGGAGTATAACCAATTGGTTGATGAGTATATTCCATCTATATGTCATGAAATCTGAACTTAGTGATATAGAAATAAACTCTCACTATGACTTACGATTACAAACCACTCCTCTCATTATAGCATCACAATGTGGGTTTGAAGATGCAGTTAGACGACTTTTGGACAGAAACGCTGAAGTGAATGCTACAGACGCTTTTGGCAATACTGCACTTCATCGAGCATTTGAAAATAGAAGAATTAATATAGCCAAAATGCTGCTTGCTAAGGGAGCAAACATAAATGCTAAGAATACAAAGGGCCAAACACCTCTCCACACTTTATTTGAAAGCGGTGTTCCAATAGATGAGTTCAAAAAATGGATGAATCTAATCAATACGTATAAAGGAAATGTTCTTGAGCAAGATAGGAATGGACACACACCAAGACAACTTCTTCTTAGGAAAAAAGATCAGAATTATCTTAAATCCTTTTTCAAAGAATTTTACCCAGGTATTCCAGAAGATTCGCATTCATTTTTTTTTAAAAAAGAGTGTATTAGAGAATTGGAATCTGATCAAACAATTACCTTATTGCACCTTGCTATTTTTAATCAAGCATTTGGTTTGATTAAGATACTTATTGATCTAGGCTTTGATATTAACGCAAAATATAAAGGAGGTTTTACTGCATTGTTTTATGCGTGCAATTGGGAAAGATCTGATTCATATGTTGAGTATCTTATAAGACTAGGAGCAGAGGTGACCGCTAGGGACGATGACAATAATACCCCGCTTCATTGGACAGCAAGACACAGTAATTTTGAGTGCTTATGTGCTTTAGTTAAGTCTGGAGCTGATTTAAATGCAGTGAATAAAAATGGTGAGACTCCACTGCATTGTGCGGCAATGTCTTATGATGTATTCGAAATCACCCAAGTACTTATTAAAAAGGGAGCTGATTTAAGTCTTAGAAATGCCAAAGGGCAAACTGCTTTGGAAGTTGCACAAGCAGGCCAAAATAATTCTTTTTTGCACGCATATGAAATGTGCAAAACAACCCCTAAGCAAGAGGTTCAAAGCACTTCTATAAATTCTGGTTATCAAGCTTCAGTACATCATGTTCCTAGTCATACGACACCTACAACAGTTGTTCAAAAAAATGTAGAACAATCCATTCTGAACAGTATTGGCTCTTCACTTACAACATTGGGTGACTTTGTTTTTGGACCGAACTAAAAACTTAAATCGTAAACGACTCGCCGCAGCCGCAGCGGCCTTTTTCATTCGGGTTTACGAATACAAATCCCGATTTCATTTTTTCGTCTACGAAATCTAATTTTGTACCGATCAAATACATTACAGCTTTTGGGTCGATAAGAACTGTTATACCTTTATCGTTTATGACTTCGTCAAACTGGCCTTTTTCATCGGCATATTCAAATGTATAAGACAAACCAGAACAACCGCCTGACTTAACCCCAACACGAATCCCAGCAGAAGGCTTATCGCGCTTTTCTAAAAGAAATTTCACGCGTTCTGCAGCTTGGTCTGTGATTGTAATAATTGGTGCAGCCATTTATTTATTATCGTTGCTTAAGTTATTTTTATAATCTTCTATCGCTTTCTTAATTGCATCTTCAGCTAAAACCGAACAGTGGATTTTCACTGGAGGTAAAGACAATTCTTCCGCAATATCAACATTCTTAATTGTCACCGCTTCTTCCAGAGTTTTACCTTTCAATTTTTCAGTTGCTAAAGAACTTGAAGCAATTGCAGATAAACATCCGAATGTACGGAATTTTGCATCTTCAATTTTCCCTGTCTCTGGGTCTACTTTAATTTGCAATTTCATCACATCGCCACAAGCAGGAGCGCCTACCAACCCTGTGCCAACGTTCTCTTCGCTTTTTTCAAATGAACCAACATTTCTTGGATTTTCATAATGATCTATAACTTTTTGACTGTATGCCATAATTGCCTCTTTTAGTGTCCTGTCCAATTAATTGATTTTAAATCGATACCTTCTTGCATCATTTCCCATAACGGGCTAAGCTCTCTTAATCTGTCTATAGCTTTTTTCACATGATCTATTGCAAAATCAACTTCCGCTTCAGTGGTAAATCTACCAAAACCAAATCTTATTGACGTATGCGCCATTTCTTCATCCAAACCAATCGCTCTTAAAACATAAGAAGGTTCCAATGAAGCTGACGTACATGCAGAACCAGATGATACTGCAATGTTTTTAATTGCGCCAATCATCGATTCACCTTCAATACACGAAAAGCTGATATTGATATTTCCAGCCAGCCTTTGCTTCTCATCACCGTTGAGATATACATGTGGGATTTTCAACATTGCGGAAATGAATTTGTTTGAAAGTTTTTCTAATCTTTTATTTTCAAACTCCATTTCTTCTTTTGCAATTCTTGCGGCTTCACCCAAACCAACAATTATAGGTGTCGGTAGAGTTCCTGAACGCATTCCCCTCTCCTGCCCGCCACCGTTAATTATCGCTTCGATTCTTACCCTTGGGCTACGTCCAACAAATAGTGCGCCTATACCTTTTGGGCCATAAATCTTGTGGCCAGAAATGCTCATTAGATCAATGCACATTTCTTTTATGTCTAATGGAATCTTTCCAAATGCTTGCGCAGCATCAGTATGAAAAAATATGCCTTTCTCTCTACATATTGTACCAATCTCTTTAAGAGGTTGGATAACACCAATTTCATTATTCACCGCCATCACAGATACTATTAAAGTATCTGGACGAATCGTTGCTTTTAATTTTTCCAAATCAATTAAGCCATTTGTCTCAACTGGAAGATATGTGACATCAAACCCGTCTTGTTCTAAATGCCTACAAGTATCTAGAACGCATTTGTGCTCTGTCACCAAAGTAATAATATGTTTTTTCTTATCACCATAGAATCCAGCAACGCCTTTCAAAGCTAGGTTATTAGACTCAGTCGCTCCAGATGTGAAAATAATTTCTCTAGGATCAGCATTTATTAATGAAGCAACTTGTTCACGAGCTTTCTCAACAGCATCTTCCGCTTCCCAACCAAATTGGTGACTTCTTGAATGCGCATTTCCAAATTTTTCGGTAAAATATGGAATCATAGCATCTAACACTCTCTTGTCCATTGGAGTAGTTGCTTGATAATCCATGTATATTGGTAATTTTAATTCCTTACTCATGCTGCTAATTTCATATTTGTTTTTTCATATAACTTTTTCCAACAATCAACAAATCTATCGATTTGCTCTTGGGTATTACCTATACCTAAACTTACTCTGATTGCAGTTCTTGCAATTTCTTCTGAGTACCCCATATTCATCTGAGTGGTTGATAAGCCTATTCTACCAGATGAACACGCTGAACCTGCGCTTATAGCGAAACCATTTGTATCAAAATGAATTAACTGCGTTTCATTTGAAACATTAGGCATTGTAAAACTCGAAGTATTTGGCAACCTCTTGGCATCTTTTCCAAAAAAGATTGCCTCTTTACATACTTGCGCAATTTTGCTTTCTAAATAATCTCTAAGCTCTGCAAGTTTTGCGTACTCATCTAAATTAATAAGAGAGGCCGCAATTCCAAAGCCATGTATCGCTGCTAAATTTTGCGTGCCTGGCCTTATTCTAAATTCTTGCCCACCGCCTCGCATAAGCGCGCTAATCGGCAGATTCTTTTTAAGAACTAAAGCTGCAGCGCCTTGAGGACCACCCATTTTATGAGCAGATATTGTTATTAGATCCAAATCCAATTCTGAGATACTTAAAGGGATCTTCCCGAATGCTTGGGTCGCATCAGAATGGATAATTCCATTATATCTATGTACCAAATCTATAATTTCTTTCATTGGCTGGATTACGCCAACTTCATTGTTAGCAAAAATCACAGACACTAAATATCTCTTCCCAGATTTTAAAATCGTCTCAAGAGCAACTAAATCTACAATCCCATTTTTCTCAACAGGAATCAGCCCCTGCCCTACAACACTTAATACCGATGGATGCTCAATTGTACTAGCAATTACCTCAAGGTTTTTAAATCCCTTTAACGCAATATTATTAGATTCTGTACCAGTCGCAGTAAACACCACTTCGTATTTTTCATCGGCATTTAACGCTTTACCTATATTAGCTCTAGCGGCTTCTAATATTTTTTTAGATTCTCTCCCATAAGCATGTATAGATGAGGGATTTAAAGGCAAATTTGGAAACTCGTCCATAGCATATTTAACATCAGACAAAACTGGTGTTGTGGCGTTGTGATCGAAATACACGTAATCTCTAAGATTAGAATACATTCGCCACCTTCTGATAATTGCAGGAATCCACTTTTTCTAATCTTCGCGCACAAACATCTTCCAAAGTTATTCCTTTCAAAAAACCATGAATATGATCACCTAATGACTCCCAAATGTGGTGTGTGACGCAGCGCGTCTTATCTTGCATACAGCCTGTAGATGAGTTTTTTTGGCATCTAGTCATTTTTAGGTTTTCTTCGACTGCAAACATTATATCGGCGATAGCAATATCTGATTTAGGCCTACCAAGCAGATATCCTCCCCCTGGTCCCTTTATTGGCGTTACAAGCCCAACCCTCTTTAATTTAACGAAAATCTGCTCTAAATACCCCTGATCCAGCTCTTGTCTCTGCGAAATACTTGCTAACTTCACAGGCCCGCTATTACCGTGAACCGCTATGTCCACAAGTGCCATTACTGCATACCTACCTTTTGTAGAAAGTATCATAAATTCCTAAAATTACTTCCAAAACCCACTAATCTAGTGTACTATACATCTTGAATCATTTAGAAGATTACTAAAACCTAGTACAGTAGTCAAGTATTTACTTAGGGAAAAACCTAGGTTTCAACATTTATTTAGAGCGGCTTGAATATGGTAAAAGAAGTAGTATTTAATGGACCAGAAGGCAGAATTGAAGGAAAGTATCAACACAGCGAAGAGAGAAACGCACCGATAGCCCTAGTTTTGCATCCACACCCTCTGCACGGCGGAACAATGAACAACAAGGTTGTTTACCATGCGTTCCATACATTTGCAGAGAATAAATTTTCTGTTTTACGATTTAACTTCAGAGGGGTTGGCAAATCTTTCGGTAGCTTTGATCATGGAATTGGCGAATTAGCCGATGCTGCATGCGCACTAGATTGGCTACAACACCAGAACCCAGAAGCATCCAGCGTTTGGCTTGCAGGATTTTCGTTTGGCTCTTGGATTGCGCTACAGTTATTAATGAGACGCCCAGAAATCAATGGCTTCATTGCCATTTCTCCACCAGCCCAGTCTTATGACTTCAACTTTTTATCTCCATGCCCTACACAAGGCGTTATAATTCATGGCTCTAAGGACGATATCGTGCCCGAAGAAGCAGCATACAGCTTATATGAAAAACTAGAAAAGCAACGGAATTCGGATATTGAGTATTATCCAATAAGTGGGGCTGATCATTTTTATAAAAATCGTGAAAATGAATTAAAAGCTGCAATTGACTCTTATATTAAACCAAGAGTCAAACTAGAGCCACTACCGCGCAAAATAAAGCGTGACAGAAGACGTCGTATGACTGTTAATGACGGAGTGTAAACTTCTGAAATAAAAAGTCTTTTGACCTGGTTATTTATTGTGTTAGTCTTAAGGGGTAATCCCTAAAACAACATAATATACAGGTAGTATATGACAGCACTTTCAACGGTAACCCGTAAAGAAGTCGAGATTGCAATAAAAGGCGCTCTTGGCTTAACTCTTACAGGAACACAAAAAGACTTAGCTCTTAAAACAAACGTATTAAAAATGTGGTGGTCTGAATCTGGCGGCGACGGTTCTGCAGCAAAAATGGATACACTAGCAACATGGGCTAAAACAAAACCACTTGCTTTAAATTTTCTAAATCAAAATGATGACTTTATAAAAGTAATTGATGGCACAACCAGCTTCACAACAGCTGCGAATGGATTGCCTTCGACATATATAGCTCTTCATGCCGAAGATGTAACAAAAGAGGCGCCACTTAAAGGGCTTATTGCACTAAGAGTGAATGCCGTAGACTCTACATTTGGTACAACTGGTGCTAACCTTGGTGCTACTGGTGGTACAGCACTAGCAGATGCTACAGTAATGGGCTACCACTCAACATGGGGCGCTACAAAATTTAATGCGATCTTCAATAAAGGCCTGATCAAAGCTATAACTGTTGAATCTGATGCAAACTACGATACGCTTGCAGAAGTTATCGCTGTTTATGATGCAGCTTGGACAAACGCCGTTCCTAAAGATACTTTCTTTGGCGCTTTCACAAAATTTGTTGAAAAAGGCGTTAACTTAAAGTTCAGTGAATTATGGGCGGATGTGAATAACCTTGCAAACTTCCAGTCTCATACCTCAGACAATGCTATCAAATTGATGGCATCAACTGGTGGTTCTTGGGCAACAATAACTGGTTTAGCTGCTCAAAAATATGCGGATTTAACAACTGCCAATGCAGCTACAGCTATAGATAAATGTGGTGCAACTTACACATCACTAAACACCATCTATACAGCAAGCTCTGTTAAGGCTAACACTTTGTTGTCTGACAACGCAGTAAAACTCTGTTCGCTGCCAACAAACTCAATCAACACAGCTACTCAGTCTACAGCTTATGGTACAACTTATACCACAGCAAAAGACATTGATTTCAGAGCGATGGTTGATCCTAAATATCATGAATTGTACACTGCAGGCATGACTTTAACTACTGCAGCTGCATTAGGTGATAAACTTCAATGCGTTGGTAACAATGCACAGTTAAAACAAAATTTAATTTTAACTGGCTCTGATATCAATACAGTTCTTACAGACTTGAATGGCTTACCAGATTTGGTAACTTCACCTACAGTATTTGGCGGTTTCGAAGTATTAGATCCTCTTTGTTACTAAAATACTTTTTCTATAAAAACGGGGGGCACTGCTTGCCTCCCGTTTTTTATTGGAAAATTTGTGGTATTTACTCATTTTTTTTGTATGCTATGTCCAAAGAAAATAGTAGGACGTATCTATGTCAGATTTAGTTAATTTAAATATAGCAAAAGCAAAAGAGCTGATTTCTAAAAAAGAAATTTCGGTTAATGACCTTCTTGAAGCGTACTTGAAAAAGTCACAAGAGAACTCAAAACTCAATGCATATACTGAATTAACAACAGAATTTGCAAAGAATCAGGCAGCTGCTTCCCAAAAAAAATATGACAATGGTACAGCTGGTGTTATCGAAGGGATGCCAATCGGCGTTAAAGACCTATATTGTACAAAAGGATTTGAGTCTGCTTCATGCTCAAATATCTTGAAAGGATTTAAACCTGAGTACGAATCAACAGTTACGGAAAAACTATTTGAGAATGGTGGCATCATGATTGGTAAAACCAACATGGATGAATTCGCTATGGGCTCGGCTAACATCACAAGCGCTCGTGGCAACGTTATTAACCCTTGGAAACGCAAATCAGATAACAAAGACTTGGTTCCAGGTGGATCATCAGGTGGATCTTCTGCAGCAGTTGCAGCGAAAATGTGCGTTGGCGCTTTAGGCTCAGACACAGGAGGATCAATAAGACAACCCGCCGCTTTCACCGGAATCGTTGGAATAAAACCTACGTATGGACGTTGTTCACGTTTTGGCATGATTGCCTTTTCTAGCTCGCTTGACCAAGCGGGCGTGTTTGCAAGATCTGTAGAAGACTCCGCGCTACTACTTGAAGCGATTTGCGGATATGACAAAAAAGATTCAACCTCTGTTAACATCGCAACTCCACATTTTGCTAAGGAAGCTAAACAAAATATTAAAGGTATGAGGATTGGCATACCTAAAGAATATAGAATGGACGGAATGCCTGCTGAAATAGACACTTTATGGCAAAAAGGAGCTGAATGGCTAAAAGCTCAAGGCGCAATTTTGATAGATATCAGCCTTCCACATACACAATATGCATTACCTACATATTATATAATTGCTCCAGCTGAAGCTTCTTCAAACTTGGCAAGATATGATGGTGTACGTTATGGCAAAAGAGTTTCTCCAGCAAAAGGTTCTATTGATGATTTGTACATGAATACCCGCGCCGAAGGATTTGGTGCAGAGGTAAAAAGAAGAATTATGATTGGAACATACGTTCTTTCTGCTGGCTATTACGATGCCTATTACACAAAAGCCCAAAAGGTTAGAAGGTTAATTTCAAATGACTTTACAAATGCATTTGAAAAAGTAGATGCAATCCTCACCCCAACCGCGCCTTCTGATGCCTTCGCTATTGGTGAAAAGATAGATGATCCAGTAAAAATGTATTTAAACGACGTGTTTACTGTGCCTTCAAGCCTTGCCGGCCTACCAGGCATTTCAGTGCCAGCAGGATTATCAAATGACGGTTTGCCTCTAGGTTTACAAATCATTGGAAAGGCTTATGATGAAATTAACGTATTCCGCGCAGCTTATGCATTAGAGGAGGCTGCCCAATTTAAAGGCTTATAATCCACGGAGGATTCATGAACGCAAAAACTTTAGGTAGAAGTAATTATAGAGTTGAAACAGATACTTTTGGAGAAATAAAAGTTTCATCTGACGTCTATTGGGGCGCTCAAACACAAAGATCATTGCAAAACTTCGAGATTGGCATTGAAACCATGCCAAAACCTCTAATTAAAGCTTTAGCAGTCATTAAGAAATCCGCAGCTATTGTTAACAAACAATATAAAAAGCTCGATAGCAAAATTGCTGATGCGATCTGTAAAGCCGCTGATGAAGTTATTGCAGGTAAGCACGATGACAACTTCCCACTAGTAGTTTGGCAAACAGGCTCTGGCACCCAAACCAACATGAATTTAAATGAAGTAATCTCAAATCGCGCTATCGAAATACTCGGCGGTACTTTGGGTTCAAAAAAACCTGTTCATCCGAATGATCATGTTAATATGGGTCAATCTTCGAACGACACCTACCCTACTGGGATGCATGTAGCAAGCGTCTGCGAGATTAATTTTTGCTTACTGCCTTCATTGGAATATCTGCTGAAAGCATTAAAGAAAAAACAAAAAGAATTCGATAAAATAATTAAGATTGGCCGCACCCATCTTCAAGACGCGACTCCAATGACTTTGGGGCAAGAATTCTCTGGATATGTCACTCAGCTTGAATATGGAATTGAGAGAGTCAAGGGAACGATAAAGAGACTTTCGTACTTAGCGCAAGGCGGAACCGCAGTTGGTACAGGGCTTAATTCTCCAAAAGGTTTTGATAAAGATATTGCTGCAACAATATCTAAAGAAACAAAATGCAAGTTCTACACTGCACCTAATAAATTTGAAGCTTTAGCCTCAAATGATGCCATGGTTGAAGCAAGTGGCGCATTAAACGTACTCGCAGTAAGCTTAATGAAAATTGCTAATGATATAAGGTTACTTGGCTCTGGCCCAAGAAGTGGGCTAGGTGAGTTATCACTACCTGAAAACGAACCTGGATCCTCTATAATGCCAGGAAAAGTAAATCCTACTCAGTGCGAAGCTCTAACTATGGTGTGCGCTCAAGTTATGGGCAATCATACAACTATCTCAATTGCTGGCTCAAATGGACACTTTGAACTGAATGTTTTCAAACCTGTGATTATTTATAACTACTTGCAGTCACTTCGCTTGATAGCAGATGCTTGTAGAAGTTTTGCAGATAACTGCGTGGTTGGCATCAAAGCTAATAAAGATCGTATAAATCAGTTAATGCAAGAATCCTTGATGTTAGTTACTGCATTAAATCCACACATAGGTTATGATAACGCAGCAAAGATTGCTAAAAACGCTCATAAAAAAGGGCTAACTTTGAAGCAATCAGCGTTGCAATTAGGAATTTTAACAGCTGATCAATTTGAGAAATGGGTTAAGCCAGAATCTATGATTGGCGCCAATAAATCTTAACGATGAAATTAAACGCTAACATAATTGACACTTGGCTTAAGAACGTACCAAAAAGTCTGCAATTTTTTTTAATATACGGGCCTGAGCTCGGACAAATCAAGTTAATTGCAGACAAACTTGTTAAGCATTTTGGATCTCAAGAAACTGACTTAAACATAAGCAATATTTCTTTCTCAAAAATCAAAGATGATATTTCACTACTAACAGATGAAATAGCCTCTACATCATTATTTGGAGGAAGAAAAATAATTGTTTTAGATGATGCACCAGCTGCACTTCCAAAAGGAATGCTAGAACTTTTGAAATCACCAAGAGGTAATGCAATCGTAATTTTTCTGAGCGAAGAATTGAAGCCGACATCCTCACTAAGAAAGAACTTTGAAACTTTGGAAAACTGTATTTCTATAGCTTGTTATAAAGACGATAGTACTACTATGCAGAAGTATATTAGAGAATATTTAACCCAAAAGAACATCGAGTTTTCTGCTGATATTCCATCACTTCTTGCAGAATCTTTACCAGCTAACCGTATGCTGGTAAATAGTGAAATCGAAAAATTGATTACTTACAAAGAAGGGGATGAAAGTCCAATCAATTCTGAAGACGTAGTTAATGTTATAACCGAAGCTTCGGAGATCTCTCTTGATGAGTTATGTAACGCAATCGCTCTAAAAGACCCAAAACTGACGCAAAAATGCATTGAGCAGTTAATTCAAGAAGATAAAAATTTCGTATTTGTAATACGAGTTTTATTAAAATATTTCATGAGATTATTTGAAATAAAAGCCTCAATAGAGCAGGGGGCTTCTGTTGTAGATGCTGTTGGGAAATTAAGACCGCCCGTCTTCTTTAAACAAAAAGATACTTTAATTAAAAACTGTAGATTAGTTTCAAATGATCGTATTAAGCTGGTCTTAAATACACTGCTAAAACTTGAACTTCAGTGCAAAAATACGTTCGTATCTCCAGAATTACTTACATTTAACTCTCTAACCCATCTAACAGCAGCATGAAAAAATTAGTAGTAGGCAATTGGAAAATGAATGGGGACAAACAGACTTGTCAGTCTTTGATCTCCCAGATAAATAAAGACTCTGATGTTGCAGTTGTCATTTGCCCTCCATATCCATATTTAGAAATGGCACAAAGTTTTGGCATTACTGTTGGCGCACAGAATTGCGCCGCTTATGATAATGGAGCCTACACTGGAGAAATTAGCGCAAAAATGCTTGCTGATTTAGCTTGCAAATATGTGATTTTAGGACATTCAGAACGGAGGCAACATTTTAAAGAATCTGACTCTGAGGTTCTGACCAAAGCAAAAATTGCACATAAATATGGGTTAAAAACCATAGTCTGCATTGGAGAGTCTTTAGAAACTTATAAATCTGGAAAAACAGAAGAGTTTGTCTCTGCACAACTAACTAATTACTTAGATCTAGACCCAGCACTTACTGTCATTGCTTATGAGCCTATTTGGGCAATTGGAACTGGCCTTACTCCAACTGTTACTGAAGTTGAAATGATCACAAAATCGATAAAGCAAAAATCTAAATTCCCTGTACTTTATGGTGGCTCAGTAAATCAAAAAAACTGTAAAGAGTTAGCATCAATTAATATCCTTGATGGTTTTTTAGTAGGTGGAGCAAGCTTGGACCCCGTCCAATTCAACTCTATTATTTCTAGCTTTAGTGCTTAACCTTAAAGTTGTGCTTTGGTTGATCTTCTGCTATACTCCACAGACTTTACAGAGTTCGCATGACACTGAGTATACACAGCGGTACAGAAGGGCTATTGCTCCCTAAAATAAACCAAGGGTGTACTTTATTCGTCTGTAAGGATAATGATGAAATCGAGCGGATAGAACAACTGCTTTCCTTCTTCTCCTCAGAAACTAAGGTTTTGACTCTTCCAGAATGGGATTGTTTACCGTATGATCGTACCTCACCAAGCGCAACAACAAGCCAAAGCCGACTAAAGTGTCTAACAAGCCTTTTGGCAGATAATATTAGAACAATTATATTAACCACACACATGGGGTTAATACAACGTCTTCCACCAAAAGAAGTGGTATCTGCTTCTTTTCTACACATAAAAACAAAACAAGAATTAAACCCTAATGAAGTATTAGAGTTTCTTACATCACATGGCTATACAAGAGCAATTAATGCCATAGATTCTGGAGAGTTCGCTGCAAGGGGCAGCATAGTTGATATTGTAAGTTCTAACAATAAAGTAGGCTATAGATTAGACTTCTTTGGGAACGTTTTAGAATCAATTAGAACATATGATACAGACACTCAAAAGAGTATAACTCACAAAGATACCTTACACTTATTACCATCAAGCGAAGTAATCATTTCAGAAGATTCCAAAACAACCTTTAAAGAAAAATACCAAACCTTATTTGGCGTAAATCAAGACTTAATATACGAGAGTATATCAGCAGGAAGAAAGTTTATTGGAATGGAGCACTACCTCGGATTATTCTATGAAAAATGTTGTACGCTTTTTGATTACTTGCCAAAAGATGTAAAAATCATATTGCCATATGATTATGATTCTTTGCTTAAAGAGAACTATAATTTTATAGAATCTCAATACGAATTACGATCTAACACCAAGATTACAAAAAATGATGGTGTTCACAACATTATTGAGCCTGAGACTTTATATCTAACAAAATCCGAGTTAGAAGAAACTCTAACCAAAAGTAATACTGCACTATATACCTCTTTCAACTATGATAAATCCGCTGTTCAAGGCGTTGATTATTTGTACCAAGTCGCGAAAACTCAAGAAGTATCAACCTTCTCACTTTTACAAGGCCTAGTTAAAACTCAACAAGTACTTATAGCATGCTTTACGAAAGCGTCACTTGAGCGCCTTACCAATATACTCAATGACCATGAGCTTCAAAATTATAGAATAGAATCTTGGCCAATAACCAATATAACAAAAAATTCCATAGGCCTCTTTGTTGCACCCATGGAACATGGGTTTAGAACGTCTGAATTCACCATTTTCAGCGAGCAGGATATACTAGGGCAACGACTATCTAGACGAACATCTAATACTTCTAAAACAACACCCACACAACTTATTTCCGCATTGTCAAATCTATATGCTGGAGATTTAGTCGTTCATAAAGAGCATGGTATTGGCAAATTCGAAAAGCTCGAGCAAATAAAAATTGGCAATAGCGTGCATGACTTCGTCAAAATTTTGTACGATGAAGATGCTAAATATTATTTACCAGTAGAAAACCTAGAGCTAATCAGCAGGTACGGCTCGGAACATGCTCCCTTAGACAAACTAGGCAGTCTTGGTTGGCAGACCCGTAAAGCTAAGCTGAAAAAACGTATTAAAATTGCTGCTGAGAAACTCTTAAAAGTTGCTGCTGAAAGGAACTTAATCAAAACTCCTGTTATAACGATAAATGACGAGATATACACCAAATTTTGTGAAGCCTTTCCTTATGTTGAAACACCAGATCAACTGAAAGCTATAGAAGACATAACCACAGATTTTCAAAATGATAGACCAATTGATAGACTAATTTGTGGTGATGTTGGATTCGGTAAAACAGAGGTAGCCTTAAGAGCGGTTTGTCAAATTTTAGCATCTGATCACCCAGCCCAAATTGCTATTCTTGTACCAACAACCTTGTTAGCAAGACAGCACTTCAAAACTTTATCTCAGAGATTTGCAGGTCTGCCATTTCGAATAGCACAGCTTTCCAAATTCACAGATAAAAAGCATGTCAAAAGCATCAAAACTGATATTGCAGATGGCAAGATAGATGTGGTCGTAGGAACCCACATGTTGCTTGCCAAAGATATTAAATTTGCAAATCTAGGGCTTTTAATAATCGACGAAGAACAACATTTCGGTGTAGGACAGAAAGAAAGATTAAAGGAGCTTAAAAGCGCATGCCATATTATTACTTTGTCAGCTACACCTATACCAAGGACCTTACAGATGTCTCTATTTGGCATTAAAGATCTTAGTGTTATAGCAACTCCACCAGTGGATAGACTGCCTATTAAGACCTTCGTCCTTCCTTATGATAGCGTCACTTTACGAGAAGCTATTCTTAGAGAACATTACAGAGGCGGGAGAACATTCTATATAACTCCACGAGTTTCTTATTTGGACGGGATATTAGACACACTAAAATCGCTTGTACCCGAGATAAAAGCTGTCAAAGCTCATGGCCAAATGACAGCTGAACAACTAGATACTATAATGAACGACTTTTATGACGGAAAGTATGACGTATTGGTAAGCACAAATATTATTGAATCTGGCCTAGATGTTCCGCAAGCTAACACCATTATAGTCGATAGAGCCGATATGTATGGTCTGGCACAACTATACCAAATTCGAGGCAGAGTAGGGCGTAGCAATGTTCAGGCCTATGCTTATCTGACTTTGCCACCCAGCAAAAGACTTTCAGATACCGCAGAAAAAAGGCTTTCCGTTATCTCTTCATTTGAAACTCTTGGCGCTGGGTTTTCAATTGCAAGTCATGATATGGATATTCGAGGTTATGGAAATTTAGTGGGCGAAGAACAATCTGGACACGTCAAAGAGGTTGGGGTTGAACTTTACCAAGCCATGCTGCAGGAAGCTATAGACGATATTAAGTCTGATGATGCAAGCAACCGAATAGATGATAGTGATTGGAGTCCTACAATTAATTTGGGAATATCCGTACAAATACCTGAGTCCTATATTTCCGATAGCAGCCTAAGACTGAATTTATACAGACAAATTGCCAATATTAAAACGCCAGATGAATTGGATATCTTCGCCACAGATATGATCGACCGATACGGACAAATTCCTGTAGAAACACTTCAGCTATTTAAAGTTGTGCAACTAAAGCACCTCGCAAAAAACGCCAACATTGAGAAAATCGATCTGGGTGAGAAGGGAGTACTAATTTCTTTCCGAAATAATGAACCAAAATCACCTGAAAAAGTGATAGATCTAGTTAGTAAGAATCCTGTATCACTAAGACTTAGGGGTGATCAAAAACTATTCTACTCAGCCCCAGATACCGCTGAACCTGAGAAATTGATTCAAAAACTTGAAAATATTGCAAGAACCATCTGTTAGCAGCAATAAAGTACTATTTAGTTTTAACACTAAATATCCTCTCGTTACTTTATAAATATCTTTTTTGAATATTGTGCATATGCTATGGTGAAAGAATAGATAATCCTTTTGTCAGGCATGTGTTTTAGATTATTAGCAATAATAGTCATCTTGCGTTTAACTCCATCTTTTGGGGATTGCAAAGACGCGCCAAAAAGCAAAACCGCAGCAAAACAAGTTTTAAAACAAAAAAAACCTGCGCCAACTAAAAAAATTTATTTAGAAAAACCCAAACTCAGTCCTTCATCTAAAAAAGTAAGTCAAAAAACCAAGACACACCCAATACAAAGACCAGCTCACAACTTAGTAAAGACAAAACAGCCTGAAAAAACCAATGCTACATTGACTCAAACTGCGACTTCAACTCCAGCAGCCAAGTATATTATTAACATGCAAGATGAGTCGAAACTTCTCGAAATAGTGAAACTTTCAACAAATCAACAATGGTTTGAAGCTAGTGAAATTGCCTCTACGTGCCAAGACCCAAGTTATGCAAATGCAATTATCAAGACTTTGAAGATTTACTATGAGCCCCAATCGCTGCCAATCAAGGAAATATCTGATTTTTTCAATGAGAATAAATGGATATCTGCTGAACCTTTCACGAATAAAATTGAAAAATCCATCTCTTACGATAACACACCTGGCTCTGTTTTAGAATGGTTTAATGGTAGGGAACCTCAAACCAATAACGGTAAATTCTCTCTCATTCACGCTTCAATCACCGTTGGCTCAGCCTCATTAAACGACCAGAACACTAAGAATTTGCTCCGCGAGTTGTGGAGAACGACCGAGTTTGACCTAAACACAGAAGAATATTATCTAAAAAAGTACAAAGACCACTTAACTATTGAAGACTTGCTAAACAAAATTGAGTTCTTGACTTGGAACAAGTCATACACTTATGCAGAGCAGCTACTTAGTATAGTGCCACAACAATATAAAAAATTACCTAGAGTGAGATTGGATGTTGCCAAAAGCAAATTTAGTCTTGATCGCACTTTAAAAAGCATCGACTTGAAACTTACCAAAGACGACTACCTACAATACTTGGTTATTGATAATCTTTTGGATAACGATAAAGAAAGTGCTGCACTTGAAAAACTCCTCCTCATCAAACCCAAAATGGCCTTTGATAAATGGTGGAAAATTAAAAACATCGCTATTAGAAATGCACTGCGTGAAGGTTTATATGAGGAAGCCTACTCGCTTACATTAAATCATAAATTAGAGTATGGACCAGATATGGCTGAAGCTGAGTGGCTTGGCGGCTGGATCTCTCTAAGATTTTTGAACAACCCTGAGCAAGCAATTAAAAGGTTTGAGATACTTTACAACAACACTAAACTTTCTAGCTCTAAATCTAAGGGTGCATATTGGCTTGCGAGAAGCTTTGAAGCTATGGAAGATCAAACAACTGCGCACTCTTGGTATGAAACAGCTTCAACTTACACAGGCACTTTTTATGGGCACTTAGCCATTGCTACCCTTCATGGCAGCCATAAACATGATTATTTTCAAAACCTCGCTACATCAACACATAAAAAACCCAGCAATTACGCTCATAAAGAGATGGCTAAAAAACTTACTTACTTTGCTTACTTACTCCACAAATCGGATGTAAAACTTCTAGCAAATAGTTTAGTTGCTACACTCGCTGATTTTGACTTGGATAGAAACGATCTAGAAACATCCGCATTATATTTCACAAATAGAAAATACTACCCTTTCGCTGTTGAAATTGGTAAATCCACCTCTAATAAAGGGGCACCATTGATCAGGGAGGGTTATCCTAAGCATATTGCGATTAATTCTGGAGATCTTCCAAAAGGGATTTATTTAGGAATTATGAGACAAGAAAGCATGTTCGATCCTCTAGCTACAAGTCCTGCAGGAGCAAAGGGACTGATGCAATTAATGCCTGCTACCGCAGCGAAAATGGCGTCATCTTTAGGGCAACATAAATCGTCGTTTGCAACCGATCCATCAGCTAACGTAGCCCAAGGAATCAAATTTTTTGACCAATTATATAATCAATATGAAAGTATCCCTCTATCAATTGCTGCTTATAATGCAGGGCCCGGTAATGTTAACAAATGGCTTAATAGATATGGAGATCCGAGAAATTCGCATGATCAATACCAAATGATAGACTGGATTGAATCTATTCCTTTTAATGAAACCCGCAACTACGTAAAGAAAGTATTGGAAAATTATGTTGTATATGACAGTATTTTGGACAATAATCATGCCCCTAATGCAATTATAAGCTTTTTAGATAAATAATGGCCGATACAATATTCGCTCTCTCTACTTTGGCAGGAAGGTCTGGTGTTGCGGTTGTTCGCATCTCGGGCGAAGGATCTTTGTTAGCCTTGAACAAATTATGCCCCCAAATTAATGTTGAGCCGAGAGTGGCTTCCCTAGTTCATTTGGCTGACCCAAGCAATGGCGAACCAATAGATCAGGCAATCATTCTCTATTTTAAGGCTCCAAATAGCTTTACGGGGGAAGATATTGTAGAAATCCAGTTTCATGGCAGCATTGCCGTAATAGACCATTTACTTGAGACTTTAGGTAACATGGAATTTCTTAGAATGGCAGAACCTGGAGAATTCTCAAAGAGAGCTTTTTTAAACTCAAAACTCGATTTAACTCAAGCCGAGGCTTTAGTAGATTTGATTGACGCAGAAACACGCCTCCAAAAAAATACTGCATTACGTCAGCTTAACGGCCAGCTTGGCGCTCTCTATAACGAATGGCGTTCTAGGATATTAAATCACTTATTTAAGCTCGAAGCTTTAATTGACTTTCCAGAAGATGACATCCCTAAAAACCTAGTGCAGTCAGCCTTCACTGATTTGGTAACTTTATCAAAAGAGATTAAAAATCACTTATCTGACAACAATTCTGGTGAAATTCTGAATAGAGGACTGAATGTAGCAATTGTTGGTGCCCCAAACGCTGGAAAATCATCATTGCTAAACCTTTTAGCAAAGAGCGATGTTGCTATAGTTTCAGATATCGCTGGTACTACTCGAGATGTTTTAAAAGTAAAAATTAATTTAAACGGCTTTCCTCTAATATTATATGACACAGCTGGAATTAGAGAGACACATGATAGCATTGAGCAAGAAGGCGTAAAAAGAGCTATGAAAACTTTGGAAGAGTCTGATGTACAACTTATAGTGCTGGATATTGGCGATAAAGAGTCTCTCTCAGCAGTTAAGTCTCTGATCTCCAAAGAAAAACCTACGTTTGTCTTATTCAACAAAAGAGATAAATTCAATGATTTCGTATTAGAAGATTATAATTGCCTAAAGGATGAATTTTTAGATTATTGTCAATTACTTGAAATTTCTGCTAAAACAGGCTATGCTACTGACCAACTAATCAATGCCTTATCTGCCTTAATATTAAGTAGATATTCAATATCTAATGAGCCTCTAATTACTCATCATAGATACCGGGTAAATTTAACTAACTGTGTTAAATGCTTGGACCTAGTTGATGAAGCCTCTAGATTGGATATTTCAACTGAGTATATAAGGCTAGCTGCCTCTGAACTAGGCATGATTACTGGAAAGATAGAAGTAGAGGAGATTCTTGATTTAATTTTCTCTTCGTTTTGTATAGGTAAATAGTTTCACGTGAAACAATGGTAAAAGATTTTGATGTTATAGTGATTGGAGGTGGGCATGCTGGTTGTGAGGCTGCTGCTGCTGCTGCGCGCATTGGAGCTAGAACAGCTTTAATTACCTACTCATACAATAATCTTGGAGAAATGTCCTGCAACCCATCAATTGGAGGAGTTGCAAAAGGAATAATTGTAAGAGAAGTTGACGCTATGGATGGCATAATGGCTCAAGCGATCGATCAGGCTGGTATACATTTTAAGATATTAAACTCTAGTAAAGGTCCAGCTGTATGGGGACCAAGAGCACAAGCCGACAGAAAGCTATATAAAAAGGCTGTTCAAGGCTTACTAGCCGAGTGTAAAAACCTCTCGATACTTGAAAACGAGGTTACAGATCTGAAGATTTGCGATGGCAAAGTTGAGGGCGTGTATGTAGATGACAAACTCTTAACATGCTCTTCGGTAGTGCTTACAACTGGAACATTTTTGGGAGGCCTAATCCACCTAGGGAGGAAAACTATACCCGCAGGAAGATCAGGAGAAAATCCTTCAATCAAGCTCGCAACAACTATAAGAAAAACCTCTCTTCATGTGAGCAGACTTAAAACAGGCACACCTGCAAGATTAGATAAGAATACTATAGATTGGAGAAACTTAGAGAAGCAACCTGGAGACTCTCCACCGACTCCTTTTTCAACACTAACAGAAAAAATTACAGTCCCACAGATTGATTGCTATTCCACCTATACTAACTCCGAGACCCATCAGATTATTTTGGATAATATCCATGAATCACCCATGTACTCAGGACAAATTTCATCCTCTGGCCCCAGATATTGTCCATCAATTGAGGATAAGGTAAAGCGCTTTTCAGATAAAGATAGACATCAAGTGTTTTTAGAACCTGAAGGACTTGACGATGACACGGTTTACCCTAACGGCATATCAACATCATTTCCAGAATATATTCAAGACAAAATTATTAGATCAATACCTGGGCTTGAAAACGTAAAAATACTTAAATATGGATATGCGATTGAATACGATTATGTTGATCCTAGAGAGTTGAAAGCCACACTGGAAACAAAAAAAATAAAAGGACTATTTTTAGCAGGCCAAATCAACGGAACAACCGGCTATGAAGAAGCTGCAGGCCAGGGCATAATTGCAGGGGCAAATGCTGCCCTATTTCTACATAACACGGAGTTTACGAACAGCAGGTCTGAATCATATATAGGAGTTTTAATAAACGACTTAATCACTAACGGTACGATCGAACCGTACAGAATGATGACTGCTAGAGCTGAATTCAGAATTCACTTGCGACCAGACAATTCGGATCAGCGACTTACTGAAAAAGCTAACTCAGCAGGTCTAATTTCTCTAAAGCGCTATACTCACTTCAAGAATATTGAGAGTCAGCTCTTTGAAATAAGAAGCTTTATGAAGTCAGTAACTCATACACCAAAGTCGCTTAACGATAATGGCATACCAATAACACAAGATGGCAGAAGAAGAAGTTTATTTGATTTACTATCTCTGCCCTCAATTACCCTTAACGAAATTCGAGCTATCGAGCCTAGAGTCTCAGAGTTTACTGCTAAGGCACTAGAGAAAATCGCCATAGAAGCATTGTACAAACCCTTAGAAAGTAGACTTCATGATGATATCAATCTATACAACCATGAGTCGGAAATTCTAATCCCGAAAACTATTGATTACTTTAAGGTAGGCAGCCTCTCAAATGAAGTTAGGTCAAAACTTGATAGAATGCGCCCAGCAAACATAGCAGAGGCAAAAAAAATACAGGGCATGACTCCGGCTGCCATTGTTGCATTACAGGTATATATTAAAAAGCATGGATAATTTTTTTTCATTTCAAAACGTTTCACGTGAAACATCTCTCAACTTAGAGAAGTATTTAGAGCTTATTCTAAAATGGAATACGAAGATCAACTTAGTATCTAAAAAAAGCAACAGAGAATTATTACTTAATGAACATCTCCTAGATTGCCTTCAACTACAATCTTATATTAATAATAAAAATTCTACTATTATTGACGTCGGTTCTGGGGCGGGGTTTCCTGGGATGGTTCTGGCAATTTTAGGTTATACCAAATGCAAGATGGTTGAAATAATAACAAAAAAGTGTACTTTTTTGAAAACAGTAATCTTAGAACTAAACCTGCCAAACACAGTTATAAATAATGATATAAAAAAAGTGTTTGAAAAACCTGAGTACATAGTCTCAAGAGCCGTCACAAGTGTGGGAGATTTAATTAATTTATGCACGCACATGATCTCAAAAGAGACAACTATAATACTACTCAAAAGTAAAAAACAAAAAGACGAGCTAAAAGAAGTTTCAAAAAATTGGAATTATGAGTTGCAAGAATTCCAAAATATTTATAAAACTGAAGGGGTGATTTTAGTAATCAAAAACTTAAGCCCTAAATGGAACAAAGCATAACAATAGCAATAGCAAACCAAAAAGGTGGCGTCGGCAAAACCACTACCGCAATCAACATAGCAACCGCAATAGCAGCCATAGGTAAGAAGGTTTTACTCATCGACCTAGATCCTCAAGGCAATGCCAGTACAGGCTTGGGCATAGAAACAAAGTCGAGGAAAGTAACCATTTATGACGTCCTGATAAATGGCGTTGATGTTTACCAAGCAATTACAAAAACAATGGTGCCTAAACTAGAAGTTTTATCCGCAACAGTTGATTTAGCTGCAGCAGAAATTGAATTACATAACGTTGCAAATAAGGAAACCCAGCTAAAAGAAAAGTTAGAACCCCTAACTTTTGAATATGATTTCATTATAATTGATTGCCCACCTTCACTTGGCTTATTAACCATAAATTCTTTGTGCTTTGCCACCAACCTAATAATTCCTCTTCAGTGCGAATTCTTTGCTCTCGAAGGGCTAGTTCATTTGATCAACACAACAAACCTAATTAAAAAATCTCTAAACCCTAAACTTCATATCGAGGGCATAATTCTAACTATGATGGATAGAAGAAATAGACTCGCCGTACAAGTTGAACAAGACGTCAGAAGCACTTTTGAAGATATAGTTTACCAGACAGTCATACCAAGAAATATTAAGCTTTCCGAAGCGCCATCACATGGAAAACCTGCACTAATTTATGATAATAAATGTTTGGGATCACATGCTTATATGATGCTTGCTAAGGAAATGTTAACCAAATTCGAAATTTTAAACGATAATGAGGAACAAGAAGATGTCAGCAGAAAAAAAAGCGTTGGGTAAAGGGCTATCAGCCTTGATTTCTGATAATGTAACAACAATCAATACTGATAATTCCAGCGCCTCAGAAGTAAAATTATTGAGTATCAATTCAATTGAAAAAAACCCTTATCAACCACGCCGTGTATTTGGAGAAGAAGAATTACAAGACCTAGCAAATTCCATCAAGGAACACGGAATTTTGCAGCCAATTACTGTCAGAGTAGTAGGCAACAAATATCAGCTCATTGCTGGTGAACGTAGATTGCAAGCTTCCAAAAAAGTGGGACTTGCTCAAGTTCCCTGTATAGTAAAAAGCTATTCGGACCAAGAGTCTTTTGAGATGGCCTTGATCGAAAATATTCAACGCGAAGACTTATCTCCAATCGAAGAGGCTTTAGCATATGAACGAATGACAAAAGAGTTTAATTATACTCAAGAATCAATAGCCAAAAAGATTGGCAAAAGTCGATCTCATGTTACCAATACTTTGCGACTTTTGACACTTCCAGACGATGTTAGAAAGCTTATAGAGACTAAGAAAATATCTTCAGGACATGCAAGAAGTATTATTAATTCACCCAATATTTCAGAGCTAGCTACAAAAATTGTAAATGACAACATGAGTGTGCGCGAAGTTGAGAATTTCGTGCGTGAACAAAAGTCGCCTGAAAAAACTGGCAAAAAAAGACATCGTACATTGATTAGAGAAGGGGCTGAGAAGCATTGTACTAAAGATTCGGATCTAATAGAAATCGAAAAAATGCTGACTGAAACAATCAATATGCCAGTACAAATAAATGACACACTGGATGGCGGGCAAGTTGTAATTAAATTCACAACTTTGGAACAACTAGATTGGCTGATTCAAAGACTCGGGAATGAGAAATTGAACTTCTAAAGAAAGATTTACAAAGCAAAGTTGCAAATTTTTGCAGCCAAAATAAATTAGATTGCTCGCCAGAAAATAGATTGCTTGACCTCACCTCAGAGTTAGGAGAATTTGCCAAAGAGATATTAAAAGCAACTGACTACGGCAAGAAGAGCCTAACCAAAAATCACCATATGGGAATGGAGCTTGGCGATTTAATTTACTCCCTCATTTGCCTAGCCAATTCTCTTAACATAGATATTGAAACCGCTCTATCTCTAGCAATGGAGAAGTATGCTAAGAGGCTCAAGCATAAGGGAACAGCTAGTAGTTAGGTCCTATTTATAATGGATTATATCAATAATAACCGCCTTAGACTTTTTAAGGTTTCTATAACCATGTGGTTGGTCAGCATTGAATTTTAAGCCTTCTTTTTCTTTGAGTGCTTTCCACTTTCCTTTGACCAATATTTCGACCTGCCCTTCCGACACTATAACGTGCTCTACAACACCTTTTTGATGCGGTGGGGATATATGCTCGCACCTAGATGATAATTCGATTATAAACGCCTCAAAATTGAGATTACGATCAAAAGGGAATAATGGTAGTACTTTTATCTTACTATCTTGGGGATGAATCTCTCTAACTTTACCAGTTCTATGAACTACTTTACCCTTAATAGATTTCACATCATCAACGAAAGATGAAAATGCAACGTTGAACCCAGAAGCGATCTTCCAAAGAGTGGCAATTGTGGGACTAGACTCGCCCCTCTCAATTTGCCCTAGCATGGCTTTGCTCACACCAGTTTCTTGACTTGCTTTATCTAGACTCCATCCATACTCCTTACGGATAGATTTTAGGGTATAGGATATTTTCTTAGTTAAATTTTCCATTTATGTATAAAAATAACTCTTGTGCGTTATAGCGCACACATGTATAATGCCATCAATTGTATGCTATAACGCACATAAAGTAAACAGAGGAATATGGAACTGAAATTAAAGATTAGTGCACAACAAGTCCAAGATGCCTTAGATGTAGGTGGAATAGACGTTAAGGTAATAGAACTTCCCAGCAGCACACGAACAGCAGTTGATGCAGCAAAGAGTATTGGTTGCAAAGTTTCACAAATTGTAAAATCACTTATTTTCAAAACACAAGAAACCAATAAACCTATACTAGTATTAGCTTCAGGGCCGAATCAAGTAAACGAAAAGCAAATAGCACTTCATGTTGGAGAAAGTATAGCTAAAGCTGATGCGGATTTTGTCAGAAAAACGACAGGGTTTGCTATCGGGGGCGTTCCACCAATTGGACATAAAAATCACATACTGTTTATTTATATAGACAAAGATCTCATGTTACTCGATGAAGTATGGGCAGCTGCTGGTACTCCAAATGCAGTGTTTTGCATCAAGAGTAAGGATATGCAAGAAATCACGAAAGGTACAGTAATCTCAATATCAAATCCAGAACCTAAAGTATGACTATTAAAGTGTTTTGGAAAGATCCATATTTAGCCGAACTTGAAACAACCATAAAAACTGTTTATGGAAATCAAGTCACTTTAACCGAGACAATTTTCTATGCTTTTTCTGGAGGACAAGAAAGTGATACAGGTACAATAGGCGGTTATGAGGTTCTAAAAGCTCAAAAGGATGGTATTGAAATTTATTATACTGTTCCAGAAGGGCATGAACTAAATGAAAATGATATTGTGAAAGTTGCTATTGATTGGGATAGGCGTTACAAACTAATGCGTCTACATTTCGCTGCTGAAGTTGTTTTGGAATTAATATATCAAAAATTCCCAAATACTCATAAAGTGGGGGCTCACATCTCTCAAGATAAAGCACGTATTGATTTTAAATGGAATGGCAGTATGTCTACCGTTTTAGGAGATATTCAAAATGGTGCACAATCGATCATTGATTCAAATCAAGCGATCATCAGCACCTTTAGTGACGAGAGTACTGAAAGAAGGTATTGGAAAATAAATGAATTTTCATCTGTACCTTGTGGCGGTACTCATATCAAAACAACCGGCGAAATAGGAACCATAAGATTGAAAAGAATAAACCAAGGCAAGGGCATTGAAAGAATAGAGATTTTTGTTCAAGACCAACCTATAAATATTTTGGAGGAGAAATGACTTTTGAAAATAAATTAGTAGTAATAGTAAATAAAGAGCTTGAAGCAGGGGTGGCCATGAATGCAGTAGCTCACGCATCATTTGCAGTTGGAGGTAGGCTTGATGAGGAGAAGTGCTTTTTGCAATCAAATATAGATGCCAGTGGTAACGATTGGAAAGTGTCTGGAATGCCATACATAGTCTTAAGAGGCAAATCTAGCGATATTAAGAAAGCAGTTCTTAAAGCTAAAGAGGAAGGCATAACTCAACTGGCTTTTGTCGATAGCATGACTGGTGGTACCTATTTAGAGCAGATTGATAATATCGCAAAGAAAACCCAAGACGAACATATTTACTACGCAGCAGTAATATTTGGAGAGTTTGAAAAAGTTGCTAGTATTACAAAAAGGTTTTCGCTGTATTATTAAGCGAACTAATCTCAAACAAAAGAATAAGATCAGCAAATAACCAATTATACCAAGCTAACTACTTTAACTAATAACTTCATCTACAGGCTAATTTTTAATTTCCTTAATCAGCTCCTCTAACTTAGCTTTAGCTTGCTCTTTAGCTCTAGGACCTGCAGCTTGCTCGATTTTTTTGTCATCTACAATGTGGTTTACAAAAACAATTTTCTTATCGGCTTTTTCAATCCAGCCAACATACCAACCATGCTTCATTTCCAATTTTTGCGTCTTATCCTTACTCAACAAATTGCCACTACCTGTTTTGCCATAAAGCTTCCAACCATTACTCAAGTCTTCAACGTACAGAATATTCCTCGTTTTGGCCTGAGCATCTTTAGAGACTTGCAATTTACTCGCTAATAAATCTTCTATAAATGTCACTTGTGCATTAGGTGATATTTCTAGCGAACTAGAAAGCCATGCATTCGTGAGGCCATTATTCTGCCCCTTATCTCCAGCTAGATCTTTATTACCATAATTTAGTTTCAAAACGTAATCTTGGAACTTTTTCATACCCAGTTGTTTGGTCAAAACTTGCGAGTACCAAATGCATGAGTATTTCATCCATGAGGTAGGGGTTTGTGGTTGCTTCCAAACATCAAGAAATGAGACATATTCTTCTTTGAAAGGCCACTCAGGATGAGTTTCATCTTTCAGAATTCCTGAATCAAACCCAATCAAGCTTAATGGAATTTTAAATGTAGATTCAGGAGAATATGGAATTGAACACTCACCTTCATTTTTAAGAATTTTCGAACCTTCTTTTGCTATAAAGCAATTCTCATTCGCTAAAGCTGATGTGCTGAACAGCGCGCTTACACAGAACATCAATATTGATTTTTTCATCATTTCCCCTTCATGTAGTTTTCTGCGCAGGAGTGTAGCAGGAAAAGAGCCTATTTACAAGTCATGGCTAACTATTAGAAATTTCTAATTTTGCTTCTAAAATAGGTAGGTAATTCATCTTTAGACTCGTACAAACGTCCATCTAAAAGCGGATATATTTCATGCGGTATTGAATTTATAAAATCATCTAAAAATGGTTGCTGCGGCCATGTCTTCACATGCTCAAATGTAAAGCCTATATACAGTGAAAACTGTGCACAGGAAAAACTTTTGTAATTATGCATCAGTATTAGCACAGAACTAGACTCACCGTATTGTAAGAGCGTATTAACAGCCTTTTGATAATTTAATTCCCCCATGTATTCATAAAGATAAAGGTTATCTAAATCCATGATGGCAATTTTGCTTTTGATTTGTTTGACCGTTTCAACCATCAACTTCAAACCTTCATCTGAGGATAAATTAAGCTTCAGAACAGTTATCTTATTCTGAAGTGCTAAGTCATGTAATCTTTTATATAACTTATCATCAAATAGATAATTGCCAGACTTGTAATCTATAATATTACCCCAATCGACGGTGGTTGAAGGCTCATCAATAAATTTCTGAACACAAGAACTTTCTGACTTCCTCTCTAGGTTGAAATATTCAAATTCTTCTTTGGACAAGGGATCTTTTGATCCTATCTGATTTAGCGCGACATCATCCCATGCAACATAAGTCAAAAATGTGCGAACTCTGTTGTTATACTTCGCAGAAACTTTAGGATAAATGCTCATTAACTTTTCACGAATTCGAATATACTGGGTAGAACTACCTGTCTTGTTTAACTTCTCTGGTAGGTCGTAACCCTTCATGTTTCTAATTCGATCATTCCACCATTTAAAATCATCTTCTGACAGACTAGCATCCAGCTTCTTCCATTCATTAAATGTACTGCTCCAGCGTAAAATTTTATAGGCTTCTTTATCAAGGGCTTTTAGTAATTTTATGTTAATTGAGTTGAATTTTATTATATCGGGCGCAATGTCAAAAATTACAAGGTGGTCAATGCCAGAATACATTGAAGCCCCTCTAAAAGCTCTCTCACCCCCTACAGTAACATAGATTCCTTTTTCAGGTGCACGCTCAATCAAGTTACGGATTTTGCCTATTTGGATTTCTGTAGATATGGGAAAGACTTCGTCATCTGCGAATGAGCATTGAATTGAGAATACCATTAAAACTAAAAGGATTAACTTATTCATAATCACCTTTCTAACTGAGCTAACCAAACAGTAGCATCTCCACATGCAGGATCCAATATTTTATTATCAATGAGAGCCAAACCGAATTTCGCTAAAATGGCTTTATATTCACTAATTGAAAGTGAGGCATGATAGAGAGCTTCGCCACCATTATTTCCCCATTCCTCACCAGCTTTGTCACCAGAGGTAAATAGCAAGACTCCTTTAGGGTTTAGGTGCTCTACAAAAATTTTGAACATGGCGCGTTGATCATCTTGTGATAAGTGGAAGAAACTATGCCACGCTATTATTAGGTCAAATTTTTTATTCAATTTAAGTAGACGCATATCACTTAAAACGAACTCAACATTTTGGAATCTGGCTCTTGCCATTTCCAATAATTGTTCGCTACCATCTACACCTGTAACACTAAATCCTTTGGATATAAAGTATGGAATAATCGGCTCACCCATTCCACAACCCAAATCTAGAACCTCTGCTTTTAGGGGTACGAGGGCGATGGCTTTATCAAGCCACGGTTTTTCGAATAAATCTCGACTCCTATGCTCGTCAAACCATTTAGCAATTTTGTCGTAAACTTTATAAACATCTGCTTTGCGCTTAGTCACTTTATAGACTTCTCCATCACAAAATTCACCAAGTCCACTCCGCGAAGGGTCACAGTTTGTTGCTTAACAACCTTAAATCCTTTGGCTTCAAAGAATGGTTTTGCTGTTATGCTGACTTCTGCATAGATTCTACCTAATAATTTTTCTCTCGCTTCTATTTCGATTTCACGCATTAACGCACTGCCAACACCGCGTCCTTGAAATTCATGGTGGACATAAAAACAGTCTATATGACCGTTTGGCTCGAACTCTGCAAAACCAACTATCTGCTCTCCAATCAGAGCAACAAATGGTTTTATCTTTTGCAACTTCTCTTCCCAGCCACTGTAGTCTTTTACTGAAGAATATGGGGCCCACGCCTCTAATTGTTCCTTAGAATAATCTTTGGCATTAACTGTGTGTATAGTGTCGTAATATAATTGGCTAATAAACTTTGCATCGCCATCATTATATCGCCTAATTAAAATTTTACTGCTCATAAAAAACTCTTTCGATTTTCTTGTTATTCACCACTAAGTTCAAGGTATATATTGAAAGCACGACAAACACTAAAATTATGATCCCAATATTTTGGAATGAACCTTGGTAGAAATATCCTGCAACCTGAAGTGATATAGCAGTTAAAACTAATCTAAAGCCTTGCATTATAGCTGATATTCGTGCTTTTGATTGCGGCATTAAACTTAAACAAAGTGGGTATAATATCACGGATGGTATTATCTGCCCGAAAACAAAAATTAAAATTGCCAGTGTAAGTAATAGTGGATTTTTACTATCAACCCAAGTCACATAAAAAATGGCTATCAAACTTAAAACAAATATTAGATTTGTGAAATTCAGCTGAGATTTCTGTTCAAACTTTTTTACAACAAAACCAAACGCAATACTTCCTATAGCAAATAAGAATGCGAGAATTCCCTGATAAAAACCAAAGTGGTGCAAGCTTACCCCTAAATCTTCCATATATAAAATTGGAGACATGCCAACGAAAATCCAATATGGGATACACATCATTACAATGTGTATTGTTATCAGCATAACTGGCCAAGATTTTAATATCGATCTATAGCCTGCAGAAGTGAAATTTTCATTATGCTCAATCTTTCTAGATGGGATAAAAAGTTGAGCGGCTACTAAACATACGATCCCAAACAATAATAGCGCCATAAAGTTTCCATGCCAATGGAAGTAGAGTGTGATATAACTACCCACAACTGGAGCTATGCCAAGTGTCGCATTCATAATTCCGTTTAATATAGCAAACAAAGACTGCTGTTCTTTTAAGGGATATTCATCAGCAATTACCAAGAAGCACAGTATCGATGGCGCGGCAATTCCCAACCCTTGCAAAAACCTACCAACTAAAAGACCTTCAAATTCATTGGCTGTAACACAGATTATGCTACCTACTATAAAGATAGAAAGACCAAGCATTATTAACGGTTTTCTACCATACTTATCGGATAGTGTTCCAACAACAAACAGACTTGTACAATAGCCAATAA
The DNA here is from genome assembly GCA_964625465.1 of uncultured Candidatus Midichloriaceae bacterium. Taxonomy (GTDB): domain Bacteria; phylum Pseudomonadota; class Alphaproteobacteria; order Rickettsiales; family Midichloriaceae; genus CAZLFQ01. The sequence goes on along the minus strand of CAZVFD010000003.1, from coordinate 13,027 downwards.
AGTTAACCGATAGCAAGGCTTCAACCCAAAATGGCGTGAGATCAAAATGCTGTCTTATTTCGGGGAAACTAGGCACGAACAAATCTAGTTCCGCCGCTGAAAGCAGATCGACCAGAATCAGTGTCGCTAGAAGAAAGATTTTTGAATATTTGTTTTTTGCTGTCATTTTTTATATATATTGGATTTACAATTAAACTAATGCATCCAGATTACTGCTTAATACTAACACAATAAATTTTACTAAGGAATAAAATGGAAATATTAAAACCAAGAGTAGGCGTTGGTGTTCTGGTCTTTAATTCCAAACAGCAGCTTTTACTTGGAAAGCGACTTAACGCTCACGGTGAAAGCTCTTGGGGCCCATGTGGCGGACATTTGGAATTCAAAGAGAGTTTTGAAGATTGTGCTATAAGAGAAGTCTTTGAAGAGACAAACTTGGTAATTAAATCACCACAGTTTCTAGCCATTACTAACGATTTTTTTGAAAATGAGGGAAAGCACTACGTCTCCATTCTAATGACAGCGAACTATTTAGGCAATCAAAATGTACTAAATAATGAACCAAATAAGGTAGAAAATTGGGGCTGGTTTGACTTGGATAACCTACCAGAAAATTTATTCCTTCCAGTACATAAGCTTTTGAATGGAATGAGTTATGGGAAGAAATTGGAGCTGCCATCATATCTTTAACTTCCTGAGTCCAACACCTATACATTCCTTTAAGACTTGGTCAAACTTTTAAAATGTGATATAAGTGCGGCATACTACATAAAGAGGGGTTCAATGGACAGATTTAAAACGCTAATGTGTCTTGTAATATTCACTCTAACATATGCAGGCCCGTGTTCAGCCGCTTCAGAACACAACACTACGATTCAAGAACTAGTTGGATTGATAGAAGCAGATGCCGAAGAATTAGTTGGTAGTGCAGTTGCAATAGTAGAAAACGATAAGGTGATTTATAAAAAGACTTTTGGATACAAAGAAATTGGTGGTGCCAATATTGATGATGATACATTATTTGGAGTCGCATCAGTTTCAAAAGCTATTACGGCAACAGCTTTAGCCGCCCTAGTAGACAAAAAGATTGCTAGCTTCGATGATAAAGTACTTGTTAACGGCCTAAACTTACCCTTGAAAAATATTCTTAGCCACACAACTGGGTTTAGAATAAGAGGCGATAAAGAAATTGAGCAAGGCACGAGTAGGAAAGAACTGTTGCAACAACTCGATAAGAAAAGTAGGGGAAGCAATAACTTATACTTTTACAGCAACCTCGCCTATAGCTTAACTCAAGATTATGCAAAATCAAAAAACTACACGATGAATCAGCTAGTTGATGTATTGGGCATCTCATCAGAAACTTTACCACTAAAGTCAGATAATATAGCTTACCCACATTTTAGAGATCATTCAAAGCTGCAATTTCCTTCTAATTATCAGGAGATTGTACCTGCATCAGCAGGCGTTTTTTCTTCATTAAATGGAATGGTTGAATTTCTACAGATTATTTTAGGAAATCGACCTAACGTGGTTTCTCAAAAAACCTTAAACCATATATTTAAACCTGTTATTAAAGCCGATGACGTCTTTACTTGGAACATCTTGCCATTCAAGAATGATGAGGTTAAATCTTCGTACTGCCTAGGCTGGAGAAGGCTTTCATTAAAATCTAAAAGCAACTCTACACTGATTTTTCATTCTGGGTATATTGAGGGTGCAACGGCATTTGTCGGAATTTTACCTGAGCATAAAATTGGGATAGTTATAATGTCCAACCAAAGCTCCCGATTCCCTCTTAAGAAAGGCTTGTTGTTTTGGAAAACAATTGTGAGTAAATAATGAAAATCGCTTTTAGACCCCTAATTAAAATACACTTGCCGCTACTTCTAAAGTGGCTTGAGACCCCCCACGTAAAAGCATGGTGGGACAGGGATGTAAAATGGACGCCTGAATTAATAGAAGAAAAATTCGCGTCATACATCGAAAGCTATAAAATTGAAAATGGTATTCGCAAAGATATGTGGGCTTATGTAATTGAGATAGACAATATCCCAATTGGCTATATCCAAGTTTATAATGTTCACGACTTCCCTAGGGATGATGATGCCGACGTTTCAGATCTACCCAAATTAACAGCATCTTTCGATTGGTACATAGGCGACGTCGATTATACCGGCAAGGGATATGGTGCAAAAATTCTGGATCAATTTTTAGAGAAAATTATTTTTCCTAAATACGAGTGCGTTTTTGTTGATTCGGAAACTGCTAATAAAGCAGCAATTCGCAGCTATGAAAAGGTAGGATTCAAAACTGTAAAAACTAATAAAGATACGACTTGGATGGTAAATGAAAGATACAATTATTAGAGAATACGCATCTCTTTCACAAAAGATCACCAAATGAATTTTTAATTTTTTAATCGGGGAATGTTTATGAAAAATTCATTTACTGCTCTTCACCTACTCATAAGCCCTTACTAAAATGGGGGGCGCTCTACAGGCGCCATAGTAATGAAAGTACGTAGTGGGAAGGGTCGGGGAAAGGAACAAGTACTTTCATTACACCAAAGATGGTTTGCCAAAGGCAAACTAAACCTTATATAATACTTTATACTTAAAACTGTTAAATCTTATGACCCAACGTTCAACCATAATTTATCTCACAGGCAGACCTGGCGTTGGTAAGTACACAATAGCCAAGGAGTTAGCCAAAAAGTATGGATTTATAATTTGCGATAATCAACTTATCAACAACCCTATCTTTGAACTGTTGCAATATGATGGTTATGCAAAGATCCCTAGTTTTGCATGGGATACTATAGGCAAAATAAGAAATGAAATTTTGGACTTTCTCACAAAAGTTCCCGAAAAAAGTTACGTACTTACAAATTGGTTGGAAGAAACGGATGGTGATCGACGTCTATTCGAACAAGTGAAAAATATAGCAGAGAAAAGAGGGTCACTTTTTATACCTGTTCAAATTGAGATTACAAAAGACGAGCATTTAAAACGCATAACTCAACCTGAAAGAAGGGATAGATGGAAATCTATAAACCCTGAGCATGCTGGCGATACTAGCCCTTTACTCTCAATCACTCATCCTAATTTACTTAAAATTGATGTGAGCAATCTAAGCGCAGATAAAGCAGCCGAAATGATTATGAACCATAGTAAGTTATGCATATAAAAGAAACTATACACGCCCTTATTAAGTGCATTAAGCCACATGATGAGATTGAGCGAGTGCAGATTGAAGACACTCTAAAATGGATTGAAAATGGTGAGCAATTGTTTCGCATTCAAAAACCTGATATTCCAAACAAACATTTAGTTTCTTACTTTGTACTTTTAGATCCGTCCTGCGGAAAAATTCTACTTGTGGATCATAAAACAGCAAAACTTTGGCTTCCTTCGGGTGGCCATGTTGAAATTGATGAAGACCCGAAAATCACCGTACAACGTGAGTGCCTAGAAGAGCTAAGCATAGAAGCGGTCTTCTTGCTTCCCGAGCCTATTTTCTTAACAACAACATTAACCAATAGCCTTATTGGTCAACACATGGATGTTAGCTTGTGGTATGTATTAAAAGGAGACAGTCAGGCCACCTATCAATTTGACAAAAATGAATTTCACGCCATTCGTTGGTATAGTTTAGATGAGATTCCTTTTAGCAAGTCTGACCCGAATATGCATCGATTTATTGAGAAATTAAAGAGCTTGATATGAACCATATGTTAACCCAAAGAAAAGCTAAACAAGATGATTTACCCATGATCGTCCAACTGCTTCTTGAAGATGATTTGGGAAAGACACGAGAGTCGGAAACCGCGCTTGATGAAAGATATGTAAAAGCATTTCAACAAATTTCTTCTGACCCAAACCAATATTTAATGGTAGTGGAAAATGAAAACGAAATTGTGGGGACATGCCATTTGACTATTATGCCATCATTAACATTCAAAGGCAGCAGTCGGATGCAGATTGAAGCAGTACGAGTCAAAGAGAAATATAGAGGTCAAAAAATTGGCAACTGGATGTTTGAACAGGCGCTTGAATATGCTAAAAGTAACGGTGTATCAATCATACAATTAACTACAAACAAGAAACGCCCCGAGGCAAAACGCTTTTATGAAACCCTAGGCTTCGAAGCAAGTCATGAAGGGATGAAACTGAATTTGGAATAAGATCTATGAAAATTCATTTTGAAAAAGTAACAGGAGCTCATTTAGACACCATCTTTAGCTGGTTGCGTCAGCCCCACATTATGGAATTTTGGGATAATACGCAAGGGCATAAAGACGATATTGTCAATTTTGCTGAAGGGCGAAAAACACCATCGTCTTATGCAGATGGGCTGTATGTTTATTGGATTGCATATCTTAAAGATGAAGCTTTTGCAATGCTGATGACCATTCAGGAAACGCATAAGGGAGATATAGGCGAAGAAAAACTTAAAAGACTTTCAAAAACGGGGAATACTTATGGGATTGATTACATGATTGGTAACCCTAAGTTTTTGGGCAAAGGTTACGGATCGAAAACGCTTTCTGATTTTGTCGATTATTTTCGGGAATTTTTTGACCCCAAATCAGATACATTCATAATCGACCCTGCTAGCGATAACCCTAAAGCAATGCATGTTTATATGAAGGCAGGCTTTAAACACGTGTGTGATTTCATGATGGAAGGTGATGTAAGTGGCGCAGGAAAACTTCATCATTTACTCATCAAGAAATTTGAGCCAAAAATTTCGATTACCAAGGCAACGCTGAATGATTATCCATGCATTCAAAATATGGCACGTTTCTACGTTTATGACATATCACGAGAATGTGGATCAATTTCGTCTGATTGGGCTATTCCGGAAAATGGGCTTTATGAGTGTTTTGATTTTAAAAATTATTTCACTGACCCGTCAAGAAAAGTTTATCTAATTAAGGTTTATGATGAGATAGCCGGCTTTGTCCTACTTAATCAAGCAACTGAAGATGCCACAAACACCTGGAACATGGGTGAGTTTTTTATTATCGCTAAATTCCAAGGCATGGGCATTGCTACTCGTGTTGCTAAACAGGTATGGAATATGCATCCTGGCATGTGGGAAGTTTCTGTTATCCCTAATAATAAGTCAGCCTTAAAGTTTTGGGAAAAGTCTATCAGTGACTTTACCTATGGCGCTTTTAGTAAGCAAAGCAAAGAAGTTGCATATGATGAGCATTGCCCTCGAAGAATCATTTTTGAATTTGATACGCAAAATATCATCAATCAAAATACACTTCCCCAGTTTGTTGTGCGCACGCCTCAGCTTTCTGATATCGATGCCATGGTTCTACTTTCAAAAGCCAAGCGGTTGACTTACGAAAAAGCCCAACCCCAGTTTTGGCGATATGCTGGAGAGAAGGGTGACAATGCCCAAAAAGAATGGTTTAAAGAACTTTTAGAAGATATAAATTATTTGATGTTTACTGCTACTCGTCATTGCGAGCAAAGCGAAGCAATCCAGGAAAACAATACTGGATCGCCACGGCTAACGCCTCGCGATGACGAGGAGATTCTAGGATTCATTATTGGCAAACTAGTGCCTGCTCCGGAAGTTTATAATCCAGGTGGGTTGACCTTGATGATTGATGACTTCTGCGTGAAATCAGAAAATCTTTGGGGATCTGTAGGAGAGCAATTGATAGAAAAGATTAAGAGCATGGCTAAAACGAAAGGTGTTTCTCAAATACTTGTGGTATGCGGCGCACATGATAAGCCTAAGCGTGATTTTTTACGAGATCAAAACCTATCTATAGCATCTGAGTGGTTTATGGGCGGTATAGCATGATCAAAATCGACCAACTGAAAAACCACCCCGAAGCCATACCTACACTTGCGAATATTTGGCATGAGGTTTTAGGTAAAATTTGGTTTCCAGAGCTTACAATTCAAGAGATAGAGTCTTTGACGTATGCTGAACTCAATCACCCAGATGATGCAACTTCATTCCTAGCACTGAGTGATGAAATTCCAGTAGGATTCTGCACGTTTAAGCTTAAAGAAGAATTTAGACCAGATTTAGGTCCATGGCTTGCAGATGTGGTCGTTGCACCTCAGCATCAAAAGCAAGGCATTGGTAATATGCTGATTGATGTCGCCATACTAAAAACAAAAGAACTTGGGTTTAAAAAACTGTACTTATTTACTTTTGATCCTTATATAGCAGAGTACTATCTACACCGTGGGTGGAAGAAGATTGGGATGGATGAATTTAAATCTCATCCTGTAACCGTTATGGAGGTGGGGTTATGAGTGTTACCACTAAAAACTTGGTACAATTACAAAACAGCATGAATTATTTACATGTTAGTGAACTTAAAGCTTACTGTGAAAAATTAGGCCTTTCTTTGAAGGGTAAGAAATTCACCCTAATTTATAGAATCTTGCATTTTCTCAAGACAGGCGAAAAGATTGAGCTTGCTAAATATCCATCCACATCACTCTCAAAGAGCAATAAAGATTATACTCCGAAACCCAGCGACCTAATACTCAAAGGGCTTTACAAAAATGATTTAAAAACTCGTCTTTTCTTCAAAGCTATTATCGGGCAACATTTTCATTTCACGGCATTTGGCGTTGATTGGTTGGAACAACGCTGGATGGATGGAGCCCCACCTACATATCAAGAATTTGCTGATATGTGGAGAAAGGAATATGAGCTTAGAAAAACAAACGGCAGTTCTCCTAAAGCAGAATGGGCCTATATTACTTTTGTGAAAAACTATCTAAATACTCATACCCAAGCATCTCGAAACGAAATGCTAAAACAGTGGGAAATTGAGCGTTTAAAACATAAAGCTATAGTGGATGAGTTCTTTGTACGTAACTAGCGATGTAAGCATGATACTATCCTTATGAACCGATACAAGCTATCCTTGTCTGTACCATTAATCAATGCTACAGTTTGGAAAACTTTTCTGTTTCCACCATGCAAAAAACTCAAGCACAACTCCCTGAAATTAAACTAATAGGAATCACCTGTAGAACAAATAATGCTAATATTTTTTCGACAGATCCTTCAAAAAATATACTTGCAGCAACAGTTCAAAAATATTTTCATAATGGACTGAATGCCAAAATCCCCAACCGTCAAAAACCTGGCACTACCTATTGTGTTTACACAAATTATGAAAGTGATTTCACCGGTGACTACACATATTTTATTGGTGAAGAAGTGGCAAATTTTAACGGAATTGAAACAGGTTTTGAAACTTTAACCATACCAAATCAATCCTATGTAAAATTTACAAATAGGCCAGGTCCCATGCCAGATGTCTGTATCAATATGTGGAAGGACATTTGGAAAATGAAGCCTTCGGAATTAGGCAGTGAGCGTGCTTATATCGCTGATTTCGAAGTATACGATGAGCGCTCCCAAGATCACAGCAATGTTGTTCTTGATATATATATCGGGGTCAAAAAATGAATTATATTACAAACAATTTAATCCAACTTTGGAAGAAAGTTGGGAATAAGCCCGGCTGGGATATTTCTAAACAAGACAATATTATATTTCTAAAATCGCCTACAAATATACCGAACTTGAACTTGGCAATAATTGATGGGGACTGTAAAAACCCTGACCTAATAAAAAATTATTTTGGTGAACACACCTTTGGAATTTTACAGCCCAAAGGCAAATCAAATCCCTTAGAAAAAACCGCTTTAGTTACTGCTGAAATTACCGAAATGCACCTTTCAGATGATCAACTACCCATACTCAGCCATGATCGCGATATTACAACTCTAAAAGATAGCTCTGAAGTTTTAGAATGGTGTAATGTTGCCGCGATTGTGTCAGGGGTTGATAAAAACGAAACCTTCAAGTTCTTTGACGCAACCTATAATATCAATAGATCTCAATTACTTTGTTTCAAAGATGCTGACAAGATAGTGGGAGTAGGGCACTTTCACATAGATGATAACGACTTAGTTTATATTTCAAGTATCAACGTACTCGAGCAATATCGCAGAAAAGGCATAGGACAAAAAATTATGAATGCTTGTCTTTTCAATAGCAAAAGTTTAGGTGGTAAATTCTTTGCATTGCATGCTTCAGAGACAGGTGAATTTTTATATAAGAAGCTTGGCTTCAAAGAAGTGCAAAAATGGAATTTTTGTATTTTGTAACTGATGAAAAATTTCTTTTATATTTTGATTCTGTTATTTTGCCTGACTACTAAAACTTCTTGGGCAGATTCAAACTCTGTATACATCTATAACGACGAAGGTGTTGGACAAAAGTCTTTACCTCTAACAATCGAAACACTAAAAGAGGCGTTACCTAAACACTCTATAAAAACCATTAATGCTGAAGAAGTTATAAAAAATAATTGGGCAAAAGATGCTGTTCTTTTTATAATACCAGGTGGGGCAGATTTGCCTTATGCAAAAAAACTAAATGGCAAGGCCAATGAAAATATTAAAGCATTTGTTAAAAACGGTGGCTCCTTCTTAGGAATATGTGCTGGCGCATATTATGCTTCCTCCTATGTTGAGTTCGACAAGGGCGGCGAGCTAGAGGTTTTAGGAGATAGAGAATTAGACTTTTTCCCTGGAAAATCTATCGGCCCTGTACTAGACAAATATGACTACAAAAACAACAGCGGCGCCAGAGCGGCAGACATTGGTAAAGCAACTGTGTATTACAATGGCGGCGGTTACTTTGAAAATGCTGCACATTTCAAAAACGTCTCTGTAATTGCAAACTACAAAGGCAATCTGCCAGCTATTATTCATATAAAATACGGAAAGGGAAATGTTGTTCTATCGGGTGTTCACTTTGAATTTAATCCTGACTCACTCAATAAAAATGATCATTATATTAAAGATCTCATTCCAATCTTAAAGCATCATAATCTAAACAGGCTAAAACTTGTTTCCGAGATATTGGCTAGACTAGGCTTCAATTCAGCAACATAATCCGCCCGAAAAACACTATTTTATTGATTTACATGACGTTTTTTTGATATAATACACCTAATAATCGGGGGATTTATGGGAAAAAAGAAAAAAATAGCCAAAACCAGCACAGTACCAGGTCTAGACATTTATCAAGCGTCTGACGCTCTAACCTATTCATTGGGCATTGTAACCTGTGCGAGTTTGTTATTAGCTAACAAATTACCTGTTGCGGCAACTACCAACCTTACACTGAGCTCTCTTGGGTCCTTAATAGGGGCATATTATCATGATTCTGCAATGGTTAAAAAGTGCGATCTAATAATACAAAAAACCAATTTTTCTTATGGTAACATTACCATAAACCAGCAGACAATTGGCTCAACTTACAGCATAATAAATAGCTCAACAAAGGCTTTTGTTAATTTCGCATTTACTACAGCTCTAACTCCCGCTTTGACCGAAACAATTAGAAACATTCTTCCTGCTGAGTCAGTATATTTAGCCCCTGCAATTGCAATAGCTAGCGCAGCTTCTGTAGGCTCAACTATGACTTATATTTTCAACAGATTCGAAACCGACTTTTTCAACATTCCTAAAAACGATTTTAAAGTTGGCGCAGCAGGAGCTGCACAACAACGCTTCCTTGAGCGTTTAATTTTTAATGGCGTTAATGCAATGATTCCTTGGGGATGGGGTTATACCGCATCTGCAGCTGCAGGACTTTCATCGGTACTATTATCGAGCCTGTACAAAGTAGCAGGATTAGAAACAGAAATACACAAAGGCCAAAGCATCTTTACAAATCCAGTCTTAGGCTTTGTGTGTAATGGCGCTTCGCACGTTGGAAAAATGGCTCTAGAAAGTTGGTACAGCCTGAGTAGATAAACCTGCTGATAGAATTTGCTCTATTAAGAATTATAAGCTATTGATAATCAATATCTGCATGCTTAAAATTTAAAATGATTGATAGAAAATCTTTCGAACAATATCTTGCGCAATCGGCTACCATTGGCCTCACTAGAGGGGCTTTCTCACATGGCTATGCAGGTCTAATTAACTGGGAATTTTACTTACAGAAAAATCCATTCTCACCTGCAACCACTTTCTTCTCAATCACTCCACTGGCAAGAATGATGGTTGGTACCAGCTCAATTTTCTGGAGAAATGGCAGAGAAATGCCTCGGGGCATTGCTTGGGAAACTGGCAAAGGACCTCACGACACAGCTTTACGACTATGCGCCGCAGATTGCATCTTTAATGGTTTAATGGATGGAACTGGGCTCACACAAATTACAAGAGGGCGAAGCTTCTTATCGACTTTAGGCAGCTTCTTTCAAAACACACCTGCATTAACAAAACTTTCAAGAAATGTTCAGATCGCAGGCATCCACAGCTTTTTATATTGGGATGTTTTCATAGGAAGCGGATTATACTATGACAAGCATTTAAGACACAGAATTGGCAAGTCTGATAACAAAACAAATTACATCGTAAAATGCATTTGGGTAGGTGGGGTAACAACAATTGTAGTTATTCCTACAAACCATTTTAAAAATTTATTCATGGCAGAGTTTTATGGTCAAACATCTCTATACAGAGCTGGCGTTTTACATGCCCAAACCATATCAGCTACTTTTGCAGAGCGCGGTTTTCTTACTGCCATAAAACATTCGTGCCGAGGCACGGTTCCATATGGTATAGCCAATCTCGTGACCTTTGGCACAGTTGAAGCAGGAAAATATGTTAGACGAAAATATCTCGAAAATTCTGAAGCATCTCGGGGCGGATAAAAAGCTTTAAATCCAACCAATAGCCATGTATACTCGCATGAAATTTACCTAAAAACTTAAAATATGAAGCTTACACTTTCGTTACTGAAAAAATATTTAGAAACCAGCGCTAGTGCTCAGGAAATATCTGACAAGTTAAATTCGATAGGCCTTGAAGTAGAAGAACTAATTGATAAATCTGAAATTTACAAACCATTCATAGTTGCTGAAATTGTTGATGCGGAAAAGCACCCGCAAGCTGATAAGCTTTCAGTATGCAAAGTGAACAACGGCAAGGAAGTCCTGCAAGTTGTTTGCGGCGCACCTAATGCACGCAAAGGTATTAAGGTTGTACTTGCACCAGTGGGCGCAGTTATTCCTGCAAATGGCTTAGTTATAAAAGCTTCCAAGATTAGAAGCATCGATAGCAACGGCATGTTATGTTCAAATGAAGAATTAATGCTTGATGGTAATTCAGACGGAATTATTGAACTTGCTTCAGATGCAACCGTCGGCACAGAGTTTTACAAATATGCTGGTCTTGATGATGTAGTGTTTGAATTATCAATCACCCCAAACAGAGGAGATGCAGCGAGTGTGTTTGGCATTGCGCGTGATTTAGCAGCATCTGGAATTGGCACATTGAAAAATCTTAGCGTTGCTAAGCCAAAAGAAGCTGGAACATCAAAAATTAATGTAAGCATTGAAGACAAAGAAAACTGCTATGAATTTTACGGCAGATATGTTGCCAATGTTAAAAACTGCGCTTCCCCTAAAGAAGTTACAGACTTTTTAAAAGCAATTGGTTCAACACCAAAATCTGCACTGATCGATTTCTCAAACTTCGCAATGTTTGCGCTCGGCAGACCTTCACATATTTTCGATGCCGATAAAATTGAAGGATCATTGCACGTTAGAAAGTCCAAAGCTGGAGAAGAACTTTTAGCACTTAATGGTGAACTTTATAAATTACCTGAAGGCACAACCGTAGTTGCCGATGATAAAAAAGTTTTAGCCATTGCAGGAATTATTGGTGGCGATGCGAGTAAAGTTACTGATGAGACTAAAAACATTTTCATTGAGATGGCGCATTGGAACCCGTCGAATATTTCAAAAGACGGCAGAGCGCTTAATATAATTACCGATGCAAGATACCGTTTCGAGCGCAGAGTGGACAGTGGCATTGCTGAATTATTTATGGATTATATTACCAACTTAGTTACAGAACATTGTGGTGGCACACCTTCAGCTTTACTAAAAGTTAAGGGTGGTGATTTTAACTACATCACATCGGT
>CAZVFD010000003.1:0-1008 GCA_964625465.1 uncultured Candidatus Midichloriaceae bacterium | reverse complement strand
CCCTCACAGCGCTTGAGTTTGATCACAACTACATTGAAAAACTCTCAGGACTGAAAGTTGATTTAGAAAAATGTAAAACAGTTTTGTCGAAACTTGGTTTTGAGTATGACGGAAAAACAGTGACAATCCCAAGCTATAGGCAAGGTGATATTATCGGACAGGCAGACATCGTTGAAGAAGTCTTGCGCATTATTGGCCTAGACCAAGTACCTAACTTGGCACTGGACACTAGCTCAATAAAATGGCGTGAGAAAAACTTCATCGACAAGGCTCGTGCGGCACTTTCTTCAAGAGGTATGAGTGAGCTAGTAACTTGGTCATTCATGTCAGAAAAGTTTTCTGACATATTTGGGTTTAAGGATTCGCTTAAGATTATGAATCCAATCTCGAGTGAACTTTCGGTAATGCGCCAGAGCATTATTCCGAACCTAATCAGTGCAGCTCAGCATAATTATGCCAGAAGTATTGCAAACTTTAGTTTGTTTGAGGCATCTAATATTTTCAGAGCTACAGATAGCTTACGCCAATCTGCATGTATTGCTGGAATTAGAGTTGGGGAAAGCAATCATAAGAGCGTGTATAAAGATCAACGCTCGTTTGATTTCTATGATGTTAAGGCAGATGTATTTGCCCTAATTGAGTTGTATGGGCTTGACCCGAATAAGTTGATGATAACCGCCGACGCGCCAAGCTATTATCACCCAGGAAAAAGCTGCTCGTTGAAATTAGGTAAAAATTTAATTGGCTATGTTGGCCAGCTTTCGCCACGCATTTTGAAGCATTATGATTTGCTCGATAATGTTGTTGGCTTTGAAATCTTTGTTGGCAACTTGCCAGAGCTAAAAGTTAAACATGCTAGATCTTCTTACATTGCAAATAACTTGCAGCCAGTAACGCGTGATTTTGCATTTATTGTGAATGAGAAAACACCAATTTCTGACTTTGTGAAAACGGTGAAATCGGTTAACCAAAACTTGATTGAAGATGTAGCGATTTTTGACATATTCG
>CAZVFD010000002.1:60615-129749 GCA_964625465.1 uncultured Candidatus Midichloriaceae bacterium | reverse complement strand
CCTGCTGCATTTTCTGGTAATGTTTTGATTGTTGAATGCAGTATAGCTTTGTTTAGCTTACTAGCAACGATAAAGTCATGAACTAGTCGCAAGCTTTAAAAAACTACTGGACTGCTTATGAAACATCTCCTTATATTTATTACAACGATATATTAGCTCTGTATGAGTTCCAAAATCTAAAATTTCTCCACCATCCATGAAAATTATCTTATCTGCGAGCATTACAGTGTTCAGTCTGTGCGTTACAAAAACTACTGTTTTATCACGTGCAATTTTTTCAAAACTATTGAATACTTCGTATTCAATACTTGGATCAAGAGAAGCTGTAGGCTCGTCTAATATAAAAATATCTCCATCACTGTATAACGCCCGAGCAATCGCAATCTTCTGCCATTGCCCTATAGATAATTCAATTCCCCCGAATACCTTCCCCACTTTGCTATCTAAAATTTCTTTTAAATAACTGGCATCGAGCTCATCTAAGGTAGCATTGATCTTGCCATACTCACTGTTACAAGAAATATTTTCTCTTACAGTAAAATCATATGTACAAAAATCCTGAAATACTGGTGATATTTTTTTACGCCAATTTCTTAAGCTAATACACTTGATGCTTTTATTGTTAATCAATATATCGCCATTAGATGGAAAATACAGTCCGCACAATAACTTCACTAACGTAGATTTACCGGCACCATTTGGCCCAACTACAGCAATTTTATCACCATGCTCTATTTTAATGTTAAGATTTTTTATAACTTTTTTATTATTTCCGTAAGAAAAATCAACCCCTTTAAATTCTATCGAAACAGGGCTCTCTATATCACAATCAACACTTAGATCAGATATTTTCAATTTTTTATTAATAAAATCAAAGTATTTTGCAAAAAACAATAAATGCCCCCTAACCCATCCAGCTTTTTCTCCTAAATTATTAACTGCCGTTTGCAATTGCAATATTGATTGAATCAAGATAGCAATTGATCCAACGCTAAGTAATCCTTTTGCAATCTTTGTTGTAATATCAGATGTGAAAAAGATAATAATTCCAACAGTAAAAAATAAAGGAATTATAGTCTGCAATATTATCTTTCTTCTATTTTTATGGCTTTCAGAATAAAGTTCATCAGAAACTTTTTTATATGTTGATTCAATATATTTGTCATAACCAAAAAATCTTATTTCTTTAACAAACTTTCCATTAATAGCTAAGGAACTTAGATAATTTGCAAACCTAGATTTTTTACTTCTGTTCAAAGAATCCTGCCATACTAAATTCTGAATTTTGATAAATATAAACGCATTAACACCAGCACAAACCATCATAAAACCAGCCCTCCACTCAATAACGCTATAAATTAAAAACAAACATGAACACATAATAATAAAGTCTCGCAACAACCCGACTATAGTAACTATCATGTTAAGTGGTTTATGTGCAGATTGAGTCTTGATTAATTCTAAATCATTATAAAAGTCTTCATCATCAAACATTTCAATCGAATCATATGAGTTTGCTTTTTTTATAAGGCGGGAATGAATGTGATGAGTAAGTTGATCGGCAAGAATTGACTGCTGGTACAATATAGCTGGAGTAACCAAACTCTGCACAAGCATAGCAGCACCCCAAATTGCAAAACTCACAAACAATAATTCCGACTTCTTTGCGCTATTATCAGATAAAATTTGAATAATATCTGATGTAGTTTTAATAAAAACACACGGGAAAAATCCACTTATGATTATAGCTAAAATCAAGACAGAACAGACCTTAGGACTCACTTTATACATCTCTAATAATGCTAACGATAAAGATCGTAGACCTGATCTACTATCTAATAAATTAAAAGCTTCTTTGATATTTATAAAACAAGACATTATAAACTAGCATTATAAGAATATTGAGGGAATTTAAATCTTTGTAAAAAATCGTCCCATGAATTTATTCCTCTTGTTGAGAGTATAGCGTTTTTTATAAATGTCAGATCTTCTTCCACATCTTGTTTAGATAAACCATCAATGTGATGATAAATATCTGACAACTGATCTATCTCAAAAAAATTTGGAAAAATTGCTCCAGATGTATGAAACAAATCTCTAGAGTTACTTTTTCGAAAAAAATAAGGAATCACCCCAATACACAAATCTCCAAGCTCATTCTCAATAATAAATCTTTTTTTATCTTCATCCAAATTTCCTAACAGAGAATATCTCTCTGTCTTAATTATCGATAAAATATTGGAACTGCTCGATACATGGTGCTGCAACAATGCAATATACCTCGAGTAACATGCGGTCACTAAGCATAAAAATCTTGTATAAAACGCCTTTTCTTTTTGATCGTATTGTTTGACTTGATCTATTATAAACTTTTTATTATTCAGAGCCAAACTGATTGAATCCAAATATCCTTTTTGAACGTCTTCTATATAATCTTCTGCATTGCAAATTACACCATTTAAAGAGATTTGATTATGAGATTTATAAGCTGGAATGAGACCGAAATATCTTAAATAAATATCATCTGTTCCATCATTAAAAATAGTTGGCCTTGTTAGCTTTATCCTAGGAATTCTTCCTCCTTGAATACCAGTCACAATACCTAATGTGGTTTTTTCATCACTGGCATTAAATAATAACCCAGTCATTTCCAAGGATGTGTGTTGTTCAAATCAGAGATAAAAGTATGAAAAGCTGTCTCTAAATCAATCCAAAATATATTAGGGTTACTTACTATTACATTGTCTGCATGACCATCCGTTATTTTAAAAACTTTTCCATAAGCAAGTAATTTGCCAAATTGATAAAAAAGGTTCTTTACTTCTGACTTATTCTTAACATCACCGCCATATTTTATGAATTCTATATAGCCATATGCATTAAAAGAATCATCAGCATAACTCAGTATCTTTGGAGATGACCATCTTGAATCACGCAAATTCCTCTCAATACTATCGATAGTTTTATTAATAAACATATCAACACCTAGGTGTATAGATTTATAAACAAATCCCTGGGAATTGCCATTGAACTTAAAAACTACTGTTTGATAACCTAGGGCATGAGCATCGCCAGAGGTAATTAACAAGTCAGAAAGTTCACTATCTCTTCTCATACCAAATGCATCACATATATCACTCCATCTTTTATAAGATCTATCCAAACAACAGAAAATATTATATTTAAATTTCAAAATTCTAAAATTTATATCTTGAAACACTTTCGGACTAAAATCCTCTAAAACTCTAATAGTATTACTATGATTATCATCGAATAAAGAATCATAAACAGAAGTTTCGTTGCCTTTAGTCTTATGAACTGAAATATATGAAACAAGCGCAGACAAGAGAATTGAATCTAGATTTTCATATACAGTCCACACTATTTTATCTACACTCTTATCTAAATTATCAAAACCAAAGACTGAATTGTTAAACTTTGCCACCAATTCACTCTTAAAATTTTGCAAATAAAAAGTCCAAAATTCTTGCCTACGCTTTTCCATAATATACTTACTTTACTATAGATTAAGCAT
Source organism: uncultured Candidatus Midichloriaceae bacterium (assembly GCA_964625465.1). Lineage (GTDB taxonomy): Bacteria > Pseudomonadota > Alphaproteobacteria > Rickettsiales > Midichloriaceae > CAZLFQ01. The sequence goes on along the minus strand of CAZVFD010000002.1, from coordinate 126,214 downwards.
CACAAGTCCCTGTTGCACAGCAACTACTACTACCGTTGAACAACAAAGAATTCGAACCTAAGTTAACATGATTTAATAACTCAGCAAAACCTGATACAACTTCAATTTTCATATACAAACTCCTTAATATTTAGTTAAAACAAAACTCAATATCGCTATATTTTTAACATAAAAACAAATAGTTACACTTATTTCTAATAAAAACTTAACTGATATAATCGAGCACTATAAACCACAACTCCTTAAAACGCAACCACTTTAAAGAGCTGTGATTGCTTCACCTGCTGCATTTTCTGGTAATGTTTTGATTGTTGAATGCAGTATAGCTTTGTTTACTTAAGAGGCAATTGTAATATAGTAGCTAGGTGTTAACACAAGCCATTTTGGCTTCAATCTGTTTTTTGGTCTGGTCATAATCAAGCTCTATACTTCCCTTTGTTCGATTATTGTTAGCAGAAAAGATTAACTGGAGTATTGTAATATCGTCAATGGGAAGCAGTCGTACCGACGTTTCATAAGTTGCATATACTGGTATATTTTGCGCAAAAGCACTATTTAAAGTGCTAAGCGCACCAGACCAGTCTTTGTTTTGAATTTCTTCCTGAAATCTACTAAAGAAGAGATTGGAGAAAGATATAATTTCTTGTTTCATATCTTTCCCCAAAATGCTTCTAGCTCACCATATTAGATCGCTCTAGCCGCAGATTGTTGTTTCCCTTGCTCACTTTGTCTCATAGCTTCCTCTAAACATTTTTTTGCAAGATGAGCATTGATAGTAATAAACTCATCCATATCAGCAGTCCTTAATACACCTGCACAAATTTCATCCTGCGTTGCAGCAGAATACATTTTTAATGCATCTATTTTCCTTACTCTCAAATCATGATTCAGTGATTGAGCCAAGTCACTTAAATTCAAAGCTGCTTTCCAGTCTTCTGACTGCAGCGCGCGTACAAAGTCTCTTTCCAATTGACCCTCTTTATCTTTTGCTCGTTTTTGCTCGATGTCCTTAATACGAATAGTATGCATAACCCTGTCAATTGAACACTCTTTATGTTCTGAATGGTCGGATGGTGGAAGATAATCAATCCAAAAATTTTTACTTTCTTTTTCCGCAAAGTAACTAGCTATAAATAAGGTACAATACAACTTCAGCCCATACTTTTTAAGCGTCTCCAATGTTCCCAAAGCCCTATCCCAATTTTTAGCAATTACATTATCCTTAAATTGGTCAGCCAGTATTAATTCTTTATCGTTCACAAATATCTCCCTTTATATTTTAATAATTTAGGCTTAAATAAGTTCATTTTGAATTTTTAAACGTCTTTTTAATTGAAATTAGTATATTAATTTCGAGAGCCTTCTATACCCATTGCTAATAGTTGTCAATCGCATTTAAACATTGCCAGCTAGGTAGAAATATAGTAGATATCAATCATCTGCAGAATGATTAGGAATATGATTATTAAAAAGATTGCTATAGCGGGATTATTTTTTGCGCTCTGTACTTCTTCAGCTTATGGAGCAACCAAAATTGGTAAAATTGATTATGATGGTAATCAACGTATAAGTGACCAAACCATCTTCGCATATCTGCGTATGAATACTGGTGATACATACGATCAAAAAAAGGTAGATGAATCTATAAAAGCACTTTTCAACACTGGGTTCTTCTCAGATGTTAAAATCCACTTATCAGGCTCACACCTACATGTATATGTGAAAGAAAACCCGATGATTAGCAAAGTATATTTCGATGGTAATAAAAGAATCGAAGATGCTGATCTCAATCAAGAAATCACGATGCAGCCGAGTTCAGTTTTCTCGGTAACAAAAATGCAAAATGATATCAAGCGAATTGTAACATTATATAAAAAACGCGGCAGATATTCAGTAAAAGTAGAGCCTAAAATCATTAACCTCGACCAAAATAGAGTAAACCTTATATATGAAATAGACGAAGGTTCTCAGGCAAAAATCAAAAAAATCAACTTTGACGGAAACGAATCATTCTCTGATGCTGATTTAATTGAAGCCATTGCTTCTAGAGAAGAGCGTTGGTATCGATTCTTTTCATCTGCAGACGTATATGATCCAGACAAACTAGAATTTGACAGAGAACAAATACGCAGATTCTACATGAATCGCGGCTTTGCTGATTTTAAAGTGACCTCAGCAACAGCAGAGTTGTCTCCAAAACGCGATGCTTTCCTTATTACTTTCGTAGTAGACGAAGGAAGCATTTACGAATTTGGCGAAGTAACTGTACAAAGTAATATTAAAAATATTGATGTAGAAAATTTAAAAAAACTACTAACTATTAAATCAGGGAAAAAATTCAATAAAGAAGAGATAGACAACTCGGTTGATGCCGTAACAAATTATCTTGGAAACCACGGCTACCCTTTTGTTGACGTTGACCCCGAAGTACGTAATGACAAAGAAAATCACACCACATCTGTAGTTTTCCAAGTCAAGGAAAGCCCGAAGGTTTACATAAATAAAATAAATATCAAAAACAATACAAGAACGCTTGATAAGGTAATTCGAAGAGAATTCAGAATTTCAGAAGGCGACCCATATAATGTGTCCAAAATTCAAAGGTCGAAACAAAGAATAGAGAACCTTGCATTTTTTAATAAAGTTGAGTTCAAAAACAAAAGGACTGAATCGCCCGATAAAATGGATCTTGATGTTGAAGTCGAAGAAACATCAACAGGTAGCTTAAATTTTGCAGCGGGTTATAATACATCGTTCGGACCATTAGGTAGCATTTCCCTAACTGAAAACAACTTCTTAGGCAAAGGACAACAAGTAGCACTTGGCTTCATGCAAGCTCAAAAGCAAAGTGACTATAACTTCAGTTTTACAGAACCATACTTCATGGACAAAGAATTCTCAGCTGGTTTTGACATTTTCTTATCACAGAAAAACCTTCGTAAACAAAGTGCTTTTAGTAGTAAGAGCAAAGGGTTTGTAATACGTGGCGGATATGAACTTACAGAACACTTATCACATGGTTTAAGGTACTCCTTAAAAGAAGAAGATATATTTGATATTGCTGCCGATGCATCAATTTACGTAAAAGAACAAAAAGGCAAAAACACCGTTTCTGCAGTTGGACACACATTAACATATGATAGGTTAGACAGCAGAATAGAACCAACAGATGGATATATTTTAAAACTTAGTCAAGATGTCGCTGGACTTGGTGGACAGACAAATTACTTAATGCACGAAGGTGTTGCCGCTTTTTATCAGCCACTTTATAAAAAGGATTTGGTGCTAAAACTATCTGGACGAGCTGGCAACATTAAAGGCTTCGGTGGCAAAAAAGTAAAATTAAACGACAGATTTATGATCGGCCCAGAGTATATTCGAGGCTTTGACATTGCCGGGATAGGGCCTCGCGATAAAAAAACTAGGGACTCGCTAGGTGGAAATAATTATTATACTACCACTGCCGAACTAATATTTCCCATCGGTCTACCTGATGAACTAGGTGTGAAAGGCGCAGTGTTTACTGATGCTGGCTCACTGTTTGGCACGGATTTAAAAGAGAAATCAAACATTTACGATGTACATTCTGTTCGTGCATCATCAGGAGCGAGCTTGATTTGGAAATCACCTTTTGGTACTATGAGTCTACATTACGCCGTACCTTATAAAAAAGAGAAGTTCGACGATGTGAGGAAGTTCTATTTTAACTTCGGCACAAAATTTTAACATTAAGTGGAGTAACCATGCTTAAACTTACTAAATCTACTATAATTGCTTTAGCAATTATAGCGGCTGCAACTAACTTTGCTAACGCGCAAGCTGCAGCAAATCCAAGTGGTATTGCTGTAGTTGATACTCAGAAAATTTTTGAGAAAGCTACTGCCCTACAGAAAATAAAAGAACAACTAGATAAGAAAGCAGAAGAATTTAAGAAAGATTCTGCAAAAAAAGAAGACTACTTTAAAAAGAAGTTCGAAGATCTTGAGAAACAAAAAGCTACTCTTGCTAAAGACGCTTATGACAAGAAGAGCGAAGAGATAGGAAAAGAATTTGGCGATGCACAGAAAAAAGTTCAAGAAAGCCGCCAAATAATCGACAAAGCTTATCAAGATGCAATGCAACAAGTTAATGATACTTTCACATCTATCATTGGCGAAGAAGCTGCAAAAAAAGGCTATAAAGTTGTACTTCCTAAACTACAAACTTTATTCTCAGACAACGGCATTGAAATTACAGATGCTATGATTGAAGCTCTAAATAAAAAGCTTCCATCAGTAACTGTAAAATTTGATGCACCTGCAAAGGGATAATTCAAATTTGAATATTAATATTAAAGCCCGCGGAAGTGGGCTTTTTTATTTTCAGCTCTTCCCACAACCAGATTCGCAAAATGACAAAAACAAAAAACTGTATCATCAAGTTTAAAGCAACGGTCTGGCTATACAAAGGATCTACTGCTTGGCACTTCGTAACACTACCGCAAGAGCAGTCAGATAAAGTGAGATACTTATCTATGAACAAAAGAGCTGCTTGGGGCTCTGTTAGAGTTTCTGTAACACTCGGAAATAGTACTTGGCAAACATCGCTATTTCCTTCAAAAGAGCTTGGTTCTTACATTCTACCAATAAAATCGGCGATTAGAACCGCTGAAAAAATCAAAGCAGATAAAACCATCAATATTAGCTTAGTCATCTAATAAAAAAAGCCAGTTAGCACATTGACTAACTGGCTAAAAATTTATCTAAAAGACTTTATTTATTTTTAAGCTGTTCTGCTGCAAGCTTTCCAACTACATCAACAGACTGACCGTTTTCTTTAGAAATACGTTCATATTCTTTTTTACGCTTTGCATTTACTTCACTTACTAAAGCGTCAACTTCTGAACTTGATTGTACTGCCTCAATATAACCAGAAGAATTTTCTTTAACTAGTCCTTGCGAACGAGCTGACTGAAGATCCAGAGCGAATGCCGAAGCTGTAAAAGCCAAAACAAAAGCAGAAGATAATAATAATTTTCTCATATAATACTCCTATTAGAATATATCTGGGTTTTTAGTAATTGCTTTCTTAACATCTTTATCAATTTGAACTTTAATTTTATGTTCGATATTTACATTCAAATTAATTTCTACAGGCTTATCTGGAGCTTGCACTTGCACAGTCGGTGAGCATGCAACCACAAATAAACTCAATAATACTACATAAAAATTATTTCTCATTTTTATCCCCTGAGTCAATAATGGTTTTAACGTCATTCATTGGAATTAGACTACGTTTTAACATAGGTATTGTATCACCAGACAGATTTATATTCAACTTTACTTTCTTCCCTTCCATATAACTCGGATTAGCCCCCTCAACCTTCATATTAATCAAAGAGTTATCATCCTTATCTGCTAGAATCGACATCTCTAAAATGTTATATTTGAAATTTTCCAAGATGGTTCTCGTCATTTTAACTTGTTCATTATCACCTGGTATCAATGCTGGCGAAACCTTTATAAGACCTTCGTTTCCGCCTTCTAACTGTCCATTTTGAATTTCGATTTGTCCACTAGGATGATATACTAGCTTCACACTGCCAGACAACCTACCGTCACCTTCTATTTCCCCGTTGGTAACTTTGCCAAGAATGTCTGATAACTCAACATTTTTAACGTTTGCTTTTATTGGGATTGGCTTTTTAAAACCTGTAGATGTAACTATTTTATCTAAGGTGACAATCCCACCACCGATAGGTAATTTGAATTTAGATATTTCAAACTTACCGTTTTCCATGTCTTGTACATCTACATCGACAATTAAGTTAATATTAAAGCTTGCATCCTTACTAGCTAAATTCGCAGTTGTGGTAATATGTGTGTGTTTTAGATCTAGCGACCCTTCTAATACTGGAGAATAAATATCGATTGGCGAGTTTTCCATTACGAATGGCGAAGATTTAAAAAGCCCATGAATTGTTTTATTATCATGATCGATATCTAACTCAACCGAAATAGATGTATCTACTGAAAATTCTTTATCTGTAAAATTCAGAGATATTTTTTTTAGAGTTACTTTATCAGGTAATGATTTAAAGATTTGGTCAATATCAATTTTGCTTTTTTCAGACTTAGTTTTAAATAAAGATTCTAAGCCTTCAATACTTATCCCTTCTGGACTCCTCACCGCATTTAATAGAACATCTCCTACTTCCAGAGATTTTATTTTGCCACTAACTATCCCTTTAGCATCATAATTTACAACAATATCTTTAATCTTTACCTCAGAATTGCTACCAAGATTGAGTTCAGAGATCGAAGCTCTGCTAGTATCAAAGGACTGAATTTCAAATTTAGAAACTTTCAAACCCCCAGCTTCTAAAGTGGAAATGACTTTACTTTCAATAACTCCTTTAAATGGAAAGAAAAAATAAGCTAGAATACCAGCTACTAATAACAAATCAAAAACCACAATAAACCAAATTAACTTACGTGATATCTTTGGCTTTACTTGAGGGGTTTCCAGCATATTTACATATTGGAATGAATTTTCCTAATTTTCTCTAAATCATCGGGTGTATCCACACCAAGAGCTACATCCTTTACAACGCCAATTCGAATGGTCATTCCATTTTCTAACGCGCGTAATTGTTCCAGTCTTTCGCGAAGCTCAAGTGGAGTTTGCTTCAACTGTACAAATTTATTAAGTGCATCCTTTCTATAAACATATATGCCAACGTGGTGATACATATCACCTTCACCATGCGGGGAATTAGATGTACGCGTGAAATATAATGCTCTGCCATTAATCGCAATAATAGCTTTTACAACATTTGGATTAGTCTTCTCGCTTTCATCATCCATCAAGGTGGCAATTGTAGAGATATCATCATTCGATGCCTGCAGAATTTCTACAGCATGTTTGATAGTGTTTGGGCTAATTAATGGGATGTCGCCCTGAAGATTTACGATATAATCATATTCTTTGCCGCAAGCTTTGTACGCAGCATAAATTCTGTCTGTACCAGTATTGATTTCATGTGGGGTAAGAATAGCTTTAAACCCATATTTAGCTGCTAAATCAACCAACTCTTGGTCTGGACAAGTAATATAAACATCACCCACTTTTGCATCTCTAGCTTTTTCAGCTACATGTATCAACATTGGCTTACCACCAATATCTGCTAAAGGTTTATTTGGAAGCCTTGTTGCTCCTAATCTTGCTGGGATAAATATTGCTGTGTTCGTCATTTTTTCTTACGTTTAAAGAATGTATTTTCAAGGTGGTAGTTAAACTCTGCACCGAAGATGTAAATTATACTGCAAACATAAAAATAGAGCAAAGAAATTATTATGCCGGCAATACTTCCGTATATCAAGTTCACTTGAGGAAAGTTAGCAACATAATATTTGAACACCCAAGTAAATAATGTCCAACCAATTAGCACTGTTAATGCCCCAGGGAAGCTCTTTCTTAAACTTTGCTTTTTATTAGGCAAAGAATAGTAAGAAAAGCAGATTAGTAACAACCCAAAACTTAATAGCAATAAATATCTAAAATTTTCACTTTCAGGCGAAAAGAAAGCAAGAAAGGTGTAATTATTAATGTGGAACATACTGTCTATAAAATTCCATATCCATGGCAGCACAACCAAGCTCACCAAGAAACAAATTATGATTATTACAGCTATAAAAAACTCAAAAAAACTTACTAATCTTCTCCATAAATACATTGGTGTAGAAGTTACTCTATAGGCTTTATTTAAAATAGTTCTCAACGCCTCAAATATAGAGGAGGCTGTCCAAATAGCACTGACAATAGCAATTGTTAGCAATCCTTGAGGAGGGCTAGAAGTAATCTCCACAATTCTGGGTTTCAAGGCATCTATAAATTGCGCCCAGTTGCTATCCAGTATTAACTGAACGAGCTGATTTCCTAACGATTCATTCCCAATGAACCCTACAGCAGCCATGAAGAATACAAGAAAAGGGAATACGGTTAGCATTATAAGAAATGATAAATAACCTGCATGCTCAACACCATCATGCATAATTAAGTCGTTGATGCTATTACCTACACATTTACCAAATTTTATTATACCCTTAATCATAACTTTATCTTCTTCTGAATACATGCTGCTTTAACTGTGTTACTCAACATACAAGCAATTGTCATTGGGCCCACCCCACCTGGAACTGGGGTAATAAACCCAGCGACTTCTTTTACTTCATCAAATTTAACATCACCGTAAAGTTTATTTTCATGACGAGTAATGCCAATATCAATAACACAAGCACCTGGCTTTATCAAATCGGCTGTTATCATTTCTCTTTGCCCTGCAGCGGCTATTAGGATATCCGCAGTCTTACATTCTTCTTTTATGTTGTATGACTTACTGTGCAATGTAGTCACTGTACAGTTCTCTCTCAGCAACATTGTGGCCATTGGCCTTCCAACGATTATAGATCTTCCTACCACAACAGCTTTTTTGCCGGACAGGTCTTCCCCCATTACACTTTTAATTAGTTTTAAACAGCCTTGCGGTGTACTTGGCTCTAGACAATCTCTAGATGAATGCAGCAACCCTATATTACGAGTAGTAAAACCGTCTACATCTTTTATGGGATCTATACTATCAATAATATCATATTGATCTATGCCTTGAGGCAGAGGTAATTGCACAAGTATTCCGTGAACCTTAAGGTCGTTGTTAAGGTTTTCAATTTTTGCTTTTATAATTCTTACAGAGGCAGCAGCAGGCATTACAAAATCAAATATATTGATACCTAATTCCTTAGCTTTAACAATCTTGTTTTTAACATAGACGTGACTCGCAGGATCATCACCTACTAATATCACAGCCAAACCTGGAATAACATTATGCTTAGCTTTCAAAAGCTGCACAGTTTGCTTCAACTCGTTACAGAAATTATTCGCAAAAGCTTTTCCATCTATTATTTTCGCTGTCATCCGTTACATAGAACTATTTGCTTTCAATATAGTACTATTTATAGGAAAACGGAAGTACTAATGGTTTGGCAGCAAAATTTTAGCTGCAATGTATGTAAATGAGGTAACCGCAATTATAGGGTATTTTGCCCACCTTCCACTCCAATCTTTAAATACATACTTCGACAACAAATATTCAGGCACGTATTTTGCCGTTGTATGTGCAAATGTCTTGGTTGCGTTTGTAAAACTAAAACCATTATAGTATGTAGAAACCAAGACGTTAGAGGTAAAATGAGCTAATACGGATGGTAAAGTAGTATCATCAATCCATTTATATAGAGGTAGCCTTATATCTGGGCTAATTCGATACTTTAAGTACTCCTCAAAACTCTTGACAGATGACTTATAATACATGAATGAAAATATAGCCGCATCCTTCATCACTTCTTTTACTACCCTCTTAACTGCCGTAGTCGGCAGTTTTTTTGTTAGAAAAGGCTCTAATTTAACCTTAATTTTACTTTCATCGTCATCTATAAAGAGCTCGTTTTGAATATCTGTCAGCGAATCAGCAGCCCAATTACCAAGCACGTTACCAGTTGTAAAATATGACAAATCAAGCATATATTTAAAGCGCCAGTCTATCTTCTCCTTTAGAATATGATTTATAAACCAAGTTCTAGCGAATTCATGTGTAGCTATCTCATAAAAAGCTGCGTGTTTTAGCACCCCTTGAGAATATTTTACAGTATCAGATAAAATTTCATCTGCTGTTGGATTATGCTCGTAAGAATTATATATAGTCGATATACAAGATACTAAAGCAATAGACCCACCCATAACCCCAGCTAGATAATTCCCTACCAATACAGAAGTTGACGCTACAGTAATTAGCTCTAGCGCTAAGACGCCTTTATTATATGTCTTACTTTCAACAATATGACTTTCAACATGTTGATACTCTTCCATACCAACCAAACATTGATTCTGCAAAACAAACTCTCCATAGTTTGGGAAAACTGGGGAGTGAGAAGCAAAGTAGCTACTATTCACTAAATAATTGTTATTATCTTCATACTCAGGAACTGAACAAGTGAATGATCCGTATTCATAACTGTTTGAAATATTTTCGACTAAATCACTCACTTATTAAAAATTAGCATGGTAAAATTGATGAACATGATATTAAAAAACCCTTAGTTAGTCAAGTGACTCACCAATAATTCTTCTTCATATTTCTTAATTTTATCCATCGCTTCTAATGAATTGTTAGTCATCAAACTAAAAGCATATTTTTTTCCAGAGGGCATAAAAGCATATCCAGATAAAGTTGAAACATTATCGATACTACCCGTCTTGGCTACCAATACTTTTTCCAAATGAGTATCCTTAAACCTATTACGAAGCGTCCCGTCTACACCGGCAATCGGCAGGGATTCAACAAATGTATTCTTTACATCATTTTTGGAATAGGCAGATTTCAGCAACTTCACAAAAATGTTCGGTGATATTAAATCTTTACGAGAAATTCCTGATCCATCTCTTACACTAATATCTGACCTATTAATTTCCAAATCTTTGACTAGTAAATCGGTCACTAATATGGAGCTATTTTTCCATCCACCAGCATAATCAGTATTTTTCGCACTGATTCGTTTGAATATAGCCTCACTTACAAAATTATCTGAATCTTTAGTCATGTCTTTCAGCAAGCTTCTTATTGGACGCGATTTATAATACGCCAACTCCTTAGCGCCAGATGGAGTAGATCCAATTTTAATACCCTTAAAAGAAACTTTCTTTGCTTTTAAAATATAGTGTATAGTTTCCAATGCATTTTTTCTTGGATTCTGCATCGCTATATTCAAATCTTCTGGTAAATCTTTATGCTGATAGCACCCATCTAAAACATAACTATTATCACCAAATGCCCTTAGCTCAAACTCACATAGATTACTCATCTCTGTCATCTTGGCTTTATTAATAATTTTTGCAAACGATGGAAACTGCTCAAGCCTAAAATTCGCTGATTTTGCATTTTTATGAACTGAAACCCTGTAACAGTTTCTATCTAGCATAATCGCCGAGATAGGCGCTGAATAACAGAACTTAGTTTGATCACTTGGCCAACCATGGCCGAAAAATTCATCATCATACTCGCTGTCATCGATAACTACATCCTTTGTAATTGAATTCACTTTTAGAACTCTGAGTGTCTCAATCATTCTTTCTAATTTTTGAGTCGTAAACTCTGGGTCACCATTAAACTTAAAGTATAGATTGCCATTGATCTTACCATCTTTGATTGTCCCATCTGTATACAACGAGGTTTTAAAAGCATCATCAACGTCTATCAACCGAAGTGCAGAGTATAATGTAACAATTTTCTGGCTACTAGCAGGCATAAGTAACATATCAGGCTGTTTTTCATACACAACTTCATCGGTATCCAAATCTATTATTTTCGCAGCGAATAAACTTCCGTGAGGTAAATCCCCAGCATTAGCAAGGTTCACGAATAAAATTAGAGATAGAAATATGTATTTCATTTATGTAATTTTCATTATAGTTGTCATCCTGAATTTATTTAGCTTCGCAGCACTTCGTGTCAGGATCTCAATTTGTAGATGCTGAAACAAGTTCAGTATGACATAGTTATTAATATCCAGATTAATTATACATAAATGAATTTTAACAACAAGTACATGATTGAGGCTTTAAAACAGGCCAAAAAGGCTTCTATGTCAGACGAAGTGCCAGTTGGCGCTGTAGTTGTATGCAAGAACAAAATAATCGCCAAAGCCCATAATTTAACAGAATCTAAATGCAACCCAACTTTTCATGCAGAGATTATAGCATTAACCAAAGCTGCAAAGAAACTTAAATCCAATAAGTTAACTGAGTGCGACCTGTACGTCACACTTGAGCCCTGCCCTATGTGTGCGCATGCTATATCATTATCTCGAATTCGCAGAGTTTATTTCGGCGCATACGATCCTAAAGGTGGCGGAGTGGAAAATGGAGCGCGTATTTTTAACGCATCAAGCTGTCACCATAAACCAGAGGTATACGGTGGATTGATGGAAGAAGAATGCGGAAAACTACTTAAAGACTTTTTCTCCAAAAAACGTGATCAACTAAAAAATCGTATTTAGCAATGAGGCTGAACCAACAACTAACAAAGATAAGACAATTGCTATAGGCAAGATACCAATCCTTGTAACTCTCCCTACAAACGAATTATTATCTTTTAGCACTCTAAAAGGATTAAGAACTAAAAATATTCCAAAAGATAGAAACAACCACTGAAAAAATCTAGCGATAGAAAATCCAGCGTCTACATTATCTTTCTCAAAATCCATCATTTCTTGGACTGTATGCTTCCCACTTCTTATCATTTTATAATAATCATCACCAATCTTTAAAAAATCTAGAGAATCGTTATTCTGAACTCCTATCATTGTTACCTCAATAGGATTCATAACTAAGTACCTAATTCTATAATCACCAATACTAGGCGAACTCAAATCGCCAGTTGCATATACCTCATCAACAAGCTTAAACCTACCTTTTAAATCCTCATCAATCGCATCATAATTACTCTGACTTAGGGGAAAGTTTGTATACTTATTGTGAATATAAAATAGATCTAATTCACCTTTTACAACATCTTCAATAGGCGGGTTATTATTGTTCTTAAAATTCTTATCTAATAATTGATAGTCTTTAGCATTGTAATAGTAGTCTTTTCCCTCGGTATTTATTTTAGATAAAGCCTCAGGTAACACTTTAAATTGACCTACCTTTAATTCATTTGCATATACAACCTGCGTCCCATACTCTTTTTTAGATGGGTTCTCATCATTAGAATAAAGACGATCAGTCCATTTCATCTCTGTTCTTGCGCCTTTACCAGCGCCTACGTTTACCTTTTGATACATCTCTACCAAACGCACTAACTGCAATGCCTGAGTACTCACTCCAAAATGCTTGTCTTGTAAAATATCACTAGATTCAAGAACTCCATTAACCAAAACAATTTTACCATTATTAGCTGGATCAATTATATCTACAGGAACAGATACAGCAGACTTCATTAAATAATTAAAATCATTATTAAAATTAATATTCTCTAATGTATTTCCCCAAGTCCATTTACAGGTAAAATAAACAATAAAGCTACCAATTAAAACTCCAAAGAATGAAAGTTTAATAACATCCCAAGCTGTCAATCGAGGAATAGATTCTGATGACTTTGAAGGCTCTGATATTTTTTCTTCAGTTGGCTTTACAGAAGGTTGTGGGGGTTTAGTATAATCTCTATCATTCCCGAACATAATTTTATGAGATAAGGACAATATAATATAAGACTATCAACGAACTATGACCAACTCAATATAAAATACTTGAGGTGGAAATAAGTTTAAATAAAAATCACTTGCAATAAGTTTTGTTTACTCCAAAATGCAGGCTAGTAAAAAATACAAGGTAGATCATGTCTAGTGAAAAATTAAAAGCGTTACAATCAGCATTAAGCCAAATTGAAAAAGAGTACGGCAAAGGTTCTATAATGAAGCTTGGCCAAAAGGAATCGCAAGATAAGATAGAAGTTATATCTACTGGCTCACTTAGCTTAGACATGGCATTAGGAGTTGGTGGACTTCCTAGAGGCAGAATAATTGAAATCTATGGTCCTGAAAGCTCTGGTAAAACAACATTAACATTGCATGCTATTGCCGAAGCACAAAAAGCTGGTGGCGTTTGCGCATTCATCGATGCAGAACATGCTTTAGATCCAATTTACGCAAAAAAACTTGGTATAAAAATCGAAGATTTGATTTTATCTCAACCTGATAACGCAGAGCAAGCTTTGGAAATTGCCGACACATTAGTACGCTCAGGTGCAGTTGACTTGGTAATTGTAGACAGCGTTGCAGCACTCGTACCTAAGGCAGAAATTGAAGGCGAGATGGGCGATAGTCATATGGGCTTACAAGCTCGCTTAATGAGCCAAGCTCTTCGCAAATTGACAGCATCTATATCTAAATCAAAAGCAATTCTAATTTTCATCAACCAAATCAGGATGAAAATTGGCGTTATGTTTGGCAACCCAGAAACTACAACTGGTGGTAACGCTCTTAAGTTTTACTGCTCTGTAAGATTAGATATAAGAAGAGTTGGCGCACTGAAAGATAAAGAAGAAATTATTGGTAACCAAACACGTGTAAAAGTTGTTAAAAACAAAGTTTCCCCTCCATTCAAAACTGTTGATTTTGACATCATATACGGGGAAGGTATTTCTAAGATTGGTGAAATAATCGATTTAGGCGTAAAAGCTGAAATAATTGAAAAGTCTGGTTCATGGTTTGCATATAATGGCGAGCGTATTGGTCAAGGTCGCGAGAATGTTAAGCAATACCTAAAAGATCATCCAAAGATAGCTGAAGAAATTGAACAAAAGATTCGCAGTAACCATGCTAAAATTGCCGAGAAGTTAGCTGAGAGTCCTTCATCTGAATCTTCAAGCAACGATAATGCAGAAGCCGCTAATTTTTAAGCCAGTATTCTCTGACTCACTACAACAAACCGCTTGCTCTAAACGAGTAGTGGTTATTATTGGCGACGATTAAATGATCGTGGACCTTTATGGAGAGTGGTGAGAGCGCATTTGCAATAGATTTTGTCATCTCAATATCTTCAGCAGACGGCTTAGCTTCACTGCTTGGATGATTGTGAACTAAAATTATAGCAGATGCTGAATGCTCAATAGCTCTTTTGGCAATTTCTCTAGGATAAATTTGAACTTTGTCTACGGTTCCACCTTCTGATAATTCATCCGAGATCAGCATATTTTTTTTGTTAAGATAAAGCACTCGAAAACATTCAGTTTTTCTAAAACCCATAGTTAAATTACAGTAGTTAATAACACTATGCCAATTACTTAATACTGGCTTATCTTCAGAAACTGGCATGTAAAGCCTTGAGAACAAATCTAACAATAATTTCAGATGAAATACCGCATTGTCGCCTATCCCTTCAATTTGCTTAAGCTCAATTGGCTCAGCATTTAAAACACCAGCCACAGAGCCAAATTTATTTATCAAGAGTTTTGCCATTTCTCTGGTATCGCAACGCGCAAAAACATCAAATAAAACCAATTCTAAAATCTCATAGTCGGCAAGACTGCGAATTGGAACTTTTAAGAATTTCTCCTTAAGTCTTTTTCGATGCCCTAGTTTCAGATTTTTTTCTACCATTCTATAGTGGCAAATTATCGTGTTTTTTCCAAGGTTTCTGTACCGCTTTTTTCTCTAAAATAGCGAATGCCTTACATAACTTCCATCTAGTATTATACGGCCTAATTATATCGTCAATATATCCACGCGATGCGGCGAATAAAGGGTTAGCAAATTTTTCTTGATATTCAGAAAGCTTCTTTTTCATAACCTCCTCATCTTTTGCATCACGATGCAAAATAGCCACAGCACCCTTCGCACCCATCACTGCGATCTCAGCGTTGGCCCAAGAATAGTTTAGATCTCCTTTCAAGTGCTTTGAATTCATAACAATGTAAGCACCACCATATGCCTTTCTCACAATCAAAGTAATTTTAGGAACAGTCGATTCGGCATACGCATATAATAGTTTTGCTCCGTGTTTTATTATTCCATTATGCTCCTGATCAACACCAGGTAAGAACCCCGGTACATCTACCAGAGTTAGAATAGGAATATTAAATGCATCACAGAATCTTATAAATCTTGCCGCTTTAACAGAAGCATTAATGTCTAGACAACCAGCTAAATGCATCGGCTGGTTCGCAACTATTCCGATCGTACGACCCTCAAGCCGTGCAAAACCAGTAATTATATTTTTGGCATAATCTGGCTTTATTTCAAAGAAGTCCCCTTCATCAATTATCTTTTCGATGAGCACTCTCATACTATATGGCTTGTTTGGATTCTCTGGAATCAATGTCTCCAAAGACATCTCAACCCTATCAGCTGGATCTAATGTTGGCCTTACAGGCACTCCTCCCTTATTACATGAAGGAAGGAAATTAAATAGTCTGCGCATTTGTTGGAGCATATCAATATCATTTTCAAAAACTCCATCACACACACCATTCTTCGTACCATGCACCGATGCACCACCCAATTTCTCATGAGTCACCTCTTCATGCGTAACGGTCTTAACTACGTCAGGGCCTGTTACATACATATACGAAGACCCTGCAACCATAAATGTAAAATCAGTTAATGCTGGTGAATAAACAGCACCACCTGCACAAGGCCCCATAATCAATGATATTTGTGGCACTACTCCCGAGAGATCAACATTACGTTGAAATATCTCTCCATAACCACTTAAAGAGTCCACACCTTCTTGAATTCTTGCTCCACCCGAGTCATTTATGCCAATAATCGGCGCCCCCATTCTTAGTGCGGCATCTTGCAATTGACAAATCTTTTTTGCATTCATCTCACTTAATGTTCCACCAAGCACAGTAAAATCTTGGCTATAAACCATTACAACACGCCCATTTATAGTACCATATCCCGCAACCAAACCATCACCAGGATTATGGCTTTTATCCATTCCAAAATTTGTGCAACGGTGTTCAACAAACATCCCTATTTCTTCAAACGAATCAGGATCTAACAGCACATCTATCCTTTCACGAGCTGTAAGTTTGCCTTTCTCGTGTTGCTTATCGATTCTTTCTTGCCCCCCACCAAACTTCGCAGCTTTTCTTTTTGATTCAATTAACTCAGGTATTCTCACTGCATTTTCCATACATATCTCCTTGTTCCTGCTAAAGGTTTAACCCATTTTAGGCTTTGTTTCAACGAATTTAGTAGTCTTACCGAGTTTGTACTAAGCTTCGCGCATTCATCTCTGCTGGCTTTTTAATGCCCATTAATTCGAGGATTGAAGGAGCAACATTCGACAACCCACCATTGTTTAGAGAAAGTTTTTTACTCCCAAAATAAATTAGTGGAACTTTATTTAAAGTATGAGATGTCAAAGGCTGATGATTTACTTCATCCATCATCTCTTCTGCATTTCCATGATCAGCAGTAACTAACATCTCGCCACTAATCTCCTGCACAGCATTGGTAATACGCCCCAAACACTCATCCACTTTATTTATTGCCAGTATAGTCGATTCGATATTCCCACTATGCCCAACCATATCTGGATTAGCAAAATTTATACAAATAAAATTGTACTTCTTGCTACGAATCGCTTCTACAAGCTTATCAGTCAATTCTTGGGCAGACATCTCAGGCTGCAAGTCATAAGTTGCAACCTTGGGAGATGGAACAAGAATTCTATCTTCTCCTTCAAATGGCTGTTCTCTCCCACCATTAAAGAAATAAGTAACATGAGCGTATTTCTCTGTCTCAGCGGCACGCAACTGCTTCATTCCTAAAGACGAAATCACTTCACCCAAAGTATTTTTAGGAGTTTCATTGACAAATAGTGGCTGCATCATTTTTGCCAATACTTCTGAGTATTCCGTCATTGAAATTACATGAGATAATTCTAAACTACGTGTTTTAAATTCTTCAAATTTTATATCGCATAAGGCGTGAGATATTTGCCTTACTCTATCAGCTCTAAAATTAGCGATTATTATTGCATCACCACTTTTAACACCTGAATATCCATCTGCAACTATCGGCTTAATAAATTCATCATCAACATCATTATTATAAGATTCCGTAACTGCTGAAATTATATCTGAATATTTTGGTGCCTCACCATTTACAATTGCATCATAGGCTTTCTGAGTTCTATCCCAACGTTTATCGCGATCCATACAGTAGAACCGCCCCATTAGTGAGGCAATATCTACTTTGGCAGCATGTAATTTTTCTAAATATTTAATCACAGATTGTGGTGCAACATCTCTTCCATCAGCAACAGCATGCAGCTTAACAGGAACTTTTTGTGACGACATAATCTGATTTAGAGCTATGATATGGTCAATATGGGAATGCACACCACCATCTGATATCAAGCCAATTATATGGCAGATCCCACCATTATTTTGCAAGCTTCTAATGACATCTTTAATACCTTGTTTTTTTGCAAACTCACCACTCTCTATTGATTTAGAAATTTTGGGTAAGTCTTGATACACTATTCGCCCTGCCCCAATAGTTATGTGTCCAACTTCAGAATTTCCCATTTGCCCTTCTGGCAATCCTACAGATTCACCAAAACACTCTAACAATGTATGCGGATGGTTTTTAAGCAAGAAGTCGTAGTTTGGAGTGTACGCTTTAGCTATAGCATTATACTCTTTTTTTTCGCTATATCCCCAACCATCTAAAATACATAATACAAATGACATATATCTCTACAAAAAATTTATAAACAACACATACTTGATAGATACAGTTTTTTGTCTATAATGCCAACTCCGAAATATGTGTAGATCATGGCTAGAAAATTTAAAGGCAAAAAACTATTAATTGCTTCGAACAATAAAGATAAGATTGTTGAACTGACTTACTATTTTGAAGCTAACAAGCTTGATATTGAGCTTGTAACACCTAAAGAACTAGGCATAAGCGAACCTGATGAAACAGAAAAAACTTTCATTGGTAACGCCGAACTTAAGGCTAGATACTACGGCGAGAAATCAAAACTCCCAGCTCTAGCAGATGATACAGGAGTTTGTATCGATGCTCTGGGTGGCTTACCTGGTGTACATACTGCAATGTGGGCTGGGCCAAATAAAGACTTCAAGACAGCCATGACAAGAATCCAAAGAGAACTGAAACTAGTTGGCTGTAATGACAAACTTCCTGAGGCACATTGCGTTTGTGCATTATCATTATATTGGCCTGAAGATGGCCACCTAGAAACCTTTGAAGGTGTGATTGAGGGAAATTTGAACTTTGAATTAAGAGATGCCCCTGGTTTTGGATTCCAACCAATATTCGTGCCTAAGGGAGCTAAAAAAAGCTTTGGATTAATGTCTCAAAAAGAAAGAGATAAAGTTGGTCACCACCGAATTAAAGCTTTTAAAAAATTACTAAAATCTTGTTTTTAATGATTTTGGAGTCTAGATTTATACTAGATAATTTAGGATCAAGTTATGACCAATTTTTTGAAGCTAGCAGTAGCTTTGTTCATTATAATACCTTTAAGCTCTAACGCTGGTGAAGCAGCATTAGTTGACGCAACGAAAGTTCCAAATTCAGCAGCAAGTGGAGAGATTCCAAAGATAAACGATCCTCGAATTCTAGAAATTCAAGCTGATGATGTTGTGATGGGCGATCCAAAAGCACCTATTACAATAATAGAATACTCTTCTTTGAGCTGTCCACATTGCGGGCATTTTCACAAGGATGTTTATAAACACATAAAATCAAAATACATATTGAATGGCAAAGTTAAGTATGTACTAAGAGATTTCCCCTTAAATTCAGCAGCGCTATTAGCAGCAAAAATTGCACATTGTGGTGGGAATGATAGATATTTTGATTTTGTTAGCACATTATTTGAATGGCAAGACATGTGGGCATTCACAAGAGAGTATATGTACCCTCTAGAAAAAATTGCCAAACTTGGTGGATTAACTGATGAAAAATATAAAGAGTGCACCAATGACAAAAAACTTGAAGACTTCATTCTAGCGCGCGCTATGAAAGCAAATAACTCCCTTGAAATAGACCAAACACCTACATTCTTTATAAATGGGGAGAGATTCTCAGGAGCAAAGCCTTATAGCTTTTATGAGCAGATTATAGAGAAAAAACTTAGCGAAATTAAAAAATGAGAATCAGTAGCCTAATACATTCAGAATACTTGGCAAAACACGAATATCTAGATATTGGCCTAGAGGTGTCGATACTGCTATTAATTACTATGTTTTTAACAGTATTTGTAAATTGGCTGTGTAAAAAATTAATTAATAGGTTCGCCACAACAGATTATTTCTGGGACGATGCATTGATAGAAGCTGTGCGCAAACCTCTACTACTTTTAATTTGGATGACAGCAATTATATTCATAATTGAGCACGCCGTCTCAATATTAAAATTTGAGAGTATTGGTCTTATTAAATCAGGCAGAAGCATTGTTATTATTCTAGCAATTTCTTGGTTCTTCTTTGGATTGATTAAGCAGATTGAAAAATTTTGGCTGACACGTTTTAAAACCAGAAAAAGCAAACTTGACCCAACAACAATTGGCGCATTAAGCAAAGTGATGAATATCACCTTGCTTGTCTTAACTGGCCTTGCAACCATGCAATCGATGGGGTTCAGCGTCGGTGCTGTACTTGCATTCGTTGGTGGTGGTGGTATTGCAGCTGGCTTTGCTGCAAAAGACTTCTTGGCTAATTTTTTTGGCGCAGTAATGATTTACATGGATAAACCTTTTAAGGTAGGCGATTGGATACGCTCTCCAGACAAAGAAATCGAGGGATACGTTGAGAATATAAGCTTCCGTGCCACCATGATTAGAACATTAGATAAACGTCCTCTTTATGTTCCAAATTCAGTTTTCAACACAATATCTATAGAAAACCCATCAAGGATGTCACATCGCAGAATTATGGAAACTGTGGGCCTAAGACATGAAGATTATGAAGTCATAACAAACATATCAAAGGAAGCTGAAAAAATGCTGAGAAGTCACAAAGCAATAGATTCAACTCTGCCCGTGATTATAAACCTTAATGATGTTTCCACTACATCATTAAATATTACATTAATGGCATTCACCAAGATTGTTGAAACTGAAGATTTCTATAAGTTGAAACAAGAAATTTTACTAAAATTGCTTAAAATCATTCATAAAAATGAAGCAAAGATCGCCCAACTACCTTCCAATATTATGTCTGAGTAAACTCTAGACATATGATACGGCTCCTTCATAAGCCGCGTTTCTTATCATAACATAATCGGCATAAGAAGAGGTTCTAGCTTGACAACTAGATAACTCCTGAATAGAGCACCGTCCGACCTCTTTGATTATACTTTGAATAGTGTCTGGTTTAAGATTCCCCTTTAAGTGCGAGCGTGCTGGCGATGCACGGTATAAGCTACCAATTAAATTATATGAAGTGTGTGATTGTATATAATCAGCTAATCGCGCGCTTAAAATCCCGGTTTTATCTGTGTCAGGCAATGCATTTCCAGCTAACAAAAAGTCAGAAAATGAGTTAAACAATGTCACTGTAATCAGAACTCTTTCTTTCTCTGAATACTGATTTAGATTAATTTTGAGCAGAGTATTTGCTATAATTTTTTGCGATGATTTAAATGATTCGTTATCTTCTATCTTGTCTTGTTTCAATGTATCAGCTTCAAATTCAGTCACATTAACTTTATTATTATCTACCAATTCGCGTAATCTCTTCTCATACTCCTCATACAGATCTTTATATTTTTGCTCAGAATTTTGAATTTTTACGTTCATCTTTTCACACACTAAAAATAATACGAAAGCTATTGGCGCTACAAAATAGAAGGCTACACCAAATAAATCCTGTCTTTGATACAAGGATGTTAGTAAAGGTAACCCTCCCAACAATGAACTTACCACACCTAATGAAATGGTGTAATACCAAGCAGTTTTTTTTCCAACCCGTTTTGCTATTGATTCCCCAACAGATTTTAATAATCTGGTTGCCTCAGAATTTCCATCAACTTCATAAAACGATCTAAAAGTAGAAAATTTCATATACATTTGGTTCATACCAGCAAAGTTCAGTATAAACTGATCGTTTTTTTCTTCCTGATTTGCAGCAAATGTTTTCCAATGATTTACAAGAGTAGCTATTTTTGAGATGCCACGCGAAAAATCTAAAAAACTTGGCATTTTAAAAAAACTTAAATGCCAGGCCATATGGAAGCTTGTAATTTTTTGTAGCCAATTTTGCTCCTCATAGGAGGTGAATAGTATGGAGCTGAATTCACTTGAAATCTTTAAAATAAACTCATCTGAGAATAGCTCTCCTTTATACTTGGATTTTCTTGCACTAATCAAATATGCAATCAGCGCTCGTTTCATATTGGCGGAAGCCTCTGCAATCCTGTATTTATTAATAGCTTCCCAATCCCTCACCTTAGCGCTAATACCGAATGCATACCATGCATTCGCTATGATATAATTTATCTTCTGCAAATCTTCTCTTACAATGTATTTTTCAACATTTTCGTAATCTACAACATTTATGTGACAACATTCTTTTAAGTACAGATCTAGATCTTCATATGTCTTATTAAGCCTATCTACACTCTCTCCAATCCTTCCAGCACGCGCTACAAAAATCCGAGTTAGAATTGTAGAGGCGACAAATAAAATATTAGTAAATAATATATTATATTGAAAAAGTATTTTCTGGACTGGAGTGAAATTCTCATCTTCTTCTGAAGGGAATATTGGCATTGCAGCTATAGAAGGTAAAACCGCACCCACTATATAATAAACATACATTCTGAGACTGAAGCTTCCTTGTTTGCTTGCTAAACACTGCGCTACAAATCTTTGTATACTATTTAACTCTTCAAGCTTCTTGCGTTTTTTTTCTTCGGCAGCAGATTCATCTCTTTTATCAAGTATTAGTCCTAAAGTTGGCTGCTTGTTGCCAAGAATTTTCTTAAATGCATCAGGGAACCCTCGACTTCCAGCATTAGGGAATAAAGATTTAAACGAATCAGTTTCATCATTCACACCTAATAACGAAGCTTGCCACTGCTCTACAAACTCTGGTTTTTTATAACTTGTAGATGAATTAGCCGTATCAAGACTAATATCAGCATAATCGCTATCACTGCTTACATCTGGATCAGGTAGGAAATTTTTTTTCATACTTCATTGATACTAATTTCAGATGCAGCAACTGCAATAAAACTTGGATTCTCAAGTTGAGTTGCGTAAGTTAATGGTTGATTCTTTGTATTATAAACCTCTCCACCGACTTCCTTAAGTATCGCATGTCCCGCGGCTGTATCCCAAATATAAGTTGGTTTAAAACGCGGATATATGTCGCCATTTCCTTCCGCCAGCATACACAGCTTAATAGAGCTAGGTATTGGCGTAATTGTTTTTACTGGATATGTATTAATGAAATCAGAAGTTTTTTGATTGATATTTTGATGAGAAACCAAAAAGTCATACGCATTCTTTTTAGAAAATTTAGTAAATATTTGGTTTGTCTGCACACCGTCAGTTTTAAAAGAGCCCTCCTGCGGTATATTATAATAAGTATTCCCATCCAGAGGGGAATGAATTACTCCAAAAATTGGTTGGCCATTTTTTACAAAGCCAATATTCACTGTAAAGACACCTCTTTTACGAATAAATGACCATGTTCCATCAATTGGATCAACTAACCAATATGACTTATTATTTAACAATAAATTTGTATTATACTTCGGATCTGCTTCTTCTGTTATGCAGACAATATTTTTATGAATTTTATATAGCTCTTTCTCAATAAATTCACTCGACTTTTTATCAGCAATTGTGACTGGAGATTTATCGTCTTTTTGCTCTACGTCTAAATTCGACTGATCATAATACTTCATTATTATATCGCCAGCATCTCGTGCGACCTTAACAACTTTATCTATTTCAATAACTTGACTGGCCAAACCAATTCACCAACTTGCATTACTTAGCTCAAACTTTAATATACTTTTAACCAATAACCTAATGATTTATTTTTTTATAGATTTGTGATACAATGCCCAGTATTCACAATCGAAGAGTTCCTAAATGACCAGCGCTGTCCATAAAATAGATATAAATGCTCTGCAACAAGGAAAAAGTGTAATAGAGCAAGAAATGCAAGGCCTTATGGCACTAGCAGAATCTCTTGACGAACAATTCTCAGCCGCAATCGAATGTATTTTTAAATGCCAAGGCAGACTCATAATTAGTGGTATTGGTAAAAGCGGACATGTAGCGCGCAAAATCGTTGCAACCTTGTCATCAACAGGCACCCCATCTATTTTCGTACACGCCTCGGAAGCAAGCCATGGCGACTTAGGAATGATCACAGAAGATGATGTAGTAATGCTACTTTCCAACTCTGGAGAGTCAGACGAGTTAAGCAACATTATTGATTACTGTAAAAGATTTTCGATCCCAATTATTGGCATAGCTAGGAAAAGGAACTCTACGCTAATTAATGCGAGTGATATTAAAATCGTAATGCCTGAAATTCCAGAAGCTTCAAACATTTCAGCGCCAACAACATCCACTACCATGATGATTGCATTAGGCGACGCATTAGCTGTTGTCCTTCACGAAAAAAGGGGCTTCACTAAATGCAATTTTAAGATTTATCATCCTGGTGGCAAGTTAGGTGCAAAATTGCTTAAAGTAGCAGATATTATGCATAAAGGCGAAGAACTTCCTCTAGTCAATGAATCAACATTAGCGATAGATGCATTGCTAGAGATGACAAAAAAACGCTTAGGTAGCGTTGGAATACTTAATAGCAACGGTGAATTGTCAGGAATCTTTACTGATGGGGACTTAAGAAGAAATATTGATACTAATCTTCAGACTACATTGGTTAAAGACATCATGACTAAAAATCCAGTGACTATAGAAAAAGATGCATACGCATCTGAAGCACTTGGTATTATGAACAAGAAGTCAATAACAGTACTTATGGTTGTAGAAAATAAGAAGCCAATTGGAGCTGTTCAAATGCATGACATTCTAAGAGCTAAGGTAGCTTAATGAACATCGATATTTCTACATACCTAATACGAATTAAGTTCCTCAAGTATTTACTAGGAGTTGCCTCGTTTGGTTTATTGTTATTGGTTCTTGCATTGCCAATATATAATTCTCAACACGAAAAACTTAAATTTTTTTATGGTGCCGACTCGTCATCAGAAGACAATGTTTTACCAAGCGAAGAACCTAGAATCGAGAAGCCCAAATTTTATGGAATGGATAATAAAAATCAACCATACACCATCATAGCAGATGTTGGTGAGCAGAGAGATAAAAACAATCTTACACTAAGCCAAGTATATTCAGATATTAAGACAGACGATAATTCATTCATTACTATGACATCAAAATCCGCGTGGATTGCCTTGGATAAGAATGAGCTTGATTTAGAAGGTGACATCAAAATTAATGTAGATTCTCAGTATACAATACTGACTGACAAAGCAAAAATTTTTTATAAAGATCGAGATGCTGCCGGAGAGAATGGAGTTGAAGTTCAGAGCAATAAAGGGCATATTACCGCTGATACTTTTAAAACTCTGAATTCATATGATGAGATCATTTTTAAAAAAAACGTAAAAACAACTTTATACCCTTCAGAAGAAACAAATAATGACAAAAAATAATTACTGGATGTGCGGCAAACACTCTGTTATCGCCGCATTGAACAATCCTCGCCGCAAATTTTATCAACTCTTGATCACGAAGTCTTGTAAAGATGAGTTATCTAGCTTAATGCAGTTTACTTCGAAAGAAATAGGCTGCAACGTTCATATTGTAGAATCAAAAGAAATTGAAAAACTCAGCGGCCTTAGTACCGCTACGCATCAGGGTATAGCGCTCATGGTCTCCCCTCTTGATCCTGTTTCACTAGTGGATGTAATCAAAAAAACTAACTCTAAAAGCAAATCAATAATATTAGCTTTAGATAACATCACTGACCCTCAAAATTTTGGTGCAATAGTACGATCTGCCTGTGCATTTAATACTGATGCAATTATCACAACTAAAAATAATTCTGCTTCAGAAACAGCTGCTTTATCAAAAGCATCAGTTGGAACACTTGAGAAAGTAGATATATGTGTTGAAGCGAATCTTTCCAATGCATTCAAAACCCTTAAAAAACATGGATACTGGGTATTTGGGCTAGATGGCAACGCAAAAGATGATATCAAATTACTAAAAAAATATGATAAGGTTGTACTAGTGTTAGGTTCGGAAGGGGAAGGAATTAGGAATCTGGTTAGAGATAACTGCGATGTACTAATAAAAATCCCTATTTTAAATACCGATAGTTTAAACGTATCAAATGCGGCGGCAATAGCTCTATATGAGTCAACAGGTAATTGATTGTAAAGTTTCTGAAAAGACATTGATCTGGGTAGTGTTTCTAATTAACTACGTTACGATGTTTGAATTCGTGATAATCAACCCTCTATCACCAGATTATATTGTAGAACTAGGAATTATGTCCTCTGATGTAGGAATTCTTGCTGGTACTTTTTCTCTCACCTCGGCTTTGGCTGGCTTTGCAGTAGTAACTTTTATTGACAATCATGATCGTAAAAAAGTTCTAAAAATCTGCCTTGTAGGTCTAATTATAAGCAATATTGCAACCATATTCTCATATGATTTCAAAAGCTTTCTAATTGCCAAGATTATTGCAGGATTATTTGCTGGCACTCTAACCACAACTGGCCTAGCAATCATAACTGATAACATCCCTGTAGAAAGAAGAGGAGCGGCATTAGGGAAGGCAATGAGCTCTTTTCCAATCGTGGCAGCGATAGGCATACCGTTGGGCCTAGAACTTTCACACTACTCAGGATACTGGGAAACTGCATTTGCTATGAACTTACTATTCGAATTATCGCTTTTTGTATTTATCTTAAAAAAAATCCCAACAATGGATAACCATCTGCACCATTTACTACCAATAACAGCTCTCACTAAATACAAGAATATCTTTTTTAACAAAATATATTTACTGGCCTTTTTAACGAATTTCATCTCCTTATTTGCTGGGTTTTGCTTAATACCAAATTTCGCAAATTTCTTCATTTTCAACTTAGATTACCCAAGAGAAAAACTCGGCTTATTATTTATGATTGGCGGATGCATCAGCTTTTTCGGCGTAAGATTCTTGGGCAAATTGTCTGATAAACACAACCATTCCACAATCATCTCATACCTTGTTTTAACGATGTTATTTGCTCTGTACTTCAGATTTATTTCTGAAAACTTACAACTACCAATTCTTATTTTCTTTGTATTGTTTATGCTAAGTTTATCATCTAGAAACGTTGTCTTTAGCTCATTATGCTCGAAAATTCCCTCTCCACATGATAGAGCAAGCTTCTTTTCTATCTATAACGTTTCTCTTAATATAGGAAGCGGTATGGGTGCTTTTTGCTCAAGCATAATATTAAAAGAAGGGGCAAACTTTCAGCTTATTAACATAGAAAAACTAGCAATTATCAGTATGATTGCGACAAGTCTAATCCCTTTATTAGTTATAACACTGGAGAAAAAACTCAAGAAGATCTAAAGCGTTTTATGTTTCTTTAAAGGCCTTATAGAAACTATCTCTGATTGGACTAATCAAATATTGCAAGAATGTTCTTTCACCTTTAACAATAAACACCGAAGCTGGCATTCCTGGAAACAATTTGATTTCCGCCCGCAGGGACTTGATCTCATTTTGATCCAATTCAACCCTCACCAAATAGAATGGCGGCTGCTGACCATGTGGATCTTTATAAACGTCAGCCGCTACATAAACTACTTTGCCATTAATACGCGGCACTAATTTAGCTTTAAACGCGCCCAACTGTACTCTAGCTAATAATCCAACATGAACACTGTCAATATCCTGAGGATTTACCTTAGCCTCCACTAACAAGGTGTCATCTTGAGGGATAATATCCATAATTTTGCTGCCTGGTCCAATCACTCCACCAATAGTGTGATTTTGCAAATCCGTTACGATACCTTTTGAAGGTGACTTAATTTTAGTTCTATCAAGCCTATCTCTCGCAGCATTATATTGCTCTCTTAGCTTTAGCAATTGTGAGTGATTTTCTTTATATTCTGAGGCTACATTTTGTTGAAAATCATTTTCAGCATTTAGCATTTCCAACTGTGCCTCAGCAATATTCTGGCGCAAGCTTGCAACTTGAGTTTTAAGCTGAGCCTTCTGACTCATCAATTCATCCAATCTTCTTTGAAGCTCATTTAATCTCGGACGTAATGCCAAACCTTTGTTTAAGAGCTCCTGTTGACTTTTGACTTCGCTTTCTACAGATTTCATCTGCGCTTCATTTGACTCTAGCTGCTTTTCAGATCCCATTATTTGTTCCTGAAACTGAGTAATCTTTTCACGAAGTACACTGAGTTTTCCAGCAACTGCTGCGCGTCTTACATCAAATAGAGTTGTTTGTGCCTGTAATGTTTTATTTATTTCCGAGTTATTAATATCAAAAATACTCGGATCAAACTCTATTTTTTCCAAGCCTTCTTGTTCTGCTTTGAGTCTTGCATCAATTGCAAGAGTATACAAAAGCTGGCTGCCCAATACCTGCACTTCTGCTTTTTCATTGGTATCATTTAATTCCATTAGCACTTGGTTTTCTAGAACTTCCATACCATCTTTCACATGAATTGCAGCAACAACCCCACCTTCTCTATGCTGAATAGTTTTATGATTCCCACTGAGCACTATGGTACCAGGGGCAATTGCAGCTTGATCAAGCGGAGCCAATCCTCCCCACACTACAAACAATAAGAAACCTACACCTAAAGTCGTCAATCCAAAGCGCAGAGAAGGCCATATTGCTTTCCATAAATCAGCGCTAATTTCTTTATCAAAACCAGCTTCTGACGCACTTTTTGCAAACAATAACTTTTTTGCATCACTAACGTATCCAGAATTCACTAAAGCGTTTTTTATTCCAATAATTTTATCTTTAATGCTCATACTAGTTTGCCTCTTTGCGCTTGGTGAAATCAACTGCTACAGGAGCAGGTGCGGCTGCTTTTGCAGCTTGATTCATTTTTTCTAGCACCTCATTCCTATCACCAAATAAAGCGATAGTTCCATCTTTGATAGCTAATATTTTGTCAGCAACACTTAGAATTGAAGTTCTGTGAGAAATAATTATTGTCGTAATACTCTTCTCTTTTGCTCTAGCTAATGCTTGCGATAAGGCTAATTCACCAAAGCTGTCTAAGTTTGCATTGGGTTCATCCAAAACAATCATTTTTGGATCTCCGAAAAACGCTCTAGCAAGACCAATTCTTTGACGTTGCCCACCTGAGAGCATTGCTCCATCTGGACCAATCTCAGTTTCATAACCTTTAGGCAACTGAAGAATTAAATCATGGACGCCTGCAAGTTTTGCTGCCATCACAACATCTTCATCTTTAGCATCTTTACGCATTCTAGCAATATTCTCACGTACTGTACCGCTAAAAAGCTCAACTTCTTGAGGCAAATAGCCAACATGCTGGCCTAATTCTTCCCGTTTCCAATCTTGTAAACTTGCATTATCTATCCTAACGGAACCAATCTGCGGAGCATAAACTCCCACTACTACTTTTGCCAAAGTAGTTTTTCCTGATGCGCTAGGTCCAATTATGGCAAGACTATCACCTTTGTTCAAAGCAAAGTTAATCGCTTTAAGCACGTGTTTATTTGAGTTCATTGGAGCAAAGTAGACATTTTCCACTATGATATTTCCTTCAGGCGCTGGCAGGCTCATTTTTTCGGCCTCTTCTGTGTATTTATCCAGAGATTCTTCAATACGCTGAAAAGATTTTCTCGCATCAACCAACTGTTTTAGTGCTCCAAGTGCAGATTCAAATGGCGCTAATGCGCGTCCAGACAGCGAGGAACACGCTATAATTGCACCAGTAGACATTTCATTTTTTAATACTAGGTAGGCACCAACACCAGTTACTAGGATTTGTAAAACCATTCTCAAAAACTTAGTTATTTCCATAAAGGTAGCTTGACGAGCGCTAACCAAAGATTGAGAGGCTTGAAGTCTCTTATTCAATTCTTGCCAATTGTCATTTATAGTATTTGTCATTCCCATAACATGCACCACTTCCGCATTTCTCGCGGCTTGATCAACTTGACGCATACTAATTATGAATTGCTCGTTTGAAGCTTCATGCAATGGTTTCGTCATTTTATCAGTTATGACTGCTAAAGACACTAGGACTATACCACCTACTATGGTCATTATGCCCATAACCGTGTGGATCATAAACATCACGATCACAAAAATAAGCGCCCAAGGAATATCTAAAATCGAAATCAATGCCGGACTAGTCAAAAATGTCTTAACTTTTTGCAAGTCTCTTAACTGCTGGCTTCCCCCTGCTTTACTGACTACTGAGAGCTTAACTGAATTAGCGAACAATTTAGATGATAGAGTTTGTTCAAACCAGGCGCCCATTTGGTTCATTGCAAAGCTTCTTGCCAACTGAATCAAGGATAGTAGCAATAATGCACCAACTATAACTAAAGTTAGTAACAATAAAGTATCTGTGTTCTGGCTTGATATAACTCTATCTAGCACTTGCATTGAATAAAGTGGCGTAGCCAGCATTAAAATATTTACAACACACCCAAATAACAACGCGAACTTGAACATTGTTCTACAAGCTGCAAGCGATTCCGTAAGGGGTGAAGCTTTTTTAGGTCCTTGTGAATTTCCTGATTTCATATGTCTCTTTGCCTTCTCTAGTATTTCAATTTATATCACCGAATGGTTAATAAATGATTAACGTTAGTTAATTTTATACTATAACTTTCCCCATCGTTTGTGAACCCAAAACCATTGTTTCGGATCTTTTTTTATCCATTCACCTATTCTACTTGCCATGTCTTCCATTATTTCATGCGGCTTTTGAGACTTTTTGTACATTATCGGATCTGAAAATTCTACCTCAAAATATGCACCTTCCCTTCTTGCCATCCTCATAAAATAAATAGGCAACTCATATTTGGACGCTAAGTTAGCCGGCAGCTGCGTAGTCTTTGCATTCTGACCCATAAAGGGTACGTCTATGCCTGTATTCGTCTTTTGGTCGATCATAAGACCTATACACTCTTCTCTATCTAAAGCCTCCAAGACCATTCTCACACCTGCATTTCCTTTAGGGATCAGGCTTGCACCACTTTTTGCTCTTTGGGAATTAATTAGCCAATCGACAATTCTATTGTTAGCAGGTCTGTATATAAGATTTATCTTAACATCCACAGCTTTAAAAATACGCGCTGCCATCTCAAAGTTTCCGTAATGCCCAGATAAAAACAATGCAGATTTTAAATTTTTATTTGGTGGGTTGATAATCTTCACTCTTCTCTTAAATTCCTTATCATCAAGCGAATTTATATGCGGCAACTCCGCTACCATTCGCCCTAAATTATTCCACACACCATTTATAATTTCAGCGATATCCAGCTCAGTTTTTTCTGGGAAAATAAGTTTTAAATTTTTTTGAGCTATCTGGCTCACTCTCAAAAATGGGCCAATTATTACGGCCATTCTACCGACCAGTGCAGAAGAAATATCCATCGGGATTAGTTTCAGAACTAAATATAGAGGAAAAACAATTAATGCCTCCAATAAGTGGCGAAGTTTTTTCATAATTATCTATGATATGTATCACCTGCAACTAATGGGCCCATCATTCTCTGTCCTAGAAGATGCATGTGAAAATGCGGAACCGTTTGCATAGCATCTGATCCATGATTAGAAATCAATCTATAGCCAGTCTTGTGAACTCCCAATTTTTTTGCTATCTCCTGCACTCTTTTGAAAAAATTAGCTACCACCTCTGGCTTAGCCTTTGCAGCGAAATCATCAAAGGAAACATATTTCTGTTTTGGCAAAACCAGAACATGTACAGGAGCTGACGGATGAATATCATGAAACGCTAAAACATCATCATCTTCATAAACTTTTTTTGCAGGCAGCTCGCCTCTAATAATTCGAGCAAAAATATTATCAGGATCGTAACTCATCTAATATCTCCAAATATGTTCTAGTAGAATAATATGACTATTTTGCTTTTGTGACAACTGAAAGAAATTTCACAATTAAAGATACGATCTAATTAACCGACTCATTAGCAGGTTGTGGCTGATGCTCATCAGCTTTTTTCTTAAGATAAAGCCCCATAAAATCAACTGGATTCAACATTAATGGAGAGAATCCACCATCACGAGTTGTATCAGAAATCAATCTTCTAACGTAAGGGAACAACATGTTTGGACAGTGAACCAATAACACTCTTTCAAGTTCTGCTTGATCTTCTAATTTGATAGCAAATAGGCCTGCATATTTAATTTCTAGAACAAATATTTTCTCTTCTTCTGTCCCAGCTAATATGTTCACAGAAAGCTCTATTTCATAAGTATCTTGTTGCACCTGATTAACATTAACATTGACGCTAACATTAATATTTCCTTGACCTTCAATAGTTAAAGAAGCTGGTGCCTTAGGATTTTCAAATGAAAAATCTTTTATATATTGGGTAAGTACATTAAAAGTGTTTTGATTGTTTTCCATGACGCCTCTGATATTTATTGCTTTATAGGCAAGTATAATTATTATTAGTGGGAAGTTATATCCTAGTTTAGAAAGAGAAGCAACATGCTTGATATTATATTTTTTGCGATTATTGCAGCGTTCATTATTTCAAGATTATTTAAAGTTTTAGGCGATACTCAATACGATCAAGAAAGGAACGAAGAATCTGAATTGGCATTTAAAGATTTTATGGCAGAAAATGAGACTGATATTCGCAAACAAATCATCCAGCAAATTGATATTGCTTCTGCTTTAGAAGCAAGCCTTCCAGAAAATCAAAGACAAGTGTTTGAAAAAATTAGGATAAATGATGTTACCTTTACTGCTGACCAATTTGTAGTTGGAGCAAAAGCAGCTTTCGAAATGATAATTAAAGCATTTTCTGAACAAGACAAAGAAGTTTTAGAAAACCTTTTATCCGCAGAAGTATATGAGGATTTCAAAAAAGAGATAGACCGTTTAATAGCTTCTAATCAAAAGAAAGAAGTCGCAGTTGTTGCAGTAAAGTCTTGTGATATTATTAATGCAGAGTTAGAAAAAAACAATGCGTTGGTCACAGTTAAAATTATTAGTGAACAAATTAGCGTGATGAAATCACTCAGTGATAATCAACTAATTGGTGGCAATCCTTCAAGAATAAATGTGGTGACGGATATTTGGACATTTGCTAAAAATATCAACAATAAGAATAAGATGTGGCAGTTGGTATCAACAGATGCAGGCGAATAGGCTAGGAATTGGATTATGTCATCCTGAATTTATTTCAGGATCTAATCATCAGATCCCGAAACAAGTTCGGGATGACGCGTTAAAGAGCTGGATTTCTTTAGCACTCTCAATTATTTTAACGGCTTTTTTGCTTATTAATCTCACTGGTTGCGGGACAAATCAAAAACCACGCACAGTAAGGCTAACAAAGGCAAGCTTCTCGGAAGTTTCAAATTGGGAAAAAGATAGACACAGCGCTGCCATGAACGCGTTCTTGAATTCTTGTGAGAAATTTATTGCTCAAGATCCCGAAAAACCAGTTAGTGCTTTGACTTCAATGGGTGGGTCTGTGATCGATTGGCAAGTACCTTGTATGGAGGCATTAGCACAAGAGAAATATTCTGATAAGCAAGCAAAAGCATTTTTCGAAAAATGGTTCATTCCATACAAAGTTTCAGATGAAGATATGAATACAAAAGGAACTCTCACAGGCTACTTTGAGATTGAGTTAACTGGTAGCAAAAAGAAAAATGCCCAATATCAGTACCCAATATATGCGCGACCACCTGAGTTAAATGAT
Organism: uncultured Candidatus Midichloriaceae bacterium; assembly: GCA_964625465.1. Classification (GTDB taxonomy): domain Bacteria; phylum Pseudomonadota; class Alphaproteobacteria; order Rickettsiales; family Midichloriaceae; genus CAZLFQ01. The sequence continues at coordinate 92,665 of CAZVFD010000002.1, read as the reverse complement.
TTAAAAGGATCTTCTGAAATACAGCATTCTGCTATTAATGACGGCGTATTGGCAGGTAGAAATTTAGAAGTGGCATGGGTAGATAACCGTGCACGACTTTACTTCATGCATATTCAAGGCTCTGGCGTGGTTAAATTAAAAGAAGGTGGCGAAATACGACTTGGTTTTGATGGACACAATGGATATCGTTTCCAGGGAATAAGCCAAGCATTAAAAGATGAGAATGCTAAATTAGATTCAGCAAATTCAATGATGGACTGGCTACATGCAAATCCAGAGAGATGTAAGCGAGTGATTGAATCTGATCCATCGTATGTTTTCTTTAGAAAAGTAAATGCAAATAGCGCCATTGGTGGACAAGGCGTCCCCTTAAAAACTGAAAGATCATTAGCTGTAGATTGTGGATTATATCCTTATGGTATGCCAATTTGGGTCGACACAGACCTACCCCAAACCAATGCATACAAAGCAGGGAAGTATAGCAGGCTGTTTATCGCGCAAGACACCGGCGGGGCTATTCGCGGACCCTCAAGAGGCGATATATTTTTTGGCAGAGGTAAAAAAGCAGAAATAGTTGCTGGCGGCTTCAAAACCAAAGGCTCATTTTTCGCTCTGTTTCCCAAGACTGTGAGGGTACCTGAAATATATACGGCGATGAATTAAGAGGGGATGATGTTAGAGAGTAGCTTAGTAGGCATCGTTTAGATTCCAGCGCTTGCTTTTTCTGGCGTATGGGGTAGAATCTTCTCACTACTAACTAATCATGGTTAAGCCCTTGTCAGCGAATACAAACATCAACCTGTCGTCGATGCAGCCTATCTCAATTGAAAACGAGATGAGAAAGTCTTATTTAGACTATGCAATGAGCGTTATCGTATCACGTGCACTACCAGATTGTAGGGATGGTTTAAAGCCTGTTCATAGGCGTATTCTTTTTGCTATGCATGAGGCTAACAACTACCATGATAAGCCTCACAAAAAATCAGCCAGAATCGTCGGTGACGTGATGGGTAAATATCACCCACATGGTGATGGCGCTATTTACATGGCTTTAGTTCGTATGGCTCAAGATTTCTCTCAAAGAGTTGCGCTAATTGACGGGCAAGGTAACTTTGGTTCAATGGACGGTGACGCACCAGCTGCAATGCGTTATACAGAATCACGTTTAGCAAAAATTTCATCATCTATGTTGGTTGATCTTGATTATCAAACCGTAGATTTTCAACCTAACTATGACGGCTCAGAAAAAGAGCCAAGAGTGCTTCCAGCACAATTTCCAAATTTACTAGTGAACGGAACAAGTGGTATTGCCGTTGGCATGGCGACTAACATTCCTACGCATAACTTGGGCGAAGTTATCGAAGCTTGTATTGCTTATATTAAAAATCGTGAAATTACATTAGAAGAAGTATTGGAATTGGTTCCAGCCCCTGATTTCCCTACAGGTGGCGTGATTATGGGGCATGCTAGAGCGAGAACTGCACTTGCAACTGGCAGAGGCTCAATTGCTGTTAGAGGCAAGGTTGACTTCGAGGAAATTGGCGGGCGCAATGCGATCATTGTTCACGAATTACCTTATCAAGTCAACAAGTCCGAACTTCTAAAACACATTGAGCAATTATCACGTGATAAAGTGATTGAAGGAATTGCTGAAATGCGCGATGAGTCTAACAAGTTAGGTGTTCGCATGGTGTTTGAACTTAAAAAAGACGTAGTTCCAGATGTCGTATTAAGTCAACTTTATAAGTTCACAGCCTTACAGACTAGCTTTGGCGTAAATATGTTAGCCTTGCATCAAGGCAGGCCAATGACCATGAATGTGTTTGATATTGTTAAAGCATTCGTGGAATTTAGAGAAGAAGTTGTAACACGCAGAATTTCATTCCTATTAAATAAAGCACGTACTAGAGCCCATGTTTTAATTGGTTTATCCCTAGCAGTTGCTAATATTGATGAAGTAATTGCACTTATTAAATCCTCTCAAGACCCAGTTGTTGCTAAGCAAAAACTAATGGATAAATTCTGGGATGCTGAAACAGTTATTCCATTATTAAAGCTTGTAGATGACTATAGAAATGAACTTCAAGATAACAAATGTAAATTCACTGATGAGCAAGCAACAGCAATTTTAGAAATGAGATTGCAAAGACTTACTGGTCTTGAAAAAGATAAGATCGAAAAAGAATTAGGCGAACTTGCTACTGAAATTAAAGACTATCTTGAGACTTTGGCATCTAAAGAGAAATTGATGGGAATCATTTCAACAGAGTTGTTAGATATTAAAGAAAGATTTGCTACCCCTCGTAAAACAGAAATTCAAGTAAACGATGATGACGTTGATATCGAAGATCTGATTCAACGCGAAGATATGGTTGTAACAACTACACTAGGTGGCTACATTAAACGTGTACCACTCGCAACATACCGTGCGCAAAAGCGCGGTGGTAAAGGTCGTTCTGCCCTGAGCATGAATGATGATGATATGACAACAGATATAATTGTATCCAATACGCATACACCTCTCCTATTCTTCTCGGATGCAGGTAAAGTTTACCGCTTAAAAGTTTACAAACTACCATTGGGTAATCCTCAAGCCAAAGGCAGAGCTTTAGTTAACTTATTGCCTTTAGCTCAAGATGAGAAAATTACAAACATTACCCCAATGCCTGAAGATCCAGCTACGTGGGAGCAATTCAGCATCATGTTTGCGACAGCACAAGGTAATATTAGAAGAAATGATCTGGCTGCGTTTTCAAATATCAATGCCAACGGCAAGATCGCAATTCGTCTTGATGAAGGTGATAAATTGATTGGTGTAAATATTTGTAATGAAACCGATCACGTTATGCTTTCAACTAAGAAAGGCAAATCACTACGCTTCCCTGCAAATGCAATTCGTGTGTTCAAGAGTAGAACATCGGACGGCGTGCGTGGAATTAAATTAGCGCAAAAAGGTGATGCTGTAGTTTCAATGGCAATATTGAAAGACTCCACAATCTCTATTGAGAAACGCGAAGAGTTCTTGAAGATTCCAGTTGAATCTAGAAAAGAATTTGTCACCAATAAAGATCAGGCAGCATTTGAAGCGAAAATTGCGGAAAGAGCAATTGAAAACAGAACCATAACAACTGATGAAGCATGTCAGCTTGCAATTGGCGAAGAATTTATTCTTTCAATGACTGAAAAAGGCTATGGCAAACGCTCATCTGCATACGAATATCGTGTTGCAGGCCGTGGTGGTCAAGGCGTCTTTAATATAGATACCTCAGACCGTAACGGCGATGTTATTGCCAGCTTCCCAGTTGATGAGGGCGATCAGATTATTCTAATCACCAATGCTGGTACATTAATTAGAACCAATGTGAAAGATATTCGTATCACTGGTAGAAATGCTATGGGTGTTCGCTTGTTGAATACCAAAGAAAACGAAAAAGTAATTTCAGCAACACGCGTTCTTGGTTCTGAAGAAACTGAGAATGAACTTAACGAAGCTTTAGAGGCTGCAGCAGATGCCAATAATTGAAGTAAAAATGCTTGAAGGGCGTACTGACGACCAAAAGCGTAAGTTAGTAAAAGAGATTACAGAAGTTATCTGTCGCACCATAGACTCAACACCTGAAAAAGTGCGTATATTCATCAACGAAATGCCAAAGAAACACTATGCAATTGCTGGGGTTTTAGAGAGTGATAGGAAGGACTAATCCAGCACAACCTTTTTCTCTTTATTTGCTCCACATAAAGTTGATGCCAAAGTAATTTTATGATAGTCAGTATAGAACGAAAAAATTAATAGGATTAACATGAAATTGAAATTACATTGCCCTTTCTGCAAAGAGGCTCTAGAGGATGATAAGCAATGCTGTGGGTATAATTTTAAATTGCAAGGCGACAAGATCGAGTATGATCATGAACGTATGTTATTGAACAACTTTCCAAAAGATTTTTTACTGAATAAAACCCTGAATACTAACGGCCATCTAAGCTACTACTTATTGCCTCAAGGATCTCTTTCACTAGCAGACAGGGAAGATGTTAAGTCTTTTGGAGCTTATATAGAAGAGAAATATAAGCAGGGAGAAATAGTAGATATAGGGTGCGGTATAATGGAAGTGCCAGGATATCTAATAAATATTAAAAAACCTTACAATACTTTTTATGGACTTGACCCTATCCCAGATATTAAGTTTGAAGGAGTCAAAGTAATTGGTTGCTGCGAATATATGCCTTTTCAGGATGAGTCAATTGACACGTTAATCTATGCAACCTCGCTTGACCATGTATGCAACTTGAAACAAACATTTAAGGAGTCTTATAGAGTCCTCAAAAAAAATGGAAAAGTTATAATTTGGCACTGGTATAATAATACTCCAATGTTAAATCTTTTAAGGAAGATAATGTTATTTGCAATGCCTAAGAAAAGATACTATCCATACGATAATGGCGTGAGCTTTGTTGTTCCAAGTGGGGCGATTGACCCATATCATAAAGAGTATATTAGCCCCGCTAAAATGGAAAGAATTGCAAAGAGTGCTGGATTTACATTAGAAGATACAAGTACTAGTGGGGGCTCATTTAATGTGCCACGTAATAACTATTTTGTCACATTTGTAAAATAGCTGCGACACTTCTACTTAATTGGTGGCATGCTAGAGAGTGATAGGAAGGACTAATCCAGCTCAACACATCTTTTTTTCCCCTCTCTAATGTATAGAGTCTCTAAATGTTCTCAGTACTAAGCAATCCTTATAATTTATGGTTATTTAGGGGAGGGTTATAAAATGGATAATCATCCTTGTCTGTTAGAGATACTACTAAAACAACTCTTGGAGTGTGAAAAGCTGGCACTGAATGTATTGAATTAAAAGTATGAATACTAGCATGGCCAATTTGGGCGCATTCAACTTCAACAGGAGAATAGTTTAGAGTGTTAAAGAACGAAAATGGGAGTCCGCTGGAATAGTCGTGATCATCATTGTAAATACATTTATCATTAAATTCTAAACCGTTAAGTAAAATGTAAGGGTCATTAAAAAGTGTAGACGGACCTTTCAATGGATAGATCAACGAAAATTCACTATCATCACAAGCTTCAGAAGCCATAAAGCCATCTAAGTGCCAACGATTAGAATAATCTTCTGCTTGGAACCAAATAGTGTAACGGAGATTAAAAATTAATGGGCTGAAAAATTTGGACTTATAAGTTTCATTTAAAATGTCTACTATATAGCCAGCCAATTCTCCTGAGCCTTTTTCTGACATATTAGAAAAATGTCCTCTAAATATATCAAGTAGCTCGTTGAAAGCATTTTGTTGATCATAATCTCTGGCATATGTGACGCGATGTCTTATTTCTTCAGCATTATTAAATTGAAAACCCTCAAGTAAAGCAGAGGTTTTCTCTGCGTAGGGCATTTTAATAAAAGTATGGTATGGATTTGCATGCAAATGGTCATAAGCTCTAACCAAATCCTCCCTATAATTATCAAGCTCAGTTGCTAGTACTTGTGTCTCGTAATCCATATCCCTTCCCCAAGATTTGAAAAGGGACCGTACATCAATATTTTAGACGTGTCAAGGTTTTAATGGGGTTTTGGAGAGTGAATTAGGTTTTTTAACTCTTTATTAACGAATTGTCGTTAGACTTTAGATAGTTAAGATTATTGGGGGATTATTATGTTCCTTTACTCACGCTTTACTTCGCAAAATTTTTACATAAATAGGGATGCTGACGATGAAGACACTATGCTTCGCCGTCCAGGTAAGAAAGCTGCCACTTCACTTGAAGATGATGAAGATGTAGAGCTTCGCCGTCCAGGTAAGAAAGCTGAAATTGAGGCTTCACCTAAAAGCGGTTTAGAGCTTTATGGTGGTAAAGCCAGAGAAGAAGTATCAGAAGAATATAAGCCAATAGCTGCGAAGCCTGAAATACCTGTCTCGGCAGTTGGCGATGATGAAGATGTAGTACTTCGCCGTCCAGGCAAGGGAGTAGAAATTGGATCTCCTCCCAAAAGCGGTTTAGAGCTTTATGGTGGTAAAGCCAGAGAAGAAGTATCAGAGGAATATAAGCCAATAGCCGCAGGGCCAGAAAAAATAGATGAGAAGGCAGAATACAGTGATAAATTCTTAATGCAACTTAGCCAAGAAATGCTGGCTAAGGATGCTGAACAAGGCCTAACTGGAGCGAATCGCAACTACATCCCAAACATTAATGATAAGCTGGATGAAATGGTCGATTTTCTAATGAAGCTTAAGGATGCCATTTTTAGTACGAAAGTTGAGGGAAGAGAGCTAAATGAAAAAGAAACAAAGGATTTAGCAGTTAACATGCGTGAAAGTATGTCCCCTAATACCAGACCTACTGAAAGAGATGTGGATAGGATTATTATTGTACTAGTTGAAGAAAGAATAATTGTACAAGGTGTGGGAAGGGATGATCAATTAAGTCGTCCTAGTAACAATGTTAATCAACTTGAGGTGAGGGAAAAAGATCTTGCTAAGCCTGTGGCTCAAGAACATTACCCTTTTGTTGAAGCGGTTAAAGAGACGTTAAAAAGTATGGGTGGTCCTGTGAGAAGCCCTAAGGATTCTAATACTAGAGAAGCTGCACATACTGTTATAGAAGATCCTGAATCGAGACGTCCGAGTAATAACGTCAATAAACCTGCATCACCTACGCAGCCAGAAAATACCGGTGAGAAAGCAGAATATAGAGAAAAACTATTAATGAATCTTGGCAAAGAAATGATGGCTAAAGATGCCGAACAAGGGCTAACTGGAGCGAATCGCAACTACATTACAAACATTAATGATAAGCTTGATAAAATGTCTGATTTTACAATTATACTTAAGGATGCAATTGTTCAGATGAAAGTTGAGGGTAAAGAATTCAATGAGAAAGATGCAAAAGATTTAGCTCATAACATACGTGATAATATGCCAGCGGACAAAAGGCCTACTGAGAAAGATGTGGATAGAATAGTTAATGTTTTAAAAGAGGAAAAAATTGTTAAAGCTGCTACTGTGGAGGTTAACGCAGGTAAAAGTAGAGAACCAGAATCACTTAACACTGTTGGTGATGACGAGGATACTCAATTAAGACGTCCGAGTAAACAAGCAGCAAAGGCACCAAATGGTGTAGATAGCTTGAAAGCAAACAACGAACTAGCAGGACTAGTAAGTTCATTGCAAGGCAAAACATCATCAGCATCTGCTACAACAGGTACCAGCGCTGCTGAATCAACACCTGCAAAAACAACTGCACAGTCTAAAGGCCAAGGTATAGGGGGTTAGACTAATAATTCAGCCAAAGTTACATGGCATTTTACATGTTTGTAGGAAATTTTTAGCGAGTCTATATCAGGAGCTGCGACCTTGTCGCCATAAAGTATTGGTGTGCAGCCTGAATTATGTCCGCATTCTATGTCTACAGTAGTATCGCCAACAAACCAAATATGGCTTCCTTTATCAATATTTAGCTTTTCTAAAGCCATGTAAACTGGCTCTGGGTGGGGTTTATCTTTTGTAGCATCCATTGAGCCTATCATACATTCAAAATAGACATCCCATCCCATCTCTTTAATCTCTTTACGCAAAGTATTGCCTTCCTTATTACTCACCACCCCTGTCTTTATATTCCGCGCTTTGAGTAGCTCAAGAACTTTTAAAGCATTTGGCAACGGAGGAAGGTTTTCATGCGCGTATTTTTGACGATATAGATAGTAAAAATACCCCCTAGCCTTCTCATGCTTATCACCAAATAAAGTTGGAAAAATATCTTTAGCAGATTTATGAGTGCGCTGTTTTACTTGCTCCATACTCCAAGTTTCAAGACCAAACTCTGCAAAAGTTTCATTGAGAGTTTTATGAAGTTTTGGCCACGTTTCAACTAGAGTGTTATCCCAATCAAATAGTATCGCTTTAGGTGGTATTAGTGTGTTCATAAACTAGGATTATTTATATTATCTACGTCATCTTCTTCTTGTGCATCTTTAGGATCAAGTGCAGTTGGTTGCCCTAATAGCTTAAGATAAATTTGCTTCGCAATTGGTGCTGCGGTTTTCGCCCCAGCCTCACCATGCGCAACGATTACAGATACCACATATTGAGGGTCATCAACTGGCCCAAAACTTGTAAATAATCCGTGGTGCATAAATTTATGAGCTGCATGTTTAAACTTTAATGCCGCTACTTGTGCGGTTCCAGTTTTGCCACCTACAATAAAATCTTTATATGACATATTATGCGCAAAGGCAGTTCCTCCAGCCTCGTTTGTCACTTTCCGCATGCCTTCACGAATAACTTTAATGTGTTCTTCGGCTATGCCTAAACTCTCTAGCTCAACTGGCTTCTCGGTGTATATCAAAGTTGGTTGCACTCTTTTACCAGTTACAATTCTTGCTGTCATAACAGCGAGCTGTAAAGGGGTGACCAAAACATAACCTTGGCCAATCGAAGTGTTAATAGTATCACCCATATACCATTCCATCTTATAGCGATTTTGCTTCCATTTGGGGTCTGGAATTAACCCTGCGTGTTCGAATGGTAGTTCGATATCTGTTTTACTTCCATACCCAAGCAGTCTTGCAGTATCAGCGATTATCTGAGGACCAATTAATTGGCCTGCGCTATAGAAATATGGATTGCAAGACCGTTGAATAGCTTGCTCTAAATTTAATGTCCCATGCCCACCTGTTTTCCAACATTTAAATGGTTTACTTCCAACGTAATGTACGCCAGTACAAGTGTGCGTTCTACTCGGTGTCATTTTGCCTGATCTTAGCGCAGCCATTGCTGTTACAATTTTAAATGTAGAACCTGGGGGATATGGATTTGAAACCACTTGGTTAATTAATGGATTGTTTGGGTTATTGGTAATAGTTTCCCAATAATCTTTAGACACTCCATCAACAAATTCATTGGGATCAAAAGATGGAGAAGAATGCATGGCTATCACACCACCAGTTTTAGCATCGAGCACTACAACTGCACCTTCAGCTTTTCGCTCCTTCATAATATCATAAACAAACTTTTGAATATCAGCATCGATTGTGAGGGTCAGTTTATTACCAGAAACTGGGGAGTCTTTTGAAAGCTCCCTTATATACGTACCCTTAACATCAACTTCAGTTTTTCGTAGTCCTGGGTAACCTCTTAATGTTTCATCAAAAATTTTCTCTACACCACTTTTACCAATTTTAAGCTCATTGAAAGTTGGCAAATCAAGTATTTCTATTTCATCCTCTGTCGGGCTACCAATATATCCTGTGATGTGTGCAAAAGCTTCTTTAAAGGGATAGCATCTTACTGGTGCCTCAATAACATCTATATTTGGCAGTAAATGATTATTTAAAGAAACTTTTGAAACTTCTTCCCAGTTTAAGCTATCTTCAATTATCAATGGCTCATTTTTACTTTTTTTAATAATGCGTTTTTCAATTAGTTCTTTTGAAAGCTTAAGTGGCCTTCCAAGAACATTCTCCACTTTGGGTATTATCTCTCCAAGATTTTTGATCTCATGAGAATCTAGACCTAGCCTATAAAAAACCGTATTATTTGCAATATCATTGCCGTGCCTATCCAAAAGGTGGCCACGAAGTGCTGGAATTACAATCACTTTAATCCTGTTATTTTCTGATAAAGTTTTATACTTCTCAGAATTTTTCATTTGCAAATAATAATAACGTCCAGCAATAAGACTAAGTAGGACTAGTTTAATACCGCCAAGTACGATGCTTCGCCTGCCAAAAGTTTTGTATTTATAAACTTCATCACGCATTACTTAACTCTAAACCAATTGATCTTGATTGAATAAAAATAATGTAATAACGGATAAATTAGAAGAGACAATAGAATTCTTGCCGCAATTTCAAACTTAAATACATGATAATCATTCATAACGGACAGTACTAGAGCCTCTATAAAATTAACAATTGCTAATGCTAAAAACAATGCAACCCATACTACATTAAACCTCTGTTCGAGAAGGGCTTTGGTATTTGAACTGGCAATTAAAGAGATTAAAACATAGTTTAGAGACGTTATACCAACCGTTGAATTACTTAAAAAATCGTCAAAAGTTCCAAGTATAATTAAAAATAATAAGGCTGGTCTAGTTTGTGGAATTATAGAGAAATAAAAGATTGAAATTACTATAATTGCTGGCTTAACCTGAGATTGGCCAAAGCCAACAGGTAGATACGCTATGACAGTTAAACCTATGAGATATAGGTAAATTTTGTACTTTGTAATTAAGTCTCTAAGCATAAATCTATTAACTAATATTTTCTTATGTTAGTATTAATATAGCAAGATAATGTAATTTAGCATCTTGTAATTTAGCGTTTCTTAACTAGATAGAGTTTAATCGATATAAAAAGGTTTTCAAATGAGCTTTGCAATAGACACTTACTCTGTACTTCCCCTTAGAGATTTAGTGGTTTTTCCTACTATGATAGTTCCTCTATTTGTTGGTAGAGATAAGTCTATCAAGGCTTTGGAAGCAGCAGTAAAAGCTGGGAACAAGATTCTCTTGGTATCACAGATGGATGCTGTTACAGATGACCCCAGCTCGAAAGAACTATATAAGGTCGGTGTAATCGGTAATATTTTGCAAGTTTTAAAACTTCAAGACAATACTGTAAAAGTTCTAGTGGAAGGAAAGCAAAGGGTAAAAGTTGTAAAATACCTTGAAGAAACACCTTTTATTCAGGCACAGGTAAAAGCGCTTGCTGATGATCAAGAAATAAATATCCAAGAAGTTTCAGCTCTTAAAAGATCAATTAGCAAGTTATTTGAAACTTATGTTCAACTAAATACAAAAATAAGCCCAGATATTTTAAATTCAATTGCAACCATTGAAGAACCATCTAAGTTCGCGGATGCTATAAGTGCGCATTTATTTGTTAAAGTTGCATCTAAACAAGATGTTCTGGAACAGACAAGTATACAAAAAAAATTAGAAAAGTTACTTGCTCTATTAGAGTTAGAAATTGATCTTTTAAACACCGAGTCACGTATTAAAACCAGAGTGAGAACTCAGATTGAAAAAAATCAAAAAGACTATTATTTGAATGAACAACTAAAGGCTATTCACAAAGAATTAGGGGAAGAGGATTATAAAGAAGAAGTGAATGAGCTATCAAAGAAAGTTGCTGCTTTGAATCTATCTAAAGAAGTACAAGACAGAGCGAATGCAGAGTTAAAAAAACTAAAGCTGATGAACCCTATGTCATCAGAAGCGGCAGTCATTAGAAATTATCTTGATTGGATTATTCAGCTACCGTGGAAAGCTTTTTCTAAGTTAAATAAAAATATTACAAAAGCTCAAGAAACTTTAGATAATGAACACTATGGCCTTGAGAAGATTAAAGAAAGGATACTTGAGTACTTAGCAGTCAACCTAAGAACTAATAAATTAAAAAGCCCAATCTTATGCTTAATTGGGCCCCCTGGCGTAGGCAAAACATCATTAGCACGCTCAATAGCAAATGCTACTGGTAGAGAGTTTGTAAAAGTAGCGCTAGGTGGACTAAGAGATGAGGCTGAGATTAAAGGCCACAGAAGGACATATATCGGGGCAATGCCTGGAAAAATCATTCAGGGCATGAAAAAAGCAAAGAAAAGCAATCCAGTAATGCTCTTAGACGAAATTGACAAAATGGGTTTTGACTACAGAGGCGATCCTTCTTCAGCCTTGTTGGAAATATTAGACCCAGAGCAAAATCATTCATTCAATGATCATTATCTTGAAGTTGATTACGATCTCTCGCAGGTAATGTTTGTTGCAACTGCCAATAGTTACGATGGAATCCCTCGCCCACTAATGGATAGAATGGAGATAATAAATTTGTCTGGTTATACAGAGAATGAAAAATTGGCAATTGCTCAAAACTATTTAACTCCAAAACAACTCGAGGGGCATGGTGTTAAAAAAGGCGAGTTAGAGATAACCAAAGAAGCAATTCTGGAAATTATCAGATATTACACCAGAGAAGCTGGCGTAAGAAGTCTTGATCGCAACATAGCTAAGCTTGCTAGGAAGGTCGTGAAGGAATTGATGCTAAAAGGAAAGAAGCATGTCAAAATTTCTGAAAAAAATATCCATGATTTCTTAGGAGTCAGAAAATTTAAGTTTGGCGAGATTGAGAAGAAAAATTTAGTTGGCATAACAAATGGCCTCGCCTACTCAGAAGTCGGTGGTGACCTACTGTCAATCGAAGCGGTACTGTTATATGGCAAAGGTGGGGACGTTAAAATCACTGGTAAATTAGGTGAGGTTATGAAGGAATCTGTACAAGCTGCACTAAGTTATATTAGAGCTCGCGCAGTTGATTTCGGAATAAAACCATCAGTGTTTAAATATAAAGATATTCACGTGCACGTGCCTGAAGGTGCCACACCTAAAGATGGACCTTCTGCAGGTATAGCTATGTGTACTTCAATGGTCTCAGCATTGACAGGAATCCCTGTTAAGCGTGATATTGCAATGACTGGTGAAGTAACTTTGCGTGGAAGAGTTCTGCCAATCGGTGGTTTAAAAGAGAAACTTTTAGCCGCATTACGAGGCGGAGTCAAAACAGCTTTGATCCCTAAAGATAACGTGAAAGATTTGGAAGAAATCCCAGATGTTGTTAAAAAAGGGATAAAGATAATTCCAGTAGAAACCGTAGATGAAGTTTTAAAAAACGCCTTATCTAAAGCTCTAAGCCCTATAGTATGGGATGAAGCGAAAGAGATTGCAGATGAAAGGCGTAGGGAAAGGGACGAAAGATTATCTTCGCACCTCCCGCATTAGGATAAGTGGCTCAAATATAACGCAAATACGCATTTCTTAACAAAACTTTAATTATTATCTGCCCCGTTCTTGGTGTATAATACTCTGTTATCAAAAATTTAGGGGTAGTATGCTTTTACAGGATTTTGTAAATTTAACGGTTTCAGAAAGAATTGAACAGCTTGAAAAACTAGCTGGTGACGAGTTGAAAGCATTCGCTGCCGAAGTTGCTGCAAAGGATGGTGCACTACCAATTTTGGGCGCGATATTAAGAAATACAAATACTCCAGAAGCTTTAATAAAAAGAACATTAAGATCATCATTGATTAAACTTGGTGTTGATTTAACTCCGCCAGTAGTTGAACAGGAACAAGTCGCATCTCAACCATCTGATAGGGAACCAGCCGACTGGAATAAAATAAAGGCATTTCAAGAAGTAGCATCCGTACAGCCATCAGAGGCAGAAAAACAAGAGTTATTGGCTAAGTTTTATGGTGAGGCTGCGGTTGATTTAGATATGGCCAATCCAATGAATGGTTTGGAGAAAGTCCAAGGGCAAGTTAAAGCCATTTGTGATAAAATGGCAGGGTATAGTTTTAATAATTTCGGTGCATTGGCTCAAAAATTTTCTGAGGGAGAATTTAATATTCAAGGTCAGCAAAATAGAGCAACAGTATTCTCAAATGCTAAGCAGATTAAAATCATGATGGAATCAATCCTATATGTGGTTAAGAATGCTACAGAGGATAATCGTAGAAGTTTGGCAAATACATATAGAGACAGGCAATTTGCCTGTGCCGAGGGTACACTTGATAACCTAGTAGAAATCTATGGAGAGATGTCTTTAAATAAACAAGATATCGCTGCCTATATTGCGCAGCAAAAAAGGCAATTCATAAGAGAAGTGTTATCACCATTATATAGAAACAATTACTTTGCACAATTAGCAATGCCGTATAATTCAGGTAATGAAAGGCATGATATTCCAAGTCTTACTAACGCTGTCGCCGCGGAATTCGGCCTGTTAGTAAAACAAGATAAATATACTAAAGATGCATCGGCGGTTGCGCAGTTTATATCAGATGAAGTAAATGCAGCATTTGCAAAACCAGAAGCACAAAACGCCTTTATAGACGGCGTCGCAGGCTTGATTGCAAACTCTCTAGAAAGGAATGTAGATGAAGGAAGTGAACTTCTTACAAGCCAAGTGCAACAATTTTTAAACAACTTGGGCTTTGCCCCAAGATATAATTTCTATCATTTAGTTCATGCTGAAGATAGGATGCTGAGGAACTCAAAACAAATATTTGGTATAATGGTTAAAGTGTTTTTTGATGAAAGTAGAATAAAAGATGAACAATATGTGCGTACCTATAAAAAAGAATTAGATATATTAGGTTCTGTTAACTCTAAATTTGAACAAAGAATTACAAAACGAGTAATAGGTGAATTAAGTGATCTAACTGACACAAATTTAATTAGAACTATACAAACATGTGGCTTGAAATTTGACAAAGATGAATTCGGGGAGGAGAATCCTTTCCTTTTGCTAAACTCCAATAGAGCTATTTTAGACGACGAAAATCGTATTGAGTCTTTTCTAAAAAACACGACGTTCATTAGAAGGCAGCATTCAGTAGCATATTTTATTGAAAATTTTTCAGCTGATGAATTTGCAAAGTTGAATGTTACAAAAGAACAGTTAACAGAAGCATTGCTAAGCACACATAAGCATACCAAGCCAGATACTGTTGTAAAACTGATTAGGGCCGGTGCGGATGTAAATGCTCTAAATAGAAATGGTAGATCAACTTTGCGGATAGCTGAGCGAAATAAGCGTCAGGCTATTGCGCAAGCGTTAAGAGATAACGGTGCGGAGAGCATAGATATTAGGGACATTATAGTCAAAAAAATTACAGATTTTACTAACCCAGATGTAGCTGAAGACACTAAAAAAACACTACTTACAGAGATAGTCGGCATAATTGAAAAATATCCGTTTATCGCAAAAGAAGTGATCGATGCTGAAGGTAATAGTCTTATGTATTTTGCCGTTACAAAAAAAAGCAAAGAAATAGTAGAAGCACTACTTAAAACTCAAGCTGGGATAGCAAGTTTTGCAATGACAAGAGACAATAACGATTTGATTCCGTTTGTTGTTGCAATGAAATCAGATTTGCCTGAAATCCTTCAGTTGTTTTTACAAACTGAGGAGGGGCGAAAGACACTTGATAGCCTTTTGTTTAAAATAATCCGATCTCAAGATCCAAATTCTAGCAAATGGCTTGAGACTATTTTAAAAACAGAAGAAGGTAGAAAGGCTTTAAAAGCATTAAGAGATCGGACTGGGCAGACAGCGCTACATATTGCTTGCAACACGGGTGTTGTAGCTAAGGTTGAGGCAATTATGAAAACTGTAGAAGGAAAGGAACTGGTTAGCATTCAGGATACCATAGGCGTAGTGCCGCTCCATACGGCAGCCATAGCAGGACATGAAGCTGTTGTGAAATTTCTCTTACAAGATCAAAGTGCAGCAATTACTGTAACGGCAACAGATAACGATGGTCGCACCATATTGCATAATGTGCATGATAATTGCGCTGCGGTCTTGTTAGCACGGCCAGAAGTTAGAAGGCTGCTCAGGTCGACGACTGATCACAACGGATCTACACCAATGCATATGGGTAGAAGTAAATTCGTAGAATTGGCCTTACAGCACCCCGAAGGCAAAAAAGCTCTTGGTATTGCTGATAATAACGGACGTTCTCCGTTATATTATTATATATATCGCACCGATCTGAAGGCTATTGAAGAGTGTTCTAAAGTATTTGCTGGAGAATTTGAACAAAAATTTTTCCTTGAGGAAGATAAAGAAGGAAAAACAGCTTGGGTTAGGCTTGCTGAAGATATAGACGGCGGATATCAGATAACGCAACTTTATTCCCTTATTGCAACTAAATTTCCCCAATTACTTTTTGGCTTTTTTAATATGGCAATTGATGATGAAGGAAGTAGCTTCATAACATACGCCATACGCAGGGGTAATTTAGATTTACTAAAAAGCATGTTGGCATCTAGCGAAGCTAAGGGAAGGATGTGCATTGAAAATGTGGCGCTTGCAGTTCGGCTTGGCAATGTTGAGATAGTAAAAGAAGTTTTGAAAAGTTTTGATCATAAGTATTTGAGTACTTATGTACATAAGTATATTGCACGAGAGTTTTTAACTCTTGATCATGCGAAGAATAATTTTATAAAGTTTAATATTGAAATTCTTAAAGCGCTTTTAGCGATTCCAGAGGTGCGTAATTTAATAAGTGGCAACGAACTTGCAAGCTATGTAAAATACGGGGATTTTCAGGCATTGGATGTTGTCCTCACCTATCCAGAAGCACAGAACGCCTTGTTTACTGGAACATCATTCAGAGGTGAACAATCACGAAAGGTTGGGACTTTATTACATTTTGCTTTAGAGGCTCTATCTGATAGACCAGATGATCAAGAACAAAAAGAGTGTCTAAAAGTAATAATCAAAGCACTGAAACGTTGTGAGGATAAATATAAAGTAGAAGCTTTTTTAAAGGTACAAAATGGCAATGGCAAGACAGTCCTAGATTTGGCCGATGCAGAAACTCGCGAACGCTTAGAGGCTTGTGAGTACACGCTTCTGAGAAAAGTGCCTGCTTTACCAACGGGAGTTCCAAGCGCTTCTACCAATAGCACTGCAGTAGCTAGCACTTCATTGCAATCTAACACCCCAGCTGCTGCAACTCCAGCTGCTGAGGTTGCGATTGAAGAAGAAGTGATTCTCGTTAAAAAGCGCAAATCTGAAAGATTGCAGGATCCAAGCAGCAAAAAGCGCGATACTACAAAGAAAGAATTTAAAGATACAAACTCTAAGAAAAGAAGTAGAGAATAATTACTTTTAAATTCCAGTTGCAATTTGCACTAGGTTGCCCCAGATTTAGAATATAAAAATCATGGAGTTACTATGGCAGAAATGACATCAATTGCAGTTGCTTACGGAGATGGTATTGGCCCTGAAATTATGGAGGCAACGCTTCACATACTCAAGGAAGCAAAAGCAAGAATCAATATTGAAACCATAGAAATCGGTGAAAAACTTTACACCAAGGGATTCTCTTCTGGTATATCCAAAGACGCGTGGGAGGTTGTTAAAAGAACGAGAGTACTTCTAAAAGCGCCAATTACAACTCCACAAGGTAAAGGCTATAAAAGCTTAAATGTAACGTTTAGAAAGTCGCTTGGCTTATATGCAAACGTAAGGCCTGTGGCAACGTATTATCCATTCGTGGAAACTCATCATCAAAAAATGGACATGGTGATCGTTCGTGAAAATGAAGAAGATTTATATGCAGGTGTAGAGTATCGCGTAAATGGCAACAACAGTATTGCCTATAAAATTATCTCAAGGCAAGGTTCCGAAAAAATTATTCGCTATGCTTTTGAGTATGCCAAGCTAAACGGCCGCAAGAAAGTTACTTGCTTGATCAAAGATAACATCATGAAAATTACTGATGGATCTTTCCATTCTATTTTTAAAGAAGTGGCGAAAGAATATCCAACTATCAAAGCAGATTCAATGATTGTGGATATTGGATCAGCGCGTATTGCATCCCGTCCCCAAGATTTTGACGTAATAGTAACTCTAAATTTATATGGCGACATTGTTTCTGACATAGCTGCAGAAGTTTCAGGTTCTGTTGGTCTTGCAGGCAGCTCAAATATTGGTGACGATTTCGCAATGTTTGAAGCGGTGCATGGATCAGCCCCAGATATTGCTGGCAAAGGCATAGCAAACCCATCTGGCCTGCTAAATGGAGCAATTTTAATGCTTGAGTATATTGGACAGGGTGATGTTGCAACTGTTATCCAGAATGCATGGTTAAAAACCATTGAAGAAGGAATCCATACCGGTGATATCTATAAAGAAGGCTCTAGCAAAAAGAAGGCTTCAACGATGGAATTTGCCCAAGCAGTGGTCGCAAACTTAGGTAAGAAGCCTTCTAAACTTCCTGCAGTTGCGCCAAAAGAAGCAAAGCGGATTCAAGCACATAAATTTGTGAAGGAAAATTTTGATCAACAGTTAATTGGCGTTGATGTTTACATCAATGCAAATGACAATACGCTAGATCAAATAGTTCGAAAACTTGAAAATATTGAGCCCAACATGAAGCTGCATACCATAGCGCAGAAGGGCTTAAAAGTGTGGCCAGAAAGCGAAGCTGAAGGTGTGGTAACAGACTTATTACAATGCCGATTCATCGGCTTCAAAGATACTGGTATGTCGCAAAATGCGATAATAGGTCTATTAGGTAAAATTGAAAAAGCTGGCTTAAGTATGTCTCTCATTCAAAACTTATATTTGTTTGATAATGTAGAAGGGTTCACCAAGGCGCAAGGGGAATAGAAAATCACAGATATTTCTTCTTGGCTAAAATTAAGACTTTTTTCTTGATATATATAAAATTTATTCCTACAGTCGTAATATAGGCTTAGTTTTATATGTATAGGGTTTTGGTAAATATGGTTAAAGGCAGTATTAAATTTGTTTTATTAAGTTTGGCTTTCTTTTTAACTACTTGCGCGCCAGGCGAATTTGGGAAAAATATTGAAAAAGCAGCTAGAGATCCAATTGATTGGAAAGGAGATCTAACCCGTGACGATGTGCGCGAAGCATTAAGACCAGAAAGGCAAAAAGCAAAAGAGAGAACTGGCATTGAAGAAAATGCTCCAATTCCACCTTTGGCATCGACAGTTTTGGCACCAGATGCACCAGAAATCAATAGTAGCAAGAAAATTTCATTAGCAATTACAGAAACAATTGATCTAAAAGATGTATTACAAGAACTAGCAAGATTAGCAGAACTTGAATTAGCATTAGATCCAAATATTAGTGGCGGGATTATTCTAAGCGTACAAAACAGAAATGTTGGCGAAGTTTTAGAGATGGTTGCAGATTTAGCAGATTTGAAATACACCATCGATAATGGTGTTTTAAAAGTCGTTAGAGACCACCCTTACTTAGTTCACTATAACGTTGACTACTTGAACCTAGTCAGATCTAGCAAGGGAACGATTGATACTAAAACTTCTACAGGCTCTTCTTCTAGTGGTAGTGGTGGCTCATCATCTTCGTCCTCATCATCTTCTTCTGGCTCTTCATCTGGTAGCGCAAGTTCTGGAAGTATAACATCGGGCTCTTCCAACTCAATCTCTTCTGAATATGATGGTGACTTATGGACTGCTGTTGAGAAAAACATTGAATCTATAGTTGAGGCCGCATCTGCTTCGATCAAAAAAGATACTGGTACAGCCGCTGCAGATGATGAAGATTCTGATGCTACAACTTCTACAGGTGATGGCTCATCTTATTCTGTTAATAAACAAGCAGGCATCATAAGCGTCATGACTACATTTAGGAAGCATAAATCAATTGAAAAGTTCTTAGACATCGTCATGAATAGCTCTTCATCACAGGTGTTAATTGAAGCGAAGATTATAGAAGTTAAATTACGTGAAGATTATGCTACAGGCATCAACTGGTCAAAATTAGCTAGTGAGACTTTTAGTCTGAGCCCAGTTCACCAAGTTACAACCACCGCTGACAAATTACCTACTGGTGTTTTAGCTGGCACTGTAGCAGCTGATAGATTGAATTTCTTTAAGCCAAACAAAGCAAATAGCGTTTCAGGATTTATGGAGTTTTTACAAGGTTTTGGTATTACTAGAACATTATCAAACCCAAGGGTAACAATCGTAAACAACCAGCAAGCTGTATTGACATTTGCTACCAATCAACCTTACTTCAGTATTACAGCTACTCCTACTACTACAACTTCAACTGGGGGGGCAAACGCCACTACTACATCGTCTACATTTACAACAACTCTAAATACAGTACCACTTGGGGTTATTTTGGCGATACAACCATCAATCAATTTAGAGACTCAGGAAGTTACCCTGCATGTACGCCCTACCCTAACTAGCAAACTGGGGGACATTAAAGATCCATCTATTAAATTAAATGCTCCGAGATCCTCAACAGGTGTAATTATTACCGATCTACCTGATAACAACATACCAATTGTACAAGTAAGAGAATTGGATACCGTACTTAAAGCTAGAAGTGGCGATGTTATGATAATTGGTGGTATCATCCAACATTCTGATGAATCAGGCGATATTGGCGTACCATTCTTGCAAGAAGTACCATTTTTTGGCAACTTAGCGAAGCAAGTTGGTAAGACATCAAATATCACCGAAACAGTGATCCTTATGCAGGCAACAATTGTTCCTGCACGTAGTAATTATCATAAACAAGATAAGAAGATTTATGAGACATTTACTCAGGATCCTAGACCGTTAGTATTTTAAATTCAAAGAAGAGAGACGATAAATGAATAGTATAATAAGGTTCACAATCCTAACTGCAATAAGGGATTGGCTTTACTTAGGTATATTGTTATTAGCAATGATGGCTGTATGCTTGTCAATTTTCTTAGGTGGTACTGCACTATCCGAAGAAGGTTTGATGTCTACCGCCTACATTGGTGGAACTTGCAGGATGATCATCAACATTGGACTTATTCTTTTTGTATGCTTCCACGTCAGAAGATCGTTTGATAACAAAGAAATTGAACTAATTTTAACCAGACCTATAAGCAGAGTGAATTTTATTCTTGCGTATTACGCTGCTTTCGCACTGTTAGCATTTACTTTAATCCTACCTCTTTTCTTTTTGTTTTATATATTAGGCCTTACTGGAGTAATCTGGGTGAATACGCTAGGAATAATGTACTGGTGTATAAGCCTCTTTTACGAAAGCCTGATTGTAGTCGCATTTGCACTATTTTGCTCTTTAATTCTTCACAGCGCTGTGACTTCTGTAATGGCGACATTTGCCTTCTACTTCATGAGCAGAATTTTCGGATTCTTCTTGGTATCAATGCATAACCCTGTATCGATGGGGCATGCTACTTTTATTGGTAGAGTTTCTGAACAAATTCTTTCTGTGATCGGAATTTTCATTCCTCGCCTCGACATGTTCGCTAAAAGCGAGTGGTTAGTCTATGGCTTAGAGGATTTTAATTTATACCTTTTATTCTTGGGCTCATCATTGATATATATACCTTTATTAGTTGCAGTGGGAGCTTTTGATTTTGTAAGAAAGCAGTTTTAGAGACGAACATGACTTATTATGAACTGATAAAACAAAGAATTAATGCCTTCCTATTTTTATTTGTTTGTTTACAGGTTTTTGGCTGGACTTATACTGAAAAACACACCCCATCATTAGGTATATTGGACGCGGTTCCTACCTTGAATGAAGCACGCATTGCAGCATTGGGGGATGAACAATTTTATTTTAGATATCTTGCATTAAACTTACAAAACTCTGGTGATTCATTCGGTAGGTTTACTGCCCTAAAAAACTATGATTATAAACTGCTACAAAAATGGATGGTCTTACTTGATGAACTAGATTACAAATCTAATTTTGTGCCGTCAATTGCATCATATTACTATAGTAACACTCAAAAAGTAGAAGATAATATATATATAGTTGATTACCTAGAAAAACATTATGACAAATTGCCTAAATACAAGTGGTGGTGGCTGGCTATGGCGGTAAATATTGCCGAATTTAAGTTAAAAGACAGCAACCTCGCCCTTCGTTTAGCATTTAAACTTTCAAACACTAAGGATGCCCATATGCCAAGATGGGCACAACAAATGCCAGCAATACTTTATGCTAAGTTGGGTGAAAAAGAATTAGCGCTTGAAGTACTAAGCGATATTGCCAATCGTTATGATGACTACTCACAAGGTGAAATTAATTATATGAACAATTTTATCAAAGAACGATTAGGCTTCCTCAAAGATCACATCAATAAAGAGCCTAAGGTCTTGGATGTGGAACCTCTGTACCCTGATCCAACATCTCCGAAAGAAAATGATGTTTATACCACTCTGCGTCCAAAACAAAATACGAAAAAATAATGGATAAAGATAAGCTATTTGATAGAGGCGAGCAATCCGCCGAAAACAAGCCTCAGACTGAAAAGGAGAGAACTATCGGTGATATTATTAACTCACCAAAAAACCAAGAAGAAATGCTAATCTCAGCAGCAGCAAAAAGTGGGGTAATGAATCAAAAAGAATTGGAAGACGCTGGCAAGGAAAAAGCTACTGGCGCTAATGTAAATAAGCTTATAGGTAAATTGGAGCAAAAGGGAGTTGAACTCAATCAACTCCGTGAATTATTTGAACATAGGAAAGAAAAAGAAGCAGCAAACGAAAAGCAACAATCAGAAGAAAAAAAACAAGATACTAAGCCTTTAGAAAAAATAAAGCCCATGGCATTGGGTGAAGAAACGAGTGTTTTAAATGAAATGTCAAAAGCACTTAGAGAGGCAGCCGAAGCCTTAAAGCATTCAGGTGCTCATAGCGAGAAAAGTGGAGATGTGAAATCTCAATCCACTCCAATTACAGAAGAAGCTAAGCAAAGAAAAGAGAAGGAAGCTGAGAAAAAGTTACCACCTCGCGATGGGGGTTGATATATAACTAATAAAATTACGATTCAGGTTTACATTTTGAAATAGATGCTCTAAGAATGACTCAAAATTTTTGGAGTAATTATGTTATCAAGATTCAATTCTGCAATTGGAAGTTCTATATTTAGAAATGTGGGTAGCTTATCAGCAGCAAGCCTATCTCATATTGGTTTTGGCAGCTCTTATAATCCAGCAATACATTTTTCATCATCAACGGCAATGAGACATATTGATGGTAATTCAAGAGCAAAGATAAAGAATATGTTTCGTGCTATAGAAGAAAAGAAACCTAAATTTTCATATCCTAGCTCAGGTATCTCAAATATTAAGCAAATCGTGAAGCAAGTTAATAGCGATCGGACATTTGAAATATGCAAAGAAGCTGCGCGATTGATAGGTGTAGATCCTGCAATGTTCCGTGAAAATCTAGCAACGTTTTTCATTCAAGGTAACAAAACCATGCAAAAAAATTATGATAATTCTTTCTTGAAATTCGCTATAGGAATTAGAGACGGTATTACCAAAGCAATTACCTTCAGTGACGATAGATGTGAGACAAAAGAAGAATTAATGAACTTATACAAAAATGGGGAGGTCTATAGACAAGGAGTTGCACTTTGGGATTTTTTGAATGTAACAGGCAGACCCTCTCATTTATATGGCCTAAAAGAAGAAGGATTTTTCTATTATGAAGATGTGAAAGGTTTTGTCGAAAGATATAATAGGTTTGGACTGCACGGGAAAGATGAAGATTCAACCTTCCAACTGTTAACTAGAAAAGAGACTAGAGAGCTTATAAGAAATGGAGAACTAACTCCGTTAGATGCTTTATGCTATGCGGAACAGTTAAGACTTGATCCAAATGCAGATAATATTCTAAAAGATGTTTATCATAAGATATTGTCGTCAAATCACAAGCGTGGAGCAGCATTTGGAATCACTTGCTAATACACAGTTGAAATTCAAATAACCCGCTCTATATAATGGTTATAGATCAGAGGAACGGTTATGAATTTCGATAAATATACAGACAAGTCTAAAAGTATTGTTCAAAAAGCGCAAAACTCTGCTGTTGCAGCCGGGCACCAGAAGTTTACGCCTGTTCATGTGCTTAAAGCTTTGGTAGATGACGAAGATGGTATCATAAGAGACCTTATAACTGCGGCGGGCGGTAACTTCGGCGCTATTGAAAGCAAAATTACTGTTTCTTTAGGCAAGTTGCCCAGCGTTACAGGCGGCGGGGCAGGTCAAATATACTTAGATCCGGATACAGCGAAATTATTTGAAAAAGCTGAAGATTTAGCAAAAAAAGCAGGAGATAGTTTTGTTACCTTAGAAAGGATGTTGCAGGCTCTAATTGCGCTTAAAGGCAGTGAGGCTTGTAATATACTAAAAGATGCTGGAGTAACCGAAGCAAAGCTTACAGCAGCAATAGATGAAATGCGCAAAGGCAGAACTGCCGATACTCAGCATGCTGAAGAAGGCTTTGAGGCTCTAAAAAAATATGCAAAAGATCTAACCGAACAAGCAAGACAAGGAAAGCTTGACCCTGTAATTGGCCGTGATGAAGAAATTCGTAGAACCATGCAGGTTTTATCGCGTAGAACAAAGAATAACCCAGTATTAATCGGTGAACCAGGAGTGGGTAAGACGGCAATTGCAGAAGGCTTGGCGCAAAGAATTATCGCAGGTGATGCACCGGAAAGTTTGAAAAACCAAAAATTATTGGTATTAGACTTGGGTGCATTAATTGCGGGCGCAAAATATCGTGGCGAATTTGAAGAAAGATTGAAAGCTGTTCTAAACGAAGTTGCAGCAAGTAGCGGTGGTATTATTCTCTTCATTGATGAATTACATACTATTGTGGGCGCAGGAGCAACACAAGGTGCTATGGATGCATCCAACCTTCTAAAACCAGCATTAGCACGTGGTGAATTACATTGTATTGGTGCAACAACGCTGGATGAATATCAAAAACATATTGAGAAGGATGCAGCACTTGCACGTAGATTCCAAACAGTATTTGTGTCTGAGCCAACAGTTGAGGACACAATTTCAATACTGCGTGGATTAAAAGAAAAGTATGAAGTTCATCATGGTATTAGGATTACGGATAATGCAATAGTTGCAGCAGCCACACTTTCTAATAGATATATCACCGATAGGTTTTTGCCGGATAAAGCAATCGATTTAGTTGACGAAGCTTCAAGTAGGTTGCGTATGCAAGTGGATAGCAAACCAGAAGAGATTGATAAGCTAGATAGAGAAATTATCCAGCTTAAAATTGAAGCCATGGCTTTAGAAAAAGAAAGTGATGAAGCAGCTAAGAAGCGCTTAGATTCAATTAAGAAAGAGTTAAAAGATCTTGAAGCGAAGAGTCTCGATTTAACCAGTAAATGGCAGACTCAAAAATTAAAGCTGAATGATATTAAAACTCTCAAAGAGAAGCTCGAAGCTGCAAAAGTTGAGCTTGAACTTGCACAGCGTGCTGGTGATTTAGCAAAGGCTGGTGAAATTATGTATGGCAGGATCCCCGATCTTGAGAAAAAGTTGAAAGAATCTGATCAGACCAAAGCATCGATAATGCTGCAAGAAGAAGTGACCGAAAAAGATATTGCATCTATCGTTTCAAAATGGACGGGTATACCGGTTGATAAAATGCTCGAAGGTGAGCGTGAAAAATTAGTAAAAATGGAAGATCACTTGCGCGAGTTTGTGGTTGGCCAAGACCATGCGTTGAAGTCAATATCAGATGCCGTAAGGCGTTCGCGCGCAGGGCTTGCTGATCATGACAAACCAATTGGCTCCTTTTTATTCCTAGGGCCAACAGGCGTTGGTAAAACAGAGCTTACAAAAGCATTAGCCCATTTCTTATTTGATGATAAAAAGGCAATTGTACGCATTGATATGTCTGAATATATGGAAAAGCACTCGGTTGCTAGACTAATTGGCGCTCCTCCTGGATATGTTGGTTATGATGAAGGCGGGGTTTTGACTGAAACAGTCAGACGCAGGCCTTATCAGGTGATTTTATTTGATGAAATTGAAAAAGCACACCCAGATGTGTTTAATGTTCTACTGCAAGTTTTGGATGAAGGTAGACTTACCGACGGCCAAGGTAGAACAGTTGATTTCAAAAACACTGTAATAATTCTCACATCGAATTTAGGTGCTGAATACATTGCTAAACTTCCAGATGGATCAAAAGTTGATGCGGCTCGCGATCAAGTGATGGATGTAGTGCGTGCATCATTTAAACCTGAGTTTTTAAACAGGCTAGATGAGATAATCCTGTTTAACAGGTTAGAGCATAAGCATATGGATGCGATTGTTGAAATACAAATTGCAAGGCTTGCTGACATGCTAAAAGACAGAGGCTTTATTATTTCGTTAGATAAAAAAGCCAAAACGTTACTTACAGATAAAGGTTATGACCCTGTCTACGGTGCACGTCCTTTGAAACGAGTCATTCAACAAGAGCTGCAAAATGCTTTAGCGGAGAGAATCTTAAAAGGTGAAATCAAAGAAGGAAGCTCCATAAAAGTTTCTGCTAAGGGTGAGCATTTTCATGTTGGTTAGCGTTTCGCTAGACTTCAACAGCTTAGCAACTTGGAAGAGAAACTAGTGGAGTAATGTCTTGGAAGGTAGCATATTTGGAAATTAGAAGTTCATCTACAAACTCGTTAACGCCCAAGTAGCATTTGTCAATTCTTTGATCGAAAATTCCAAGCTCATTTAGAACTTCAGACCTGTAATCGTTGACTATGTGAGTTACGTCGGTGACAACAGATAAATGGTAGTAACCAGTTTCAGTGTTGTTATAACAATGATCATATAATCCAAAATGACGTTTCTGCCCTTCGAAAACTGGGTGGTAGTCTATCTCGCTAAATACCTTATTACGTTGATTATGTTCAATATAAAGAGAGCTAACAAGAAAGCCTATCTCTACCAGAAAAGCAAACTTGTAGTCCAAACTCTTTGAATTCCAATACTGTTTTTCTATTATGTTCTGAGTGCATTCCGCAAAATTTGCTTCTTTAACGTAACAAAGATTAAAATTTTCATCGTCAATGTAGCACATTCCACATGTCCATTCAGAAACTCCACGTAGACTTGGCGTAGCTGCGAGTAAAACTTTTGATATTTGCTTAGTAATTTCTTTACTGTTAGGGTACATATCTTCAGGAAATGTCTCAGCAAAAATCCATCCACTTTGCTGAAAGACTGAATGCCCTTTCTCAGCACCAAATAATGGGTCAGCTCCATGTTCAATTAGTAGCTTTACTTTCTCTAAAGCACTAGAATGATTAGAACTTACCACATAACTTAAAGGTGCTAGTCCGTATTTTCCGATATAGGTGTTAGGGTCTAGTCCAGCATCCAAAAAGAATTTGATCGATTCATCAGTTTCGAGTATATGCCATGCTAAATTGTACGTCCCTTTCTCTTTTTTTAGAGTATAACCGTGATCAAATAAATAGATAAATTTATCAATTGGTAGTTCATCGCAATAATAAGAAAGTGCTTGCGCTATTTCCTCTATTTTCATGCCGTGTTTTATCAATGAATTTACGGTTTGAGGAGTGAGATTATTTATTATCTCGAACTTTGCTGCGCTTAATATTTCTTCAGGAATTTTTGGATCGAAAAACACTCCAATATCAATCTTGAATTTATGCAGCAAATCTGTAACAAAGAAATAAGGGACTCCAGTTGGAGTAGAGATGATACACTCAACGAGAAAATCTCTCAGGCTTTTTATATACTCTTCTGGGATATTTAAGTTTTCTAACTGTCTAGCAATAGTATAAAATTCATCGTTACTAAATTCCCCAGTTTTGGTTCTGTCACTGTAAAATTGCAACGTAGTATTTAGCAATTCATGATCATTCACAGCAACTGCATGCTTCATAAATTTGTGCATTTGGGTGTGTGCAACAAAATCTTTGAAAGCTATGGTTGAATTTAGATTTGTTGGATGCAGAGCATCTCTAACGCAACTTTCAAAGTCTTGAAAAAGTTTTTCGAAGGTTGGTAGAATATTTAAGGTATTTTTGTCGTTATTAGGAAATTGTATCTCGCAATCAGCATAGTCTGTGTCTTTTTTCGGGTATAAACCTAAGTAATATTTTATAGTGCTTACTGTCTGTTCTATAAATGATTCTGTCTTGGTTAGAGAAAAGGACGCACCAAACCTTTCAGGTAAGTACAGTGCCCCCTTTTTAAGATAGCAGCTTAATATATCTGTACACTCCGAGGTTAAAAGTGCATTTACAGTATTCTTAACCCCGCTTAGAAACTCGTTACTTAAATCATCGCGCGAATATGTTATTAACATAGAGTTGGGCACTAGGTAGGCTACATCACTGCTCGCATATCCGGAATTGCTACTATAAATTAAAACATTAAGTGGAGTTGAAGGATTGGTTTTCTGAATATCTTGTAAAAATGTAGCTGTGAAGCTTGATGAATTGTAAATATGTATATAATGCTTTTGTAAGAGATGGCTGCCATTTGCGATAATTGTAATTAATGTGTTGTTGGCAATCTTATCTCTTAATGCGTCAATACTTTCTTTTAGGATGGGATTAATACCATCCCCGATGACAAGAATATCTCTGTGATCATGCTGTATGTTATCTAGACAATTGTCGTCGCTGAAAACAAATTTGCCCCAAGTAGCAGCATGTTTAGTTCTAGGCCCAATTATGTAGACAACTTTATAAATGTTCCTTGTCATGGGTGACCCTGAAATTAGATTGGCAAAAAATTGATTTGCTAAGTACTACAGACTCCTTGCTTTGTAAAATAGATTCTGAATAATATTTGCAACTGTTTACAGCACGCACCAAAAAACCATTTATGCCTTAATCAAGATCAAAGAAGAAAGCTCAATAAGAGTATCTGCTAAAGGGGATGATTTTGTGGTTGGGTAAGGCAGATTTTTGCATTGAGATGATGATAAGGAGGAATTGTCTGTGGCGCGCAGCTTTCAATCGTTCGGAGGGGTAAACGCGAATATTCGCTCTAATTCGGGCTTTTTTAATAAAACTTTAACAAAAATACTGTTAATTATCGGCTTTTTGTGTTGTATGCTAGAGCCTCAAACAATACATGGTTTTTATGAAAAGAACAGAATTTGAGAAGCAGATGGCATTGACCTTAGCTAACCTTGACTTTGATGGCGCCTCCCAAGAATCAAAGCGTCGAAAAAGAAGTGGTATAGCTTCGGCTTTAGGAGATTCATCGCTATCAAATAGATATGTTCAGGAATCAGATAGTATCAAGCAAGTAAAGAATAGTTTAGCGCAAAATAAAGAAAGGTTAGTTAAATTACTAAATGATAAAACTCAAGCTATAGATGATTATGTAAGCACATATGAACGCCTGAGTAAAGGCGCGGAATCTTTCCAAGACAAATCCGAACACAAATCTTTAATGGTGCGGCTCGGTAATCTAGAGGATTATATGAATAGTTTGGAGCAATCGATCTCTAAATACCAAAGTCTTATATCCTCACAAGAAGCAGAACTCAAAAAAATAGAGGGTTCTATTTTCAGGTCCCTTTCCAAAGTTTCTAGTTCGGATCTATCTACTTCTAAAACAGCTTCGGTTTTAGCGCCAGTTGCTTCTAAACGCAGTCAAATAGTAGGCTCACAGCCCTCACTAGAAGCGTATTGGGTGGCGTGTGATAATAAGAATTATGACATGATTGCAAAAATTTTATCAAAGCAACCAGAATTTCGCGCGTTATGTAGGGGGAGCAATCAAAATGCTAATTCTGAAAACGCCTTCCATATAGTAGCTAAGACTAATGATTTGGAGTTGTTTTTTGCTTTGCTTGCTCTAGATGTTCATCCTCTAACGCTTGTAAAGAGGGATAGAGATTTGAAAATTCCTCTCCAATTAGCTATTGAAAATAATGCTTCAGATGAAGTAAAAAAAGCATTGGCTTGTAAGACTACCATAAGTTCAAGGTACCCAGATGCGAGAACAAAAGTTTGCGAGGTTTTTGGAGTCAGTGCTGATATTACTAATGAAGAGCTAAAGAAAATTCAGAATGCGCATATAGCATTTTTAAATAAGAGTACTCGAGCTAAGAAATATATAAATATTAAGCCAGATGTGCCTACTATTCCAAGCTCTGATTCAAGCAAAGTAAACAAAACTGTAGCTGTTGTCGATCGAGTCAGCGAAGAGCTTACTCAGAAAGTAAAAGGTCTTTATAATAATGTAACCGACTTTGCAAAAAATCAATTAGAACTAGGCAGCTTTAGTAGTGAATTGCAACGTCTTTTAAATGCAGGGAATAGTAGTACTGAAGTTAAGCTAACAGAAGTTAATAATTTCCTTGATTGGGCATCATTATTCTATTTACAAACTTCTACTGTTCGTCCTTATGCAGATTTACAATTATCAGTAACTCATGCTGAAAGGGTCTTTGCAAAGATAGTTTCTAAAGTGAGTGTGACTCCGAAGGAAATCATGCATTCTAGGTGAATTTTAGCCTTCTTAGTAATAGCAATTTTAAGTAATCTTGTTCAATAAGACTGTTGAGCACAATCATATCGATGCGATTTTATTTGTAGGTTATGAAATATAGTTAAACACCTATAGAACGCTTCTGAATTGCCACCAATTCAGCTATGCCTTTTTTGGCAAGAGACAGCATTTGATTATACTGCTCTTCACTGAATGCTTTTTGCTCGGCGGTCGCTTGAATTTCTACAATCTTATTATCTGCAGTCATTACAAAATTTGCATCAACTTCTGCGTTACTGTCTTCAATATACTCTAAATCCAATAAGGAAGTTCCCTTGATTATACCAACAGAGATAGCCGCAACCTGACCAATAATTGGTGACTTTGCTATGATTCTATCACGCGCTAATTTCTCGCATGCCAAATATAGGGCTATATAGCCCCCTGTAATTGCCGCTGTACGCGTACCGCCATCAGCGCGGATAACATCACAGTCTACTATAATCTGGCGTTCACCTAATAATTTTAGATCTACAACCGTTCTAAGTGACCTACCAATTAATCTTTGAATCTCTTGGGTTCGGCCATCAAGTCTGCCTTTGGCAGATTCTCGCTGCATCCTAGTATTTGTAGATCTAGGAAGCATACCGTATTCTGCAGTTACCCAGCCTTGGTTTTTGCCTTTTAAAAAGCGTGGCACATCTTTATCAACACTTGCGGTACAAACCACATGGGTGTTACCAAATTTAATTAAGCACGAACCTTCTGCATGCGGCATAAAGTTAATTTCGCAAGAAACTTCTCTAAGTGATTCGGGATTACGACCAGCAGTACGATTGTATGTCATGATTATAAAATCTCTGCAGTTGAATCAAACAGCTCTACTCTACCATAAGTATCCCCAAGGCTTGTATATACGTATGCCTTTTTAAGTCCATTTGGCTCCAATAGAGAGCAAACAAGTTTTCCAAACGTGGCGAGTTGTGCTAGCAGTAGCTTAGGTTCGCTTCTCAAACATCCATTTACAAATATCGCTTCATACGGGGCGTTTTTTGGATCGCCATTAAGGATCTCAGCGGTTTTGATAACAGCATTATCGATTTGTAAATGCATCAGCGCATTCACGGCTTTTGTCGCAAGATGGGAATTTGCTTCAATCCCAACAACTTGTGAAGACAGTTTAGAAAGTAGTGCTGTTGAATATCCTGTACTACAAGCGATATCAAGTACTCTTTCATCTCCCTTTAGCTCAAGCGCTTGCAGCATTATAGCCAACTCCTCGGGCTTTAACATGAATCTCCCCTCACCCAAAGGAAGCTTTGCATCTGCATAAGCTACTGACTGCCATTGCCCTTCAAGAAACTGGTGTTTAGGAGTTTCTTGCAATGCCTTTAATACCAATTCATCGTGAACCTTCACGGGCATTACTTGATTGGTAACCATGTTTTTACGGGCAAGTTGATATGATTCCATAGAATTTAATAAACATTAAAATTATAGAATTCCAATATCGCCTGAGATAAGAAAGTATGCAAGTGAATTATGAACTTGATAACTGCTATAACTTATGATAATTCTACGCTGAAAGAAAGTTATTAAGTTATGTCTACCCAGGATATTTTAGCTATAAGATATAGTGAAGCTGTATTTTCAGCAGCTCAAGAAGCCAAAGCTATTGACGCTGTGGAGCAAGATTTTTTCATGCTTGAATCTACACTTCATGCAAATCAAAAAAACAAGTACTTGCTCATTGGAAAAGTTGTTCCCAAAAGAATTAAAAATCAGTTTTGGGAAAAGATTTTAAAAGCGAATAAGTTCAACGAGATAACAAACAATTTTGTTAGAACACTAGTCGCACATAATAGACTCGATATTACACCTAAAGTTATCGCCAATTTTCATCATAAGGTTAGGGATAAAGAAGGGATTTTAACTGCCCACGTTACTACGGCAACTGAGTTGGATAAGAATGCTATCAAGTCCATTGCTAATGACCTAAAAGTGGTATTTGGCAAAGAGATAGAAGTCAAAGCAAAAGTACGAAAAAAAATAATAGGTGGGTTAGTTGTGAGAGTAGGATCAAAAATGATTGACTATTCTATCAATGAAGCCATTTTGAATTCTAAAGCATATAGTATACGTTGTAAAAAATTTACACAAAATAGAAAAACCTTCAAAAGATTTTTTGATGAGAGTTTTTGTGCAAATTACAACGCCA
>CAZVFD010000002.1:58849-60605 GCA_964625465.1 uncultured Candidatus Midichloriaceae bacterium | reverse complement strand
AAAAATGATTGACTATTCTATCAATTCAAAACTTGAGAAAATGAAACAATTAATGCAATCAGTAAGATTTTAATAAGGAGAGATAGATGGCAGCGCAAATAAGAGCTACTGAAATATCAGAAATTTTAACAAAAGAGATAGCAAACTTTAATGCTGATACCGAACTTAATGAAGTAGGTCAAGTTGTAAAAGTTTCTGATGGTGTGGCTATTGCTTATGGCTTAGATAACGTTCAAGCAGGTGAAATGGTCGAGTTCGAAGGTGGAATCAAAGGAATGGTTCTTAACTTAGAAGAAGATAGCGTTGGTATCGTGATATTTGGAAACGATAGAGAAGTCAAAGAAGGCGCAACCGTTAAACGAACAAAGAAAATTGTAGAGGTTCCAGTTGGAAAAGGCTTACTAGGACGCGTTGTTGACGGCCTTGGCAACCCTATCGATGGCAAAGGTGCATTAAAAAATGTTAAATATGCTCGTGTTGAAATTAAAGCCCCTGGAATCGTAAAACGTAAATCAGTTCATGAACCAGTACAAACAGGTATAAAAGCTATCGATAGCTTAATCCCAGTTGGTCGTGGTCAACGTGAGTTGATCATTGGCGATCGTCAAACAGGCAAAACTGCAATTGCGATTGATACAATTTTAAATCAAAAACAGGCTTTTGAATCTAAAGATGAACAAAGAACTCTTTACTGTATCTATGTTGCGATTGGTCAGAAAAGATCTTCAGTTGCGAAAATTGTGAAAAAGTTAGAAGAAGAAGGCGCTATGGATTACTCAATAGTAGTTTGCGCGAGCGCTTCTGATCCTGCCCCACTACAATTCTTAGCACCATATACAGGTTGTACAATGGGTGAATTCTTCAGAGACAATGCTATGCACTCCCTGATTGTTTATGATGATTTATCTAAACACGCTGTGGCATATAGACAGATGTCATTACTACTTCGTCGCCCACCTGGACGTGAAGCATACCCTGGTGACGTTTTCTACTTACACTCAAGATTACTTGAGCGCGCTGCGAAAATGTCAGATGAGATGGGCGCAGGTTCACTTACAGCTCTTCCAATCATTGAAACACAAGCTGGTGACGTTTCTGCATATATTCCAACAAACGTAATTTCTATTACTGACGGTCAGATTTTCTTAGAATCAGAGCTATTCTACAAAGGTATTCGACCTGCATTAAACGTTGGTATTTCAGTAAGCCGTGTAGGTTCTGCCGCACAAATTAAAGGAATGAAACAAGTTGCTGGTTCAATTAAACTTGAGCTTGCTCAATATCGTGAGATGGAAGCTTTCGCTCAGTTTGGCTCTGACCTCGACGCTTCAACACAAAACTTGCTTGCACGTGGCGCAAGATTAACCGAGCTTTTAAAACAACCTCAGTACTCTCCACTAGCCGTTGAAGAGCAAATCGTAGTAATATTTGCCGGCGTAAAGGGCTACCTTGACAAAGTGAATGTTAAAGACGTTAAGCGCTTTGAAAATGAGTTTATCAGAGAGATGCGTAAGAAGCACAAAAAACTGATGGAAAAAATCAAATCTGAAGAGAAGATTTCCGAAGATTCAGAGAAAGAATTGCAAAAAATCTTAACAGAAGCAGGAATCTTAATGCAAAATAACCCAGGCTTAAAATTGCGTGTGGCGATTAATTATGGTGCGCGTGCTGAGATTATACGAGCAGTAAAAATTTTAACGCATGAAGTACGCGAAGGTTTAATTGATTCTGCTGGTATTGATGAAGCGATGTTGTC
>CAZVFD010000002.1:48005-58839 GCA_964625465.1 uncultured Candidatus Midichloriaceae bacterium | reverse complement strand
GATGATTCAGAAAAAGAGTTACAAAAAATATTAACTCAATTTACTAAGGTATTTGCGTAATGCCATCGCTCAAAAGTTTAAAAGTAAGAATCAAAAGCGTTCGTTCAACTCAAAAAATTACGAAAGCGATGAAGATGGTTGCTGCTTCAAAACTAAAGCATGCGCGTGAAAAAGCCGAAGCTGCTGCGCCTTATGCAGACAAGATGGCAAAAATCGTAATGTCACTTGCTGCTAACGCTGAGCAACCTCTTCCTGGGCAAGTTTCACTACTTACTGGAACAGGTAAGAGCAACACTCATTTACTAATTGTAGTCACTTCTGACAGAGGACTCTGCGGGGCTTTTAACTCATCTATTCTCAAAGCTGCACGTAAAAAGATTGATTCTTTACTATCAGCTGGAAAAGAGGTAAAAGTTATTTGCCTAGGCAAAAAAGGCTACGATCTTTTAAAAGGGCAATACAGCTCTAAGATCATAATGCACAAAGATGGAATCGGAAGAAAAGGCGTAAAGTTTTCAGAAGCACATGACATTGGAGAAAAAATACTAGAGTTATTTGAGACAAAACAATTTGATGTCTGCAGCATTATCTATAACAAATTCAAATCTGTTATTTCTCAAATCGTGACTGATCAACAGATAATTCCTTTAGAAGTTGTCGAGCAAACAGATGCAGCAGTTCCTTATGACTATGAGCCTGAGGAAAAGGAGATTCTAGAACAATTGCTACCTAAAAACATCGCTGTACAAGCTTACAGGGCATTGCTTGAAAGCAGCGCCAGTGAACAGGGAGCAAGGATGAGTGCAATGGACAGTGCTACACGTAACTCTGGCGAAATGATTAAGAAATTGAATCTTCAATACAATAGAACCCGTCAGGCATACATCACCAAAGAGCTTATTGAGATTATCTCTGGCGCTGAGGCTGTTTAACAATCAATTCCTTAGAAAAAGCAAATAAATAGCTCCATATCCTGAAATTTAAGCGATTTTAACAAATGTTTAACATTGTTTTTCTTCTCTGCAGGCCTTTTATTTGGTATAATCTTGTTGTAACTTTATGACGAGGCTTTATGGCTAAACTTAAAAAAATGATTGTAACTAATCACGATTCTGCCTTTATCATTCTAGATAATGGCCACACATATCAAACCCTAGATAATTCCAAAACATCTAACTGCGACAACATTTGGCTTCCTAATATTCCTAGCAGCTCCGACGCTTTCGAAGGTGCAATAATAGAAGTTAAAGCTGGACAGGTATTCATTTCAGATGAAGATGGCTATTATTCTATTTCAGAAGCGAGAGATCTTTGTCAGTCGACTGGCGAATGCGAAGTTAATCATATAGCCGAAGTTGAAGCACTTATTCTAGGCTGGGATTATCAAGTTTCTGGCGATAAATTAGTAGCTACATACAAAGGTTGCAGTGAGGAATTACAGATAATTTAGTTATAGTATTCATAATAAGATCTATCTTATTCTATTAAAAAAGCGCGCCCCTTAAAAGGCGTGCTTTTTTTACAAACTGAATAGTCCTAATTATAGAACCCGTCAGGCATACATCACCAAAGAGCTTATTGGGATTATCTCTGGCGCCGAAGCAGTTTAACGCTGTTTAAAAAAAAAACACAAGAAAATGGCCTAAGATCTTGGAATCTGGGCGGCTTTAACAAATATTTAACATTGTTTTTCTACTCTGCAGGCCTTTTATTTGGTATAATTAAGGCATTAACAATATAAATGGGAAGTTAGTTATGTGTATATATCTCAGTAGAGAAAGAGAAAAGAAAGCTTTTGAATTCGACTTCCCTAAGCCACTTGAAGAAAATAGGCTTTCTAATGAAGCGCTTGACTACCAAAGACATTTTAAAAACTATAAAATTAATCAAGATAACATTGTAAATGGGTATATGCAGTTAGCTTTCAAATTGGGTTATAAAGAAAATAAATATGTACCCGTTGAAATAGCCGCAAAAGCAAAGGATATCTACGATTCTTTAGTCGCAGCTCAGAACAATGGTTATTCAGCTGAAGAACTAGCTAACGAAGCTCATGTTAGTCATTATGAATATCTTCAATTTGCAAACAATTTGTAATATAGGTTTACAGATCGGCAAATTCACACTCCGATTTTTATGGGGAGGCGCTAAGACTAGAGCTAAATTCTCTTAATCTTTTGAGATTTACCTACTAAAGCTAATGAGATCAAGCAACAGAAAAATATCACTACTGTTAGCGAGGTAAGCGCTACACCAAACTGCTCTGTGGTATACTGCCTAATACTATTAGAGTCAACTAAACCATCCCACTGCCTATCCAACGCCCAACCAACCAGCTGTTGTAGAATTGCCCCACCTAGCATATTTAAAGTATTAACAACACCAATAATTTCGCCCGAATCAAACTTATGCGACTTATATAATGCACCAGTAAAACACATCATTTCAGCACCACAGAAAAATCCTAATACTATTAGCATGGCCTGAAGCTCTAAGACGCTTCCTGCAGGCATGTATAAAATTACAGAAAACACACCCAATATCCCAAAACTGCACACTACAATTGCTAGATTTAGCTTATTATACTTCTCAGCCACCCATGGAAGAACCAAACTGCCAATTGTAAGACCAACATACATCAGCTGGGAAATTTCTGCAGCATCTGCTTGGCTTAGCGCAAACTTCTGTTTAACAAACGCCGTACCCCAAAGATCTGCTAACGCAGAAAGCGGAGTATAAAGTCCTATGGCCAAAACTGCATATATCATTATTTGCTTATCGGCAAAAATAGCACAAATGCTGTTCACTATATCTTTCCACGACTTTCTGTTCAATACCGCATAAGCATCTTGTGTATGATTCTTAACTGCAAAAGCAATAAATATAAACACAATAAAACCTATCACTGCGGATATAGCAATAACATCATGCCAATCTGCATACTCTCCTATATACCTAACAGATTTAGCTGATAAAACAGCCCCAACCGTACCCAAGGCTAAGGTTGCACCCATCAATAAACCCCTACCCCCTGGCGGAAAATGATCTGCAACAAATTTGAGTGCGCACATAAATGCTGATGCAGAACCAACACCGATAATAAACCTGCTAACCTGCGCTACCCAAAAATGCTGGGTGCTTACAAATAATAGAGAACCAAATATACAGATCGCAATGGAGTACAAAGACATTTTTTTAACGCCTATACGATCAACTATAATCCCTAACGGAATTTGCAATAAAGAATATCCAAGCAGATAAAAAGCCCCAAGTGTGGCAAATTGTTCAGCCGTAATTCGAAAAGCCAGCCTGATTTCATCAAACATAACCCCAGGAGAAACCCTAAGAATGTACTGATAGAAATAGAACAACGCAATAGCAAACCAAGCCAAATAAGCGCTTCTCATGACTTTATTACGAAAGAGTTTTTGAACAAAAAGCATCTGAAACTATAATAGAAAATGTGAACTCTCAAAGTAACCATAACAACGCATCAGTGTCAATTATAATTGCATTAATATTTGTTTTAGCTAGAATCATTGCGGCATATACAACAAGTACTAAGATGAATATTTTTTCCGCACTGCAGCAAAATTTGCACAATATCATTTCTCAGCTCTACCCTGAGGTTAACACTTATTCGGGCATCACTATTGATATTCCAAAGGATCCTTCACATGGAGATTTCGCAACAAACGCAGCTATGGTGCTTAAGGGACAATTACAAAAAAACCCACGGCAAATCGCAGAAGATTTGCTTCCAAAGATCAAAGAGATTAGCGGAGTAATCTCTGTAGAAATTGCAGGCCCAGGGTTTATTAATTTCACAGTTGAAAAAGAAATGTGGGGCAAATTAATAAATGAAATTAACACCTCACCAAACTCTTTTGGATCATCAACAATTGGCAATAAAAATAAGGTTAATGTCGAATTCGTCTCAGCGAATCCTACAGGGCCACTTCACATTGGCCATGCACGGGGCGCTGTATTTGGTGATGCTTTATGTAGGATTTTAAAAAAATGCAGTTACGACGTAACAAGGGAATATTATATTAATGATGCAGGATCGCAAATTGCAACACTCGTAAAATCAGCATTTATCCGTTATCAACAAGCACTAGGGATTAACGCTCAAATATCTGAGGGAATGTATCCGGGAGAATATTTAATTCCTGTAGGCACAAAATTAAAAGAAAGGTTCGGTGATTCTCTTTTAAAACTTAATGCCGAGGATGTTTCTAATAAAATCAGGCAATTTGTTGTTGATGAAATGATGCAATTAATTAAAGAGGATCTGCTTTCACTCAACATTTCACACGACATATACACATCTGAGAAAAACGATTTACAAGACAAAAACCTGGTTGAAGAGGGAATTGAATTTCTTAGAAAAAAAGGGCTCATATATCAAGGCACTTTGGAAGCACCTAAAGGTAAGTCTCCTGAACACTGGGAACCCAAAGAAATGACGTTATTTAGAGCCACTGATTTTGGCGATGACACAGACCGAGCTGTTAAAAAATCTGATGGGACACACACTTATATCGCTGGAGATATTGCATATCATATTCATAAGTATCAGCGAGGCTTTAACGATATGGTCTTAGTCCTTGGCGCCGACCACGCTGGTTATGTTAAAAGGATGAAAGCAATTGTAAAAGCTATATCTGACGGCAAGGCCGTTATTGATATAGCAATCAGCCAATTGGTAAACTTATTTAAGAATGGTGAGCCATATAAGATGTCCAAAAGAGCTGGCAATTTCATTACTGTAAACGATGTAGTAACTGAGGTTGGCAAAGATATCTTGCGCTTTGTAATGCTAACAAAGAAGCCTGAAACCACAATCGACTTTGACTTTGACAAGGTTAAGGAGCAAAGCAAGGACAATCCTGTTTTCTATGTACAGTATGCAAGTGCAAGAGCGAATTCTATTCTCAGAAATGCAGCAGAACTAGGTTTTCATAATAACCCTGTAAAAGCTAATATTCTTACCAATCACGATCAACACTTAATCAAAAAAATTGCTGAATTTCCAAGAATAGTAGAAGCAGCTGCTATTCAACATGAGCCCCATAGAATAACTTATTACCTGACTGAACTTGCAACTGAGTTTCACTCTTTTTGGGCTAAAGGTAGTGAAGATCCTAGCTTGCGTTTTATCATTGAAACCAATAAAGAGCTTACCACTTCTCGCTTAGCAATAGTATCCGCCGTAAGCACAACTATTAAAAATGGTCTTGAACTACTAGGGATTGCCGCTGTAGAAAAAATGTAATATTTTCTTAGCTATGCTTTTCAGAGTTAACATAATCATTAGCTATTTTAAGAAATTCTGGCGTGCCAATATCAAACCAATCACACGTGACTTCTGTTCCAAAGTTTTTGTTTTCTGTGTTGGCCACTTTAGCTATAACATCTGGTATCCTAAATTTGCCTAAACTCCATCCACTAAAAAATTCTGGCTTCACAATATAAGCTCCTACAAAAATGTACTGCTTTGGATCTTGGTACGAAAGCTTATTATCATCTGTCAAACTGAAATCACCCTGCCCTGCATAAGTGTTAACTTTGTCTTTGCTCTTTAGCGCCACAAGAAAATTCATTTTAGCTGCATCCCATTCTAAAAGTACTTGTGAAATAGCATTACCCTTTTTACCTAAAACGTTATCAGAACTTACGACTAATAGAGGTTCATTAGCTATGTTTTTCATCACATTTAAGACCCCTCCTCCCGTTTCTAAAATTTCTGGCTCATGTGATATAGTTACAACAACATCATTACGCTTCTTAAGGTGTTCCACCACTTTGCCTGCTAAGTAATGCGTATTAACTATAATATCAGTTATTCCTTGCTCCTTAATTTGATCAATCACCCTATCAATAATAGGCCGGCCGCCAACTTCTACCAATGCTTTAGGAGTAGTATTAGTAATTGGTTTTAGCCTCGAGCCAAAACCAGCAGCCAAAACTAAAGCCTTAGTAGGCCTACTCTTTGCCGAATAAGTCATACTTAATAAACCAATTTTTTAATTCAATCATTAATGGATTCTCTAGATTATCCTCAATATATCTCCATATACGCGGGAAAAAACCTGCATATTTTGGCTTCTTCATTACTACTACCAATCTGTGGAACACACCAATTATTCTTAAATTTCTCTGAGCACTCAATATTGCGTAGCAATCATTAAAGTCTGCCGAGTCAATATCGGGCATCTTCGTTAAGTACCTTTTTTTAACTGCCTTAACTACGTTAAAACCCACATCCCTTCTAGCATCTTCCAAAAGAGACACAAGATCATAAACCGGAGAGCCGACTATTGCGTCTTGGAAGTCTATAACACCAACACTGTTAATATTTTCACCATTACTTAACCAAAAAAGATTATCTGCCATATAATCTCTATGCACAAACACCTTCTTTAAGGAGCTTAACTTTGGGTATAACTTTTCAAATATTTGATACAATTCATCAGAAACTTCTTTATATATTGCTGCAGAAATCCTAGGTTTTACATACCATTCAAGGAATGAATTAATTCCTTTGCTCAGCAATATAGAATTCTGAGCTGGTAGATTAATTTCTGAGCCAATAGTATGCAACTTCACCAAGACATCAACTGCTTGCTCATATAGCATCATCTCTTCATTCGGACACCTCATAAGATACTTTGTATAACTATTGCTACCTAAATCCTCCAGCAATAGAAAACCATTTTCTAAATCTGATGCCATGATTATAGGAGCTCTTATCCCATGAGTTAATAGCAAATTATCAACATTAATAAAGGGCTGCAACGAGTCGAAATCTGCACTATCATCCATCAAAATATATGTATTACTTACGGTGTGAATTCTAAAATATTCTCTATTCGACGCATCACCAGGAATAGACTCAACTCTAAACTGCTCGATACCAGCATTAATAAGGAATTGATGAATTTTATCCTGCTTGGCAAGATCACTAGTATTTAGATCATCATATTGTTTAATGTTTTTCAATTGAGACATTTAATATTTCGTCTTTTGATATTGTTCCGATGTGATTGTATATCACCATACCATTCTTATCAAATATGAATGTTTCAGGCACCCCAATCACCCCAAGCGCAAAACTAATTTTATCATCAAAATCTATTATTACTCGGTCATACGTATTGGGATACTTTTCCAAATGATAAGCCAACCTATCTTCTGAATCACGCCATAACATCCCAACAACTTCATATTTATCATGGACTTCCTTATTTTTCAGCGCACTAATATCCGCTTTACATGATTTGCACCAAGTAGCAAAAATATGTAGCAACACTGGCTTGTCTTTTTGGGGCAATAACTGAGTAATTTCGCTAAAATTCTTACCAATTTTATTACCTTGACTTGGCTTATCAAGCATTAACATTGCAAAGCTAGATAAAATACTTATCACAAGAATAGTGACCAAAATCTTGAAATTATACTTGTGCATTATAACTTACGATTTCTAAGTAACGATTGTGCTTTATCCTCTTGGGCTTTTGCCGCTTCACCTGCCGCTAATTTAGACTGAAGAAACTTAGCAACTGGCTCAATATTCACAACAAAACTTTGTCCTACAATCTTACCTTGATTCTCAAGATCAATATTAAGTGGCGACGCGCTACCAGCAGGTATAAACGAGATCTTACCTTTACCATTAACCAAGTGATTTATATAGTCGAATTGAGCTGAGTAATAACCGCGTGAACGATTTGTAGCCATAGACATATTAACCAATGTTGCCAAACCTTTGCTTAAGGTAAAATTTCCTGTGATTTCATCAAATACTGTTTCACCTTGAGAACTACCCGACCTTAGATTATCCATCCTAACATTGAGAGTATCACCTGTTTCTGTCACCTTAATTATCTGACTTAAATCCATACCTAAGAATGTAGTTTTCCTACCCACAAAATTGAAATTTCCTTCCATATTATACAGCAATTCAGGTATGGTACGCCCAGTACCTGTAAGTGTACCGTTAGCGCTCATATAACCTTTAAAATTATTATAGTCAAAGAAGTACCAAAGCGCACTTTGAGGATTGAAATTATTAATTGCATAAGAAATATTTAAGCTTGGCAGACTATTAAGAATTGCCAAGCTACCCTTAGCTTCCAACTCACCATTGAATAATTTCAGGTTTAAATCCTCGAACTCAATAACACCATCACCAAGCTTCCCTTGTGCTTTTATACCTTGAATTGGGAAAGTATTGCTTACTATTTGCTGAAAATCTATTTTAAAATCAACATTGAAATTATTAATACTATAAAAATTGAAGGCATTGTACGCCTGTTGCAATGCGGGGTCAGCATCACTCTGGCTAGTCACTTTTTTGGCTGACTCAGTAAGAGACATTTTAAATAATGAATCGTAGCTAGGAAACAGTGCAGCAATCCCGTTCCAGTCCATTTTTTTTGTTGAAAGATCAATAAATACATTCGGCTTGATTGCTGTAAGAGATATACCAACACGCCCATCAATATCTATCATTTCATCGGAGATAGAAAATTTATCAAATACAAGATTATTCGGGGTAATTTTAAACGAGTGATGCAACGCTGAGAAAGTTTTGTTTTTATAAATGGCTTTATCTACAAGCAACTCGGCATTGAGATTAAGTGGAAATGTTCGAAGCCATCTGTAATCATTAACATACTCAGTGAATTTCGCACCGAACCTATCGCCATCAAACAAGAACATATTTGTTAAAACTTGATCCACTACTTCGCCTAACTCGAAATCATTTGTGTTAATTTCATTTATTCTTAGAGTTAATTTGGTATTTAGCCTTTTCTCACCAGTATCCTTAAAAGCTGCTTTACCGAGGATGCTTGTTTCACCTAAAGACAATTTCATATTTTGCAATCTTAGGCTTCTAGGTATTAGATCTATTTTGGCCGTAAATGCTAATGCAGGCTTTTCTTTTTGCAATTTTTCTGAGATAGCTAAATTCAACCATGACGCAAATTCAGTTATATCTTTAATTTGCAAATTACTTGTTCCTTCAAAACGTGGCCTCACATCATTAAAAGACATATTTCCTTGCATCAAATAACTAGTCTGCCCAGGTGCTGTGAATTTTAAACGATCTAGAGCAAAGTCACCGTTATATAGATCAAATGCCAATTCAAATTTATCTATTTTTTTCTGATTATAAACAATCTCATTAACACTAAATTTTATTCCACCGAAGAGACCTGTACGAACATCTATATCAAATTCATTAATAAGAGGTCTTATGATATTTTCCAACACAGTAAGAACAGAAATTGGCTCAGACTCATCACCTGCTTTTTTGGGAAACATTGTATCCAAATCAATTTTTTCTATAGACAGAACACCATCTAACTCTTGTTCAAAGCCAAATAACCACTCTAATTCGCCAGTCGCATTTGTAATACTATTAGACTCGATTTTAAAATTACCAATACTCACCATTGATGGTGTGATCAATATATCTGCAGATGAACGCAAACTATCATTGGCAATCTTTTCTAAAAACTTATCAACTTTTCCGTCAACTGCAAAAGATTTAATTGAAAATCCAGCTTTCCCATCTAACTTAGGTGAATTGAACAACTCACCAAGCTTTCCAGAAAATTCCAGTGCAAAAATGTTGTTATAAAATGAGAAAGTTGCATCATCCGAATCACCAGCTGAATTTACATTCTTAAATGTGGCATCAAAGTTATATTTACTCCTGCCCAAAGCAAAATCTGAAGTTAGGCGCAGGTTTTTTGAATCCAGCCCATCAAAAACAAACTTAGCATTTATATTTTTAATTTGCCTGTCTTGCCCAAATTCATTATCAAAAGTGATAGTTGTATTCACCAACTCTAAACTTGGAATCATTTTTGTATCGCCAGCGGAAACCGTGGCTTTTCTGGTGTTTTGTATATCATTTACATTTAGCTCTGCATCGAAGATTGCAACTTTTGTAACTTTGACATCATCTGAAAAGATAGACGTAATCGTTGGATAAACGACAATTTTATTTACCTGAATGCCTCCGCCCTTATCATCGGAAGCAGTAACGTTATTTAATGTTATTTTTGGAACTGGTAGGAGATTTATTTTGATATCTCCATCAATTCTAAAATCATAATCAACTACGCTTTTAAGTGCTTTCTGTAAGGATTCTTTCTTTGAATTAAAATTCAAAAGACTTGGTATGTATGCAGCTACTAAGGTGACGATCAATATCGCCAACATGTATTTCAATTTTTGCAAAAAATTCAACAAGCGCAAAACTCTGTTAATTCAGCTACTTGAAATAGTAAAGCGGGCAAAAAGATTGGTCAACTTATTTGATAACTATCTTTACTTCTGTGAATAATGTCCTTTATTAACTGGTTTACCTAGATAGTCCATACGGGATCTAAGCAACTCCTCAGTAATTTCAATTTGAGAACCTTCTAGCCCATCTGATGTTGAACTTGCAGGATCTTGGCCAGATAAAGATGAAGAGCTTAATTTTCTTAACTCTTCAGACGACGTTATAGCTGAAGATTCATTTAAAAAACA
This sequence comes from uncultured Candidatus Midichloriaceae bacterium, assembly GCA_964625465.1. Lineage (GTDB taxonomy): Bacteria > Pseudomonadota > Alphaproteobacteria > Rickettsiales > Midichloriaceae > CAZLFQ01. The sequence continues at coordinate 48,288 of CAZVFD010000002.1, read as the reverse complement.
CGCTTCCTGCATCTTTTCTATTGCTAGCCTTCTAATACTTAACTTTGCTAGCTCTTTATCTCTTTTTAGTAATTCAAAAACTTGGGGATTATCTAAAACGGCAGGATGGCAATCCAGTACATCATGAAATTTTTGAAGTTTTTTCCAAGATTCCAGATCCATTTTTGTTTGCGCCCTGTATCCCCAACTACATTCTTGGCCTGACAATTTCTCACCTTTAGACAAAAGATTTAAAAAGTTCTCAAACTTTTGTTGCGCGACTTGAACACAAATTTTGATCTGA
>CAZVFD010000002.1:0-47995 GCA_964625465.1 uncultured Candidatus Midichloriaceae bacterium | reverse complement strand
TAACATACTTGGCATTACAGGTTTTAAGAGCACATTTATATAATTCTACATATTGCTCTTTGTTTGGATTCAAAAGCAATAATTTAGTAATTCGAAAATAATCTTCAAATGCACTCTCTAATTTAAACTCACCATCTATAGTCTTGAGTAAATAAAATATGGCATTGGCGTTATTGCCTTTCTTTGCTTCTTCTAAAATCGTGTTAGCTGTTCTACTGTTCAACCCTCCAATATCTCTAAAACTCTCTAAATCCGCCAATAAATCAGGATGATTATCAGCAATCGAGCCAATTACTGCAATGAGTTTTGTATTTATTATGCGCATCTCTTTTGTTGAATTCATCATATTTAAAAATCTCTATAAACTACGAGTACATGTGTTGTTAGCACTCTGTGACATTTGACTGCCTTTAGTATATCCATATCTACGCTCTGATTTAGTGCTATCTATCACAGCCTCCTCCTTGCCGCATGCTCGCAAAACCTTAACTCTTTCTCTCTTCTCGCTTAGTACATCTTCAAAGCTGATAGAAAGTTGGCTTTTTCCACTATTCGAATATGACAAAGTAGTATCATAATAATGAGAGCTTTTTTTTTATCTTGGCAAGAAATTCTCTGCATCTTTATTTTTTTCAGCATCACACTTCTTAAATGATTCGGATCAATTTCTTGTTCGTTTGAATCTACATATCCTACATCTTGATTGCTGGAATTGATTTTACCTTTTCTAACTCTAATACGTCCTGAAAAAGGTAATTTTTCATCACTAGAAACATCTGGTTTACTGCCCTGAATTTGAGCTAACAGTTCATTTAATCCCTTCATCACATCCTCTCATGTTCTGATTCTTGAAATTTATCATGCGCTTTTTCAGTGTATATCAACAATATACTCCTCATCACCACTGGGTCGATCACAACTCGGCCATCAATAGTTTTTACAGGTGAATTTGAACGCAAAATAGTTTCTGATGCTTCTGGGCTAGAATTATAATTTGAACTAATGGCTTTTGTTAGAGATGCACTTAATTGCTCATATTTAGACCTTGCATCCACAGCCAACATCAAGTCCTCAAATGAAGCTTGATCGGTATTGAACACCCCTAGTTTATCCATTAACGGAGTTGCAAAATTTGTCCAATAAACAAAGTTTGCATTAGCAGTTCTTTGCTCAACAGTCTCAAGTTTATTTTTATTAATTTCATACCTAATGTTAGCCATACAGCATGCTATCACTTCTTCCAGCAATTCTTTTTCTTCACTTTCTTGAGTACCTAGACCATTTATAATACTCTCGACTACAGTTAAATCTCTATAGGCAATTGCTCTATTTAATTCACCAACCTTATCTTCTTTCTGTTGTGCGAATATAATACTACTAATGCTGGCAGATTTTTTTGCTCCTTTTCTTTTCATTTTTCTCCCTCTCTATCCGTTTAAAAGCTGTGAATTAGCTTGTTCATGATCTCCTCTGGACATCACTACAAAACTACGCGTCATCACATCTTCACTAATATCAACAACTGCTTGGCTTGCTTGTTGCTCTTGTTGAACAACTTCCTGAATCGCAGTCGAAGCTTGTTGTGTTTGAGTGTAACTAAATAACCTCGAGATTCCACTAAACAAAGCCCCTACTGCAGCTACAGTTACACTTGCAACGAAACCAAATGCTTTAAAAGAATACTTACACGAAGTCCACATTTGACTTGGAAATTTCACCGCCAAGCATCCTAAACCACCTAATATACATAATGGCGTAAAGTAGCTACTATCATAGAATCTACGAATCGCAACATGGCCGCCAGCATTAACGGTCGCAGCCACACTTGAGACCCCATCTGAAATAACATCGCAAACTGTATCTGATTTAGTCCCGAAAACACGTGCCACACCTTGTATAACAGTGTCACGGACATAACGACCCGCACCAGAGGCATAATCCCAAGCTTTTTCTTTAAAAGTTCTCACATCTTTATTTTCAGCTAAATCTGTTGCAAACTTAGTCTCAGTATTTTGCAAATACTCTTCTAATGTCATTCCAGATATTTTTTCTTGATCAACCTTAGATTTCCAATTCTCAAAGCTTAGATTTAACTCTTTTTGTTTTGGCATTATGTAATCTAATATAGCATGCCAAAAACTTTTCTCTTTTTTACCATTTTGCAATAATAGCATAACTTGTTCTATGTTATGTCTAGTTTCAAGATCAACTGCAAGCGCACCTGCCCTAACAGCCGCATGTATCTGCGTGAACGACTCTTTAAGTCGTTTATTATTTGAAAGCTCGTTATAAATATGCTCGTGATTTTGCACCATCATTAATTTACACAAATCTTTTTGCATCGCATCAGGCAATTTATGATCAGTCTGCACCAGCGCAAAAGCTTCTTTCATTTCTTGAGCTGCTTTATTTAGACCAGACCTCGTCCAAGGCATTAAAAACCCACTTAATTTATCTTGAACAATCGAATACCTATTTGCAATGGAGGTTGCTAATTCTTGCTTTTCCTTCACTCGCATTTTTTCCGTACCATCATCATTTTTCTTGAGATCAGTAGTAGAAAAATAGCCTTTCGATACATCTGTATAGCCAACATGGTTAGTCATATATTTCTTCAGATTCTCACCTGAATATACTTTACCCATCCAGTTGATGTGGAATGCCCCTATTAGAGGTTTTTTGTCTAATGAGAAAAATGCATCGTTCGCATATTCTGAGCTCAGACATGTTTTCGTATATCTGAATACTGGATTTTTAACATCATAGTAACCTTTATAAGCAACCAAAGCATCACACGCCAGATTTAGCACTTCAATGAGCGGGCTTAAAGCAAACTTTAAAACAAAACCAATTCCCGTTGCATTTATTAAAGCATTTTTTAAATTCGTGATTGCAACAGACAAGAACACCGTAGATAAAGCCTTAGCTTTATAGCTCCACTCAAATTCCCCAAATATTGGGTTTGCGCCACCATGCAACAATGCATCAATTATCCCGTGATCACCCCTCAACTCAGAAATTCCTTTTTTAGAAGTACTCAAGCTCTGTGCAATTACTATATCGAAAGCATTCAGCCCTGCTTTATTTCTGTCATTAATATTTGTGTTTTTATCAGCCACTAAAATTTTAACAATTTCAGCTTTTGCTATCATGAGCTTTTTAATTTCGTCGCTGCGCTCACTACTTGGCATATTAACTTGAGCTATTTCTTCAGCAGAATATGAAGATGCCAGCATCAATGCAGTATTTCCATCTGAGTCTTTTAACGAAGAATTTGCCCCAAGAGCTAGTAACTTTTTTACCCCCTCCACATCACCTGCCGCAGCGGCATCCATTAGAGATGTTCTACCATTTGAATCCTGAGAGTTACTCTCTGAATAAATTCTCTCATCGAAACCAAATACTTTGCTTTCTTTGCAATATTCAAGAACATCTGGTCTATTTGCTGCATAAATATCCAGAAGCAGCTCCTCATGATCAGATAATTGATCTTCCAGCAATTGGAAATTCATCATGAAATTCCAATCTTTTTGTTTTACGGCAAGAACCAATGCTAGCTCTGAATAATCAATTTCTTGCTCTGCATCCATAGCTAATTCTTTAATGTAGCTTACAATATCAGAGCCAGTTTCAGACTCTGCTAATTTGGCGAGCTCTGAATTTGAAATCAACTTTGCATCAAACAAATCTTTAAGAAGTTGCGGCAAATACATTTTGTATTGTGTGATCAGCCCTAGACGAACTGCTTTTTCAAACTCCTGTACATCTACGTCATTGGAAACTTGACCACCTAACGCCATTTGTAGCATTGCCTTTGCAGGGCTAATTTCTAACTTGAAAAGAGTTTCTAAAACTTTTTTAGCTTTTGCGGCATCTTCATTTTCCACCGCTAATTTCACATCTTGTTGTAAGCTCAAGATCACATTATTGTAATTAAGCACAAGTATAGGCATAGCAGCTGCAAGAGCTTTTGCTCTCGCTAGTCTTACTTCTGGGAATTCTTCTTCAGCGTCAAAAAACTCTTCTTCATCATCCGCATCAATTACTTCGAATTCCTCTTCTAAATCTGAAAGTTCGTTTTCATCTTCAGAACTTGGCTCTACTAATTCAAATTCTTCTGCCACGTCATCAAATTCTTCTTTAGCTTCAAAAAACTCTTCTTCAGCTTGAGAACTAATTTCCATTACCTCAAATTCCTCTGCAATGACACTCGCTGTTAGTGCATTGGGTTGATTTGAAGTTAGAATTTTGCTATGCGCCATAAGCCCACCCCTTATTATCTGTGACTATTATAACTGTGGAATGTTTCACTGATATTAAGGTTGTATTAAACTTTTGTTAAAAAACGCCGCTCAATAACATAGTATGAACTAGGCCTAAAATTACTTTATTGAAACTAACGAAATAAGTGGTAAAATCTTGCCTATATGTATTAACAAGTTATCAAAGTGACTGCAAAAACCATGAAAGCTAGCCTTTCAAGCAAGAAAGCCAAGAAAAGCGTTAAATCAATTGTAAAATCCCTACCCAAAGCAAGCTCACGCTATGTTGTTAGAAAAGTTGTGGAATTTGATTATGCTGAATTTTTCCGCTCTCTTTTGTGGGCAATCATTATAGCGATAATATTTCGAACAATGCTATTCGAACCATTCAAAATTCCGTCTGGATCGATGATGCCCAACTTATTAGTTGGCGACTATCTATTCGCATCTAAATATAGTTATGGCTATAGCAAACACTCTCTGCCTTTCAGTATCCCAATATTTAAGGGGCGAATCATGTTTGATGAGCCTGAACGCGGTGATATCATTGTATTTAAAGGAGTAAAAGATCCCCATACCCACTATATAAAGCGTCTTATTGGACTCCCTGGGGACACTGTGCAAGTCAAGCGCGGAATACTTTATGTGAACGATCAAGAAGTAGAAAGATGGTCAACTGGGGATTATAAAAGAACTGGTCATTATGGTGAAACTATCAATTACAGCGAGTATATAGAGACCCTCCCAAATGGTATAATGTACAAAGTCCTTGACGCGAACATTGATGGCCATCGCGAGTTTCCTGATGAAACAATTAAATATGTAGTCCCAAAAGGTCACTATTTCTTCATGGGGGACAATAGAAATCATTCTGTTGATAGTAGATTTTTAAATCAAATGGGTTTTGTACCTGAAGAAAATTTGGTTGGCAAAGCTGTATTCATGTTCTGGACAGAAGATTTTTCCTTAGTTGATTTTTTCACCAAGCTTAAAACAGGCAGAGCGTTTTCGGTCATTGGAAATGAAAATTAACTATATATTTAAAGATCCTAGCTTGTTTAAAATTGCGATGACCCACCCAAGTGCTACTCGCGAAAAGAAACTGCACAGCTATGAGAGACTCGAATTTTTTGGCGATAAAGTTCTAAGCTTAATCATCGCTAAGCTGCTATGGGAAAAACATCCTGAAGCAAGCGAATCCGAACTTTCAGTGATGCACTCTAACTTGGTCAACACGAATTGTTTAGCAGAAATTGCCTCAAGCATAGACCTTGGCTCTAGTATAGATATGGATGCTGGCGAAGTTCAAAATAAAGGCCGCACCAACGCTAAGATTCTTGAGAACGCTCTTGAAGCCTTGATTGGTGCAATTTATTTTGATTCAAATTACGAGGCTACAACTAAAGTAATAACTGATCTTTGGAGCAAGCACATTTCAGATGTTCAAACGACTCTTAAACGTGATGCAAAGTCTCTATTACAAGAATGGGCTCAACAAAATGGCAAACCTATACCCCTTTACACGGTCATTAATGAAATTGGCAATGCTCATAACCCAACATTTACAATTCAAGTCTCTGTAGAAGGTATTGAACCCGTTACTGCCGAAGGACTATCCAAAAAAACTGCGCAGCAAGCTGCTGCAAAAAAACTATTATCAAAAATATCACATGAATAAAAAGTGCTTAACTATTGCTCTCGTTGGTGAATCCAACGCTGGCAAATCTACATTACTTAATGAATTAATCGGTCATAAAGTTTCCATTGTCACACACAAAGTTCAAACGACTAGAAACAATATTCGCGGCGTTACTAATATTAACGAAACTCAACTTATATTCATCGATACTCCTGGTATTTTTAATCCAGATGGCACATTGGAAAAAGCAATTGTTGGCAACGCATTGAATGCATTTGATGAAGCAGATATCATATGCATAGTATTTGACGCACGAAGAGTGGGACATCCTATACTACCAACAATTAATGATTATGCGAAGAGATCAGGCAAAAAATGTTATGCCATAATTAATAAAATCGATTTAGTAACTAAAGAAAAACTACTACCTTCCCTTCAACAAATATATGACTTAGGAATCTTCACCGAAGTCTTTCCAATTTCTGCATTGAAAGCATATGGAACGAAACACTTTATGGAATTTCTATTGAAACAAGCGCCAGATGCACCATGGCAATTTGTTGAAGACGAAATGACCGACCAACCATCAAAAACTCTAGCTGAAGAAATCACTCGGGAACAAGCTTACCTATTACTGCATGAAGAGCTTCCCTACTCTCTAAAAGTAGAAACAGAACATTGGGAAGATTTGGACAACGGCGACGTTAAAATTCACCAAAGCATCTTTATTAACAAATCAACACAAAAACCAATTGTACTTGGTAAGAACGGCGAAAAAATCAAAGAAATCGGCCAACGTGCTCGCAAAGAAATATCTCGTGTTTTGGGTGTAAAAGTACATCTATTTTTACATGTTAAAGTTAGAGAAGACTGGATAGAGAGAGACTTCGGACATTCTTGATGTCTAAAAGAAGTATCCATCTGTTCGGAAGGGCGGATTTTTCGAATCTGGGTGGGTTAGCTTCGTATTACCCAATCCCATAACTCTTGACCAAGCTTCCGCAGAGCATATACCAGCCATCTATTAGCACAAAGAATATTAGTTTAAATGGCAGCGAGATCATCACAGGTGGGATCATCATCATGCCCATTGCCATTAATGTAGAAGCCACAAGCATGTCTATTATTAAGAATGGTAAAAATATCAAAAAGCCAATTTCAAATGCGCGCTTTAATTCACTAAGCATAAATGCAGGTATTAAAACATGAAGCGGCATATCGGCTTTTTCTTTTACTTCTATTTTTGCAATATCAACAAAAAGCGAAAGATCTTTTTCTCTAACATGTTCACTCATAAAACTATGAAACGGAGTTATGATTAATGGCAGAGCTTTTTCTTCAGAGATCTTCTGATCCATCATTGGTCTCAAACCTTCTGTATACGATTTTTCAAACGTTGGCGCCATTATGAAAAAAGTCAAAAATAACGATAAGCTAATTAATACTGAATTCGGCGGAGTTTGTTGTAGTCCAAGCGCTGTTCTTAAAAAAGACAGAACGATCACCACTCTTGTAAAAGATGTAACCATAATGAGTATGGAAGGAGCCAAACTCATTACGGTTAAAAATCCAACCATCTGTATTATTTTAGATGAGAGCAATGGTTCTTTTTGATTGCCAAAATCTAGATTTAGCGACTGAGCAAATGCCTCAGTACTGAAAAAAACAAACGCCAGAGCTAAAAATTTAAAATAACGCATACTATTTTTTTAAATTGATCACATCTATTACTGCATCATGATTGCCCAATAGCAACACATATTTTTTAGCGCCATATTTCACCACGGCAACTCGCCTGGTATGATCCAGCACCATCATTTCTTCTAAATTGAGATTCTTGTTCGATGGCAATCTAATGCCAAAAGACTTCTCGCCAAATTTCTTGATCAGGAAGCCAACCCCGCCAATCAGTGCTAAGACAAAGACAAGCGCAAACAAAGTTTTAAAGAAACTATATGCTTCCATTTAGAACCACCTATTTGATTTAAAATAGAAATAACATAAGTATATTTTTAAGTAAACAGTTCGGGGATAAAGATGGCAAAAGAGTAGCGCTTTCATCACAAATTATGTGCGCCGAATTCGCTTTAAGGCCGCATCCGCGGGCGAATTCGTCCCCCGCCGCACATAATTTATTCTTCAAGCTTTGATTGTAGAAATAAATATTCACTCCTTTCGAAAAGCTGCCGTTTCAATCCTTCCAAAACAGCTTACCAAAAGAATCAGATTTAACCCAAATTATTTTACCCAATAACACCTCATACCCCAATTCTTTTAACGCTTTTTGAATATTTTCTCTGACATATAAATCCTTGTTTTTCTCTTTTCCTTTAAAGCAAATATATAAGTTTTTTAACTTAGTAGACTCAGCTAATGCTTTTAAGATATGGTGGTCATCATGAAACGAACATCCAAAAACAAATAAGTTTTCAACCTCTCTTAATTTATCAAAGCAATGTCTTTTATAGTCATCAATTCGACACATCATTCCTTTTTTGTGGTAGTTGGAAGAAATTAATGCAGAGCTTTCGAAATCACTCTTATCCACAGATTCAGCTTCCAACATTTTTATAAATTCCTCTTTGACTATTTCATATAACATTCTGTCATCATTTTTAATTCTTATAATTTTTTTGTACTCTCCAGAATCGAGACTATGAAGAATATGAAAAGCTCCATGTAGATAGTAAAATGGAATAGCTCCTATCATTCTCTTCATAATTTCATCTGCCTTAAGAGGCGTACTACCAGCAAATCCATCTTTAAAATTTGAAATACCGTCACTATCTTCATTGTTGAATATATTATGATATATAATAGGATCTAGACTGATGGTAAATAAAGACTCAAACTTCTTAATAAATTTATGAAACTCTTCAGCTTTATAATGCTTTTTTGCAATTTCTTCGATATATAATTCCGAAACGAAGTACAATACTCTTAAGTAAAAGCTATCCACAAGATGACCAAGAGATCTTATCCGCTTTTTTTCTTCTTTGTTTTTTAGATAGTCGTTAATAAGCTTTTTAAATTTTTTTATTATGCTCTTTGCAACTATTTTCTTTCTTGAACTCAGATCATTTTCACGCTTACTAATCTCATTAAATGAGATTTCCAAACCATTTCCAAAAAGCGCAGAAAATTTCTTATTGTTAACGTCTCTTTTCAAAAACTTTTCTAGCTTGATATAATCTCTTTTGTCCATAGGGATAACTTAGTCTATTTATGGAGATTATATACTTGAAATAGTTAATATTTGGTTAAATAGCATCATCTAAGTTAGTAAACTAAGTTCATATTGCTAAATAATTATCAACAATTTGTTCTAATAAAAAGCGACTACCCGTTTAAGATAGACAAAGAATAAGATTTTCTTTAAATACAAAGTTAAACCCACCCTCACACCCTTTTCGTTGCATATAAAGTCAATTGTTGTTAAAATGGGCGGGAGAAATAACCTATTGATGCGCCATGTTTTCAAAGAAAGAACAAATTAGCAGCCGTATATTAGATAGCGTCAATTATCCGACAGACATAAAAGACCTTAATATTGAACAACTTAAGCAGCTAGCTGATGAAGTTCGCGACGAAACTATTAACGTTGTATCAAAAACTGGCGGGCACTTAGGCGCTGGACTTGGTGTTATAGAACTGACTGTAGCACTTCACCATGTATTTGATACACCTAAAGATCAACTAATTTGGGATGTTAGCCATCAGGTTTACCCTCATAAAATCCTTACAGGACGCAAAGACAGGATGCACACTCTACGTCAAGGTGGTGGACTTTCTGGTTTTGCGAAACGCTCAGAAAGCGAATATGACGCCTTTGGCGCAGGACACGGCGGCACTTCAATTTCAGCAGCGCTTGGCATGGCAATCGCTCGTGATTTTAACAAAGATAATAACCACGTTATTGCAGTTATTGGCGATGGATCTCTCACCGCAGGTATGGCTTATGAAGCAATGAATAATGCTGGTTACCTCAAAAGCAAAATGATTGTTATTTTAAATGACAATGAAATGGCAATTGCCCCAAACTTGGGTGCAATGCATAAATACTTATGTCGCTTAGTTTCATCGAAACCTTATATGACTATAAGGCACATGGCGAAAGACATTCTTCACCGCATGCCGAAAAAAGTTGAGGATATGACTAAGAAAGCTAAGCAATACACCAAAGATTTCTTCATGGGTGGGAACTTTTTCGAAGAAATGGGCTTCAACTACATAGGCCCTGTTGATGGTCATGACATAGAGCAACTAGTACCAATTCTACAAAGTATTCGTGATGACGAACACATTGAAAGCCCTATCCTACTTCATATTAAAACTGTAAAAGGTAAAGGCTTCCATTCGCCTGTAAGCTGCGCTGAAAATTATCATGCAGTAACAAAATTTGATTTAGATACAAAAGTTCAACAGAAATCTAAATCAACGATACCTTCTTACACTAAAGTTTTCGCAGATGTACTTACTAAAATTGCCAAACAAGATGAAAAGATAATTGCCATTACTGCAGCCATGCCTTCTGGTACTGGCCTTGATAAATTTGCTTTAGAAATCCCTGAAAGGATGTATGACGTTGGCATGGCAGAACAACATGCTGTAACTTTCGCTGCTGGTCTAGCATGCCATGGCATGCGTCCGTTCTGTACATTATATTCCACATTTTTACAACGTGGTTACGACCAAGTTGTACACGACGTAGCACTACAAAACCTACCAGTACGCTTTGCAATGGATAGAGCTGGCTTAGTTGGCGCAGACGGCGCAACGCACGCAGGAACTTTTGACATAACATATTTAGCAAGCTTACCAAATATGGTGGTGATGGCTGCAAGTGATGAAGCAGAACTTGCTCGTATGATTGTCACCGCTCAACATATTGATGACCGCCCAAGTGCATTCCGTTATCCGCGAGGAGAAGCGGTAGGAGTAGCAATCCCAGAAAACCCAGAGCCACTTGAAATAGGCAAAGGCCGTATTATTCAACAAGGCTCTAAAATTGCGATTTTATCTTTAGGAACACGCTTGGAAGAAGTGAAAAAAGCTGCTGAAGTTATGAAGTTAAAAGGTGTTAATATAACAATTGTCGATGCACGTTTCGCAAAACCAATCGATACACAATTGGTTGAAGAACTTGCGCAAAATCATGAAATATTAATTACCATCGAAGAAGGTTCTATTGGTGGCTTTGGTTCACATGTAGCCCAGCATTTGGCTGATAATGGCTTCTTTGATAAAGGCTTAAAATTCCGCTCAATGTTCCTACCAGATAAATTCATAGATCAAGACACTCAACAAACCATGTATGAAGAAGCAGGACTGAATGCTAGTTCAATTGTGAATTTGATTGCTACTCTTATAAAATAGCTTGCACTGTACGGTAAAATGCTGTACCATCAAATGTATGGAGGATAGATACAGATATGCACACTAATCATACAGAAAATCAAAAATCAGAGCGTATAGATATCAGACTTGATCTTAAAACAAAGCAGCGCATAGAGAAGGCTGCCGCGATTGATCATAGATCAATCACAAGCTTCATAATTTCAAGCGCTAAAGAATCAGCAGATAGAGTTTTGCAACGCGGTGATCAAATGGTACTAAGCGACAAAGATTGGAATACTTTCCATAACGCCCTGAGTCAAATACCTAAACCTAATAAGGCATTAAAAAAAGCTGCAGCAAGATATAAAACACTTAATATAGAATCGGATGTCTAGCACAATTAAAATTGAGCTCATTAAAAAAGAACATGATCGCACTGCTTTCTCTTGTGGTACAATAGAATTAGATCGTTATCTCAAAGAACAAGCTAGCCAAGACCAGAAAAGAAAAACCTCAAGCGTATTTATCGCCACTCAAGATAAAAAAATTGTTGGCTTCTTTACTCTTTCAGCAACTTCAATTTCAAGAGAATCTTTACCTGACAATTTAATAAAAAAATTACCAAGATATCCAATTCCTGCTGTACTATTAGGCAGACTAGCAGTATCTACGGAATTTAATGGAAAAGGTTTTGGTAAGATACTTTTAATAAACGCCATGAAACGCGCCTTAATTGCAAGTAAAACAATAGGAATGTTTGCATTTGTAGTAGATGCAAAAAATGAATCAGCCAAATCTTTCTATAAACATTTTGGCTTCATAGAATTTGTCGATTTCCCAATGCGCTTATTCTTACCATTAAATACAATCCAAGATCTAGACCTCTGACTCTAAACTACAATAAATTGTAATTGCATATTGTCCTTAATACACATAGCTTAGTGTTATAAGGAATATGGCTACTCATGCACAAAAGAATTTCACTTTTTACATTACTTATAGTTGCTTTGGCAACCAGCGCAAATGCAACTTCTCCCTGTCATTCACCTACAAAAGAGTGGTTTGCAGAAATTATTATTAAAAAATCTGACTTAGTGGTTTATGGAGTGATCAATGATTATAGTAATCAAAATGATCCCCAAGGAGGCTGGACAAAAATAGACGTCATTGAAGTTCTTAAAGGTAAGTTTACTGACAAACAATTAACCATAACAAACTGGCAAGCTGTTTTTGAACCTTTATATGTTAATCAAAAAGGTAGTTACGCAGTGCTTTGGCTTAAAACCCAGGATTCTAAATATTATATAACCGATTTGTCATGGGCAGCCTGTGTACCCTCAATATGGGAAGCTTCGGCAGATAAAACTACTATCAACAAAGCTGATTACAGTTCTATGCCTTTAGATGCGCTTAAACACATGATTACTGAAAGCTCTTCAAAATAACGGCGGTACATTATAAATTCATAGATCAAGACACTCAAGCGGCAATGTATGAAGAAGCAGGACTGAATGCTAGTTCAATTGTGAATCTAATTGAGCGTTTAAAATAGATTAAGAATCCCTATTTATGATACGGATGTGAATTTATAATTGTCCATGCCCTGTAAATTTGCTCTACTAAGATAAGACGCACAATTTTATGGGCAAAAGTCATATCGCTTAACGACAATACATGATTAGCTCTTTTTCTCACTTCATCTGAGTGGCCATGTGCTCCGCCAATGAGAAACACAAAGTGATTAAACCCATTATTCATTTGATTAGCTAACACATTAGCAAAACTTACACTGCTATATTTTTTCCCTACCTCATCTAGGGCTATAACAAATGCACCTTTGTCAATTTTACTAAGCAAAAGTTCACCTTCATATTTTTTTATTTCATCAATAGCGCCGCCTTTATTACAGACTAGCTCCTCAATTTTTACTGTCCAAGGCAAGCGCTTTAAATATTCTTCAATGAGAATTTTTAACTCTTTAGAAGTGTCTTTGCCAATTGCTCTTATAGTTACTTTCATGCCAACGCCTCGATTAAAGAGTTTAAAACTAATAAACCTTTTTTGGTGGCAGCAACTTTTTCATTTTTATACTCAATCAATCCATTACTAACAAGACTAGGAATACTTGACTTATTTGAAATAACATCCAAATGAACCCCCTCTCTTAACCTCAGTCCCATAAGTAATTTTTCATTTCGTATATCTTCATTAGATAGCGCATCTTTCCGTTGAAAACCCACTCCATTTTCTGAAACACTTTTCATCCATTGCTCAGGAGAAGAAATCATTTGAGTTGCAAATTTATTTTCCCCCTCTGAAAATCTCCCATGGGCTCCTGGCCCGATACCTAAGTAATCTTGATATCGCCAGTAAGATAGATTATGCCTACTCTCTTCACCATGCACCGCATAATTCGATACTTCATAATACGGCATATTTTGCTTCTCCATAATCTCCGTTGTAATTTCATACATCTCAGCAGCGAGATCGTTCGTAGGCATTATGAATTTTTTATTGCTATGGTCACTGTAGAAACGAGTGCCTTTTTCAATCGTGAGTTGATATAGCGAAATGTGTTTCTTCGCAATTTTCAGAGCTTCTTCTAATTCACGCTCCCAACTTTCTAAAGTCTGGGTAGGTAGGGCATATATAAGGTCAAAAGTGAATCGATCAAAAGTTTTATACGCAATTTCAAGAGCGTTTTTAGCTTCTGTACTAGAATGTTCACGCCCTAAAAATTTCAAGTGGTCATCATTCAAACTTTGAATACCAACAGAAACCCTATTTATTCCTGCGTTTTTAAAATCACTCAATTTCTGTGCTTCAATCGAAGTTGGATTTGCCTCTAACGTTATCTCTATTCGCTCATCAAAACTTGCCAACTTTGACAAAGCATCAATAATTTTTTCCATAAGCTCTGGCTTGGCAAGAGAAGGAGTCCCTCCCCCAAAAAATATGCTGCCAATTCTTTTATGTTCTAAAATATTTTTAAAAAATAAAATTTCTTTGATATAAGCTTCCAGCCAATCGTCATGAGAGATTTTTTCACGTACGTGACTATTAAAATCGCAGTATGGGCATTTTGATTTACAAAAAGGCCAGTGGATATAAATTGAAATATTTTGTTGTGACATAAAACTAACTTAAAAAAACAGATGACCTATAAGCTGGATTCTGTCGTGGACAATCATTTCTCTGGTATAAAGATTACTCTTTACATCTAGCGACTTACCCGTGCACAAATCAGGATAAAATTGCGTGTACACCTATTTAGTCTTGCTCCAAGTGGGGTTTGCCTTGCGATCTTTATTACTAAAAATCCGGTGAGCTCTTACCTCACCATTTCACCCTTACCTTTTGACGGGCGGTATAATTTCTGTTGCACTTTCCCTGAGGTTTCCCTCGCTGGGTGTTACCCAGCACTTTAATCCTGTGGAGTCCAGACTTTCCTCTGTATTTCTACAGCGACTGTCTAGCCATCTGTTTGGAGACATTGTAGCACATAATTATGTTTTGTACGAGAAAAGAGTTTTAGGAACAGCAAAGCCCAGCTTTTTTATAAACAAGGCTTTGCTGTGGAGGATTAGAAATTCGGGGTATTTAATGTATTAAGAACATTTGCAAGATCCGTTACATCTAAGCATTTACCATAGAGCTCGAAATTATCCATACTCCAGAAATTAGCTGTATACGGTGGCATCGGCGGCATATTATAGTTGTTGCATACAGGATTATTAGCAGCCATATTAAGGTCATTTGCCATCATATTAAAATCCGTATGAGCACAATCTTTGCCGACAAAAGGGATAAGATTATTGTGCAGCATATTGAAGTCTATCGTCATTCCTGGGAATGGCGGCATTGGTGGCATGTTTGGATCTGGCATGACTGGCTCTGGGTGAGCAATTTGCCAAATACCATCAAGATTTACGTCTAAATCATGCATATGGTTTGGGGTTACATTATTGTTTGCCATAGCATCTGCTGCATTGAATGCACCTGTAAGCAGGACTCCAAGATTGTGGCCACTTAAACCTGTATCACCTACCACATAATTGTGGAAAGGTGTCAGAAAAGTTTTAATCTGATTCACAAAAGATTCAGCTGTATGCATATGGTTATTTTTAACCATATCAATTTTTTGAGCTAACAAATTAGAGATTAAGAATACCTTATTATCTACATTTTTAAGATCGAATAATTTATCGCAGGCTGACTGTAGCATAGACCCTCCGTTATATGTTTTAAAAATTTTGATTTTAAAGACGCATAAGCCGTGGAAGATAAATCTCCCACCCCCCTTATACAACAATCAGGCTAACATCTAATTTTTTAAATTTCAATACTTTATCTAAATTTATTTTATTAAGATTGTATTTTCATACTTGCATCGTCCAAATAGCAGAAAAAATCAGCCATTCTGTACGACTTAAGAATAAGTATGTGATTGAACTTTAGAGGAAAGCATGGTAGAATCTGCGAAAATTTCCATCGAGACTATCATGCACTATAAACTTATCTTGGGTCTAAGCCTAGTTTTTTTCTCACACCCATTGTCAGTTTTTGCGAATGAATGTATCGAAGATAGATATGCATTTGATGTTGGATCTGGGGCTATCAAGACAACAGCAAATAAAGTAGACAAGTGTAAAGGCGAAATTTTAGAAAAAATCGGTGAACACAATATTCATATAAAATACGAAACTTGCATGCATGAGAAAGATGGCAAGTTGGTAATTTCTCAAGAATGTATTGCAAAGACAAAGGATGCAATTCAAGATATTGAAAAGGCATATAACATGGATTGCGCTGCAACAAATTGTGCAGGAGTTGCAACAGCGTGGGCAAGAAAAGCTTCTAATTCCAACGAACTCTTAAAACTCTTTAAAACCGAAAAAATTGATATTGAAATTATACCTCAAGAAGAGGAAGGTAAACTAGGTTTTTACACAGCAAAAACTCACTCAACAGCCAAAACTACCTTGAATGATAAAATGGTTGTATGGGATTTAGGTGGAGGCAGCTTTCAATTGAGTGCATTAGATGACAAACATGAGATTCATGTATACAACGGGATGTATGGAGTTGAAAGTTTTGACAAAATAATTCGCAAGACCTTCATCACAGATAACGCAGTCTATTTTGACAAAGAAAGACTAGATAAAGCAATTGATTTTACGATAAAAAAAATTGGCAACAAAATCAGAAAAGATAGCGTTATCAGAGACAAGGTGAAACAAAAAGATGTCATTATCTTTGCTATAGGACGTCCTATGTACAGGGGCATCCGTGAAACACTTAATTTCCATGAAGTTGTTACCAAAGATCAGATTTATCAAGCTGCTTTGACATTTAGTGGCAAGTCCATTGAAGAAGTAAAAAAAATGTACCCTATTCTTCCAGATCACTATGTAAAACAAGCTCAGCCTGCACTAATTCTTATTTACAGCATCATGGAAGGACTTGGCATCGAGCAAATCCATATATTAAGCGCCAAAGCTTCAGATTATATTTCAATAGATGAAAAATACTGGGACTAGTCAATTCCTTGTGTTACAATGTCCCAAATTATATTCGGGTAATTCATGACTAATTGCTTTGTAATTGCTGTTGATGGTACGGCAGCATCTGGGAAAGGAACTTTAGCAGAAAAGCTTGCTGCATACTATCAATTTGACTACCTTGATACAGGCAAAATTTACAGAACAGCTGGGTTCCATATAATCCAGCAATCTATTGATTTTGAGGATATTAACTCCGTTTTGAATTGTCTTAAGACTTTAAATTTTTCTCAAATGTCAGCGCTCGAACTCGATACAGAAGAAATAGGTCGCGCTGCTTCAAAATTAGGAGCAATACCTGAAGTTAGAGAATCACTTAACAAAGCTCAAAGAGACTTCGTAATAGGCAAAAAAGGGATCGTCATGGACGGCCGTGATATTGGGACCATCATCTTTCCTAATGCCGATATAAAGCTTTTTGTAACCGCAACCCCCGAAATTAGAGCTGGAAGACGCTATAAACAGTTGCAAAATCAAGGAAAAGATATTATATATGACGATGTACTAAGAGACTTACGTGAACGTGACGAACGGGATAGCACTCGAAAAGTTGCCCCGCTTAAACCTGCTTTAGATGCGCTTCATATTGATACATCGCTTCTAGATCCAGCTTCAGTTCTTGAACTAGTAATTACTCTCACCCAAGGTGCAGTTACCGATAGGTTCATTCCTAAGTGCGCGTAACAACCTAGGTTAAAAGATTTTTCTTTTATGTGATTCTCTGGAAGTACGTTGAACAACTTTAGAACATTGGGGACAATTAAATAAATGACACAATTCAAAACTAAAGAGCAGAATCAATTCGAAGAAAATTTTGCTCAACTATTCGAAGAATCAATCAGAGAAGAAAAAAGAGAAGGCACAGTTACAAAAGGCCGAATCGTAGCACTAAAAAATGGCGACGCATATGTTGACGTTGGCTTAAAAAGTGAAGGCAGAGTTTCTTTAAAAGAATTTGCGACTCCTGAGAACCCAAATCCAAACTTGAAAATCGGTGATACAGTGGAAGTTTTCATCGACCGCAGCGATAGCCATGATGGCACAACAGTACTGAGCAGAGCTATGGCAGTGCGCGAAGAAGCTTGGTTTAAATTTGAAGAATTATTAAATAAAGACATCAACGTCGACGGAAACATAATTGGACGCGTTAAAGGTGGTTTTGCTGTAGATCTTAACGGTCTTATCGCGTTCTTACCTGGCAGCCAAGTTGATATCAGACCTATCAAAGATATGTCTCCATTGATGAACATCAAACAACCTTTTAAAATCCTGAAAATGGATAGAGATCAAGGCAACGTCGTTGTATCTCGCAGAGCGATCCTTGAAGAATCTAGAGCAGAAGCTCGTGATGCACTTCTTGCAAACATCAAAGAAGGAAGCGTACTCGAAGGATCAGTTAAAAACATTACTGATTACGGAGCTTTCATTGACCTTGGATCAATTGACGGTCTATTACATATTACAGATATTTCGTGGAGCAAAATTTCGCACCCTTCTGAAGTATTAAGCATGGGACAAACCATGAAAGTAATGGTGATCAAGTACAACGAAGAAACAAAACGCGTTTCTCTAGGCTTGAAACAGTTAGAGAAAAATCCATGGGAAGGCTTCTCAGATAAGTACAAAGCTGGAATGACATTGAAAGGAACAATCACAACTGTGACCGATTACGGTGCATTTGTTGAACTTGAGCCAGGTGTTGAAGGTCTTGTGTACCATACTGAAATTAGCTGGAATGCTAAAAACACACACCCACGCAAACTTGTTAAACCAGGTGATAAAGTGGAAGTTATGGTTCTTGAACTTGATATTTCTAAACATAAAATTAGCTTAAGTATCAGGCAATGTATTGATAATCCATGGAAGCTATTTGCACAAAATTGCCCAGCAGGAACAAAAGTTGAAGGAACCATTCAAAACATCGCTGACTTTGGAATTTTCGTTCTTCTAAACGGTGATAATCCAAGCGAAGCAATCGAAGCATTAGTTCCAGCAACTGAATTGTCTTGGGATGAAAAGCCTGAAGTTGAACTTAAAAAATACAGCAAAGGTGAAAAAATTAATGCTGTAGTTCTTAATGTTGACATTGAACGTGAACGCGTTTCATTAGGTGTAAGACAACTAACAGAAGATAAAGTATCTACATCTCTTTCAGGATTCAACAAAGGTGACGTTGTTACTTGTGCAGTTACAGAAGTTAACAAAGATGGTATCGAAGTTGAGCTTACTGATGGCATTAAGACATTCATCAAGAAAGGTGATCTGTCTAAACATAAATCAGAGCAACGTCCAGAGCGATTTGGCGTTGGTGACAAAGTAGATGCTAAAGTTGTTTCAATCGATGCGAAAGACCGCAAAGTTTCTCTATCTATCAAAGCATTTGAAGTAGAAGAAGAGAAGAAAACAATTGCTGAATACGGCTCAGCTAATAGCGGTGCAAGCTTAGGTGATATCCTTGGTAAAGCACTTGCTAAAGACTCATCTACAGATGAATCTTCTTCTAAGAAAAAAGCTAAAGAAGAAGCTTCTGAAGAAAAGCCTAAAAAAGCAGCAGCCAAAAAAACTAAGAAAGCTGAGTAATCAGTCTTCTTGAAAAGGCTCCTTCGGGAGCCTTTTTTTTGTTTAAAGCAAAGCACACTATTTAAAACCAAAAACCTCCCCATAGACATTCCACCATAACCAAATATAATACTTACAAATGAAATATGTTAGGTAAGCCATGCACCAAAAACTCGCAAATGCAATTCGTTTCTTAAGCATAGATATGGTTGAGAAAGCTAAATCTGGCCACCCTGGGATGCCAATGGGAATGGCAGATGTCGCAACTGTGCTCTACAAAAACTTCATAAAATACAACCCCGAAGATCCAAACTGGATCGACCGCGACCGCTTAATACTTTCAGCAGGCCACGGCTCTGCACTACTCTACTCAATCCTTCACCTAACTGGTTACAAAGACATGACTATGGAAGAATTAAAAAACTTCCGTCAACTTGGTTCGAAAACTGCAGGCCACCCAGAATTTGGTTTAGCAACTGGAATTGAAACAACCACGGGCCCTCTTGGCCAAGGCTTAGCGAATGGGGTGGGTATGGCGTTGGCTGAGCGCATCATGAATGCAAAATTTGGTGATAAATTAGTCAACCATAAAACCTATATAATCTGCGGTGACGGCTGTTTGATGGAAGGCATCAGCCAAGAAGCAATTTCACTTGCTGGTCACTTGAATCTTAAAAATTTAATCGTGCTATTCGATGACAATAACATCACCATCGATGGGCCAACTTCGCTTTCAACATCTGAAAACCATCTTAAACGTTTTCAAGCATGTGGCTGGGTGACAAAAGCAATCGATGGCCACAACTACGAGCAAATTGAGCAAGCATTAAAATGGGCTCAGCGTTCTAAAAAACCTGTTATGATTGCTTGCAAAACTACGATTGGTTATGGCTCACCTTCAAAAGCTGGTTGTAACAGCACGCATGGCTCACCATTAGGTGCAGATGAAGCTGCCAAAACCAGAAGTAATTTAAATTGGGAGCACGAGCATTTCTTTGTTCCTACGGACGTTCTTTCAGAATGGAGAAATTTCGCAACTCGCAATCAAAAAGCCTATAAAAAATGGCAGAAAATTTTTAAGAAAGAAGGACAACCACTCAAAGAATATCTAAATACCAATTTAGATTTGCAGGACATAGTCATTGCTGAAAAGCAAAAACTTGCTGCTACACCAGTTACAGAAGCCAGCCGAGCTTCCTCAGGGCGAGCTATTAAAGCATTGCTTCCACATATTAAAAATATGATTGGCGGCTCTGCCGATTTAACAGGCTCTAATTTAACGAAGACCGAACACAATACGCCAATCTCGCCAAACAATTTTGCAGGAAACTACATCTACTACGGCATCAGAGAACACGGCATGGCGGCAATGATGAACGGTATGTCGTTGCATGGTTTAACTCCTTATGGTGGCACATTCCTTTCATTTACTGATTATGCAAGACCAGCGATAAGATTATCGGCGCTCATGAAACAAAAAGTTATTTACGTCATGACGCACGACTCAATTGGACTGGGCGAAGATGGACCGACTCACCAACCTGTTGAACATTTAGCATCTCTACGTGCAATTCCAAATTTATATGTGTTTAGACCTGCCGATGTGATCGAAACTTTAGAATGTTGGGAGTTAGTATTAGGTTTGCAAAATTCACCTTCAATATTATCACTAAGCAGGCAAAATTTACCGCAAGTAAGATTGCAGCACACCAATGAAAACCTATCCAGTAAAGGCGCATATATTTTAAAGGAATCTGAAAAAGACCTTACAGTTACATTGTTTGCAACAGGTTCAGAAGTAAAAATTGCACTTGATACTGCCAAAATTCTTGAACAACAAAACATTGGCTGTCGAGTTGTTTCTGTTCCATGTATCGATTTGTTTTACGAACAAGACATGGAGTACCAAATGCTCTTCACTTGTAATAAAAGTTTAAAAGTTGCAATTGAAGCAGGAATATCTCAAGGATGGGAAAGACTAATTGGCCCACATGGAATGTTTTTTGGAATGAATACCTTTGGGGAATCTGCTCCCGCAAGTGCACTGTACAAACATTTCGGAATAGTAGATACTGATATTGCATCTAAGATAGTAAGCATTCTAAAACATGAGTAAAAAAAGCACAGTTGCATATATCTGCCAAGAATGTGGATCAGTCCATAATAAATGGTCTGGCAAATGCGATGCCTGCAATGCTTGGAACTCAATCACAGAAGAAGTACTAACTGCCACACCCGTTTTTGGAAAAGGTACTAATGACAATAAAGTGAAAAAAGCTAGAAATGTTGAATTTCATACTTTAGATGAACATGTCGAAGATGTTCCACGTACTCACACTGGGATATTAGAACTCGACAGAGTTTTAGGTGGTGGATTAGTAAGCGGTTCTGCAATATTAATTGGCGGCGATCCTGGAATTGGTAAATCTACACTACTCCTTCAGACAGTCGTTGCTCTTAGTAAAGCTGGGAATAAATGCTTATATATAAGTGGTGAAGAATCAGTTGAACAAATTAAACTCCGTGCCAAAAGACTCAACACTCCAACAAGCCATACCCAAGTTGCAGCAGCCACTTCGCTCAATGAAATTCTCAAAGCAATTAATACAACAGAACTAAATGTTTTAGTGATCGATTCCATTCAAACTATTTTTAATGAAGCGATCGAGTCCGCTCCGGGAACAGTTTCCCAAGTTCGTGCTTGTGCGTTTGAACTTATTAGAATTGCCAAATCAAAAGGCATTGCATTAATTCTTGTTGGTCACGTTACTAAGGAAGGAACGATTGCAGGGCCAAAAGTTTTAGAGCATATGGTCGATACTGTTTTATATTTTGAAGGAGAGCGCGGCCATCAATTCAGAATTATTCGCGCTGTCAAAAACCGTTTTGGTGCAGCAAATGAAATTGGCGTATTTGAAATGTGCGATACTGGTCTTGCCGAGGTATCAAACCCATCAGCAATTTTTCTTCCTACAAAAGGAGAAGCAATTCCAGGATCTGCAATATTTGTGGGCTTAGAAGGTACTCGCCCCATTTTACTCGAGATACAAGCGCTAGTTGTTCCATCATTTTTGGCGACTCCAAGAAGAGCTGTAGTTGGTTGGGACATCAATAGACTAGCCATGATGATTGCAGTTTTAAATGCCCGTTACGGCATTAATCTTCTCGATAAAGAAGTATACCTAAACGTTGTTGGCGGTTTAAAAATCACAGAGCCAGCTGCTGACTTGGCGGTACTTGCAGCATTGATTTCAGCACATAGAAATGCGCCGATCAGTCGAGAAAATGTTTTCTTTGGTGAAGTTGGTCTTTCTGGTGAACTTAGGCAGGTTGTGCACTATGAACTAAGATTAAACGAAGCATCAAAGCTTGGTTTCAAACAAGCTTATGCACCACAACCTTCAAAAAATAAAAAGATTGCTTGCAATATTGATGTGCTTAATGTTAATCACATAAGAGAACTAGATAAAATTTTTGGTAGATAATTTATGGATAGCGCAGCTTTAAACAGTATTGACTATATAGTAATTGCTGTTGTACTTGTGTCCACTCTCTTTGCGTTTATTAGAGGGTTTATTGGTTCATTCTTATCTCTTACAGGTTGGATACTTTCCATATATCTTGCGTACTTATTATACCCTCAAGCAAAACCGTTTTTAGAAGAAAAAGTTTCTAATGAACTGTTATTATTAATGTTTGGACACTCAGCATTGCTGCTAGGCTTCTTAATAATTTTCGGCATATTTAATATGGTCGCAACCACAGCTGTAAAAGGGCTCACAAAAGGTATTATTGATAGGATACTAGGGGCTGGCTTTGGAATATTCAGGGGCGCAGTAATCGTAACATTTGTATTTTCAGTTGCCATGTCCAGCCTGTCAATTTTAAAAGGTGGTAACGGCGATGATATTTCTACTGCGAAGGACTACACTCCTGAAACCCTAAAAAAGGCTCAAGTCTTCCCTATGCTAACCCAAGGACAAGAGATGATGAAAGACTTTATCCCAAATACCTTCTATGAAAGAATTCAGGTTGCATTCGATTCAATTAGCAAAAAAACAAAGGATGAAAGGTTTGTTGATTCAATGATGCAAAAATTAGCTAAAGACTTGTCTAAAGAACAAATGAAAGATATTGATAAAAACACAGAAGAAGACATGTTAAACATGTCTATCGAAGAAGCTGAGGCTAATAAGCTTTCACAACTCTTACAGAAATATCAAGAGGGAGGAAATACCGAAGGTAAAATTTCCAAACAAGATATCCGCAGAATTGAAAACTTAATTTCTAAAAATCTGAAGCCAAAGGAATCAGTTGACCTGAAAGAACCACTTGATGAAGATTTACAACCGTAAAGCCTTTAATTCAGTCGTTAATCTTATTAAAGCAAGACGAGTGACCGAAAGCTCAGTCACTTAATCAAACTTTTTCCCAAAGATTAAAAGTTCCAAGTATTCTTGGCATATTTTGACCAAGCTTTCCAGCATCTATCTTGCCAATTAAATGCTTGCTTTATAAGCGGCTGACCAATTCTTTCTTGGCAATCAACTGATGCTTGAGCTGCTTGTGCACAATTCTCTCTATAAAATTCTTGAGCAGCGGTTGTACATTCTTGCGTCCAGCTAGCACATTGCTCTTGGGTTCTGCAATTAAATGAAGATTGAAGAAGTTTTACATACTCTCCATAAAACTGATAATAGCGCTCTCCACACTGATTCCAGTATGCATAACACTGGGTCTGGCCTTCTGTACATTTTTGCATCCAAGTTTGTGTATATTCTGTTGCTGCTTCTGAACATGTAGTTGTACATTGATTCCAAGCAGTCATCCAACTTGAGAAATTCTTATTGCCTTGATTAAAGGTCTGATTCCATTTTTCAGAGTTTCCATTATGAGCAAACATGTCGGTCCAAGCTTTATTCCAAGCCTCTGTTCCTTTTTTAAATTCGTTAAAATTCCAAACATTAGAACCATTGTTTGATGTCTCTTGCGCTCTTTGGTTGCTTTGCTGAGCTGTATTTTTCTTGCCTTGCTGCATAGTTAAATTCCTACTTAATCATTTGTAATTAATACAATACTATAGAAGTTTAACCATGATTTCGTGAGGAAATCAATACTTTTCTGATGATTGCAATCCTGTAAGAAATTTACTATAATATCATTTTAATTATTGAGAGTATTGCAATATGTGCGGAATTGTCGGAATTGTCGGCGCAAAGAACGTTGTAGATAGGATCATCGGCTCACTGTACCGTCTGGAATACAGAGGTTATGATTCCGCAGGCGTTGCAATCATAAATAATGGGCAAATTGACATACGTAAAGTTGCAGGCAAAATCAATGCTTTAGATGCTGAAGTTGCTAACAATCCATTAAGTGGCAATATAGGCATAGGCCACACACGTTGGGCCACACACGGCTTACCAAACGTTAAAAATGCTCATCCTCATAAAGTAGGCAATTTAGTTGTAGTTCATAATGGAATTATTGAAAATCACAGCGAACTCAGAGACAAGTTATCAAAAGCTGGCCATAAGTTTGAAAGTGATACAGACACAGAGGTAATGGCTGCACTAATAAATTATCACAGCACCAAAGGATTAGGTCATTTAGAATCTGTTAAAGCTGCTTTCCAAGAACTAGAAGGCATGTTTGCGGTTGGCGTTATATTCGCTGACAATGATAACCTTATGATTGGCATGAAACGTGGTGCACCACTTGCAGTTGGCGTAGGGAAAGATGAAATGTACTTAGGATCAGATGCATTAGCTCTAGCACCGTTTACAGATAAGTTAATCTACCTTGATGACGATGAAATCGCCGTACTGTATAAAAAAGAGTATAAAATTTTAACTAAGGATGGCCTCTTAGTAGAAAGGCCAGTAAAAAAAATCGCCAACGACGTAAACGTAGTCGGCAAAGGCGATTTCGAACACTTCATGCTAAAAGAAATTTACGAGCAACCAAATGTAGTTAGCAAGTCATTCAACCACTACTTCGACAAGACCACTAACAAATTCACATTTGGAAAACTAGACTTAGATTGGAATAAAATAGAAAGACTGTATATAGTTGCGTGCGGCACATCATACCACTCTGCAATGCTGGCAAAATACTGGTTTGAAACATTTGCTAAAATCCCCGTAGAAATTGATATCGCTTCTGAATTCAGATACAGAAACGTTGTATTTGCAAAAAATTCACTAGCCATGTTTATATCACAATCTGGTGAAACTGCTGATACTTTAGCAGCGCTTAAATATTGCAAAGAACACGGTGTTAAAACGTTAGCATTAGTAAACGTCACAGAAAGCTCTATTGCAAACACAGCTGATTATTCACTGCCAATTTTAGCTGGATTCGAAATTGGGGTTGCATCAACCAAAGCGTTTTCTGCCCAAGCATTACTTCTTGGCATGTTATGTTTAGAATCAGCTTTTGAACGTAAGAACTTAGATGAGAAACTATTCCATAAAGAAATTTATGGATTACACGAGCTACCCACTCTAATTACACAGACTCTTGAATTAAGCGATGCTATCAAAGCATTGGCCAGCCAAGTTTCAGGGGCTAACAGCATGATTTACATAGGGCGAGGAACTTCTTATGCTATTGCGTTAGAAGGCGCGCTAAAACTAAAAGAACTTTCTTATATTCATGCAGAAGGGATAGCATCAGGAGAACTTAAACACGGGCCAATCGCTTTAGTAGATGAGAAGCTACCGATTGTTGTCATCTCTCCTTCAGATGAACTATTTGGCAAAACATCATCAAATGTTTATGAAGTTTATTCACGCTCAGGAAACATTATCGCATTTTGCGATAAAGACGGCGCCGATGCATTTAAAAAATTGACAAACAACATAGTGGTTCTTCCAAAAGGAGATGCTATCTCTCGCCCTATTCTTTATGCAATTGCAACCCAATTATTGGCTTATCATATGGCAGTTGTCTTAGGTAAAAATGTGGATCAACCAAGAAATTTAGCTAAGTCAGTTACGGTCGAATGATAAACTTCTAAAATAGTTTCTAACGTTGATTTTCTAACGCTGTCTCTTTAGTACCTGAAATATATTTAAATATCTCAGTAGGAATAACAACTTGTGTCCTACTAGCATGTGTAGGCATTGCAGCTTGAGATGCTTTACTTTCCAGACTAACTGCCTCAGGCTGATTGTTGCTTATCGAAGTATTTAAACTATTTATTGAAATAGAAGGTATCTCAGAAAATTTCTTACGAGGAGATAACTGGATAATGAATGCTGCATCTGCTTTACTAATTACAAAATCTGGATAAATCGTTTTAATAAAATCTAATATAAGCGGTATGAGCCAAAAACAATCGGCATTGGCCGCAGCAAGCGCTGTATGCTGCAACAAACTTAAATCATTACGCTTAAAGCCAATTACTTCCTTAGCATATTCAATGTTTTCTTTTAGAAAGCGCACTAAATATATTATTGTAACTGCAAAACTTAAGGTCTTAGAACTATGCTGCTCAGGTTTGTGGCAGGACATATTCAAAAGCGCAAGGAATAGGGCTGGAGTGTATTGAGTTGGATTTAACATCAATGCTATCACCTCCTTGCCCCAAGCTAATTGGCACATCAGTCCTACTACTACATCCTTACCATCTCTTGCAGCAATGTGAAAAACTGTCTGACCAGCATTATTTGGTGTCATAAATTTTTTCATCACTTCAGGTTCGCTTCTTACTCCTCTGAGCAATATTTCAAACGCAATATCATCATCATTTTCCAAAGCTAAATGCTGTGGAGTTTGCTTTTCCTCATTTTCACTTGGCGAAATTACAAAACTCAATAAGTCTGCCTGATACCACTTAAACTTAAAAGACTCTATTATTAACTCAATAACCCCATGCTCTCCCGTCATGCATGCAAGGTGCATGGGGTTAAATCCTTCTGCATTTGCTCTTAGCGCAATCTTATACAGTTCAACATAGTTCCCATGGCTGCGTAGTGACCATAAATCATCAGCAAGTTTTTGACATTCTTTTTCGTTGAAAGTTGCGCCATTTTGTTTAGCAGCAAAAAACCTAAAGAAGCGATCGTTTATCGATTGAGCAATTTGTTTATTAGCAAGGTCTTTTCCATTCACAAGCAGACCTCATTAGTTATTAGCTTTTCTTCAATCCCAAAAGCGCGCCTAAGTATTCAATATCTTTTTTCGCAGAGTCTTGTGCAACTTGAGTTTCCGCGGTTGCTAATTCCTTTTTTGCAACTTCAAGAAGTGAATTGATATCTTCAACTTTCATATCTTTAGGGTACGCACCCTTCTCAACTAAGACCGAGCAAGATTCATTGTTAATCTCCGCTAATCCATCATAAACCACTAGGAATTTAGGTTCCTTATCACCCTTTGCACGCAGTTCAACAACACCTGGTTTTAATGTAGAAACCAAATTCATATGTCCTGCTAGAACGCCAAATCTACCTTCCGAACCAGGTAAATTCACTTCGACAGCTTCCGCATCGAATAATTTACCTTCGGGTGTTATTATTGATAATTGGAATTCTTTTGAACTCACGCTGCCTCACGCATTAACTTTTTCGCTTTCTCTAGTGCTTCGTCGATTGAACCAACCATGTAGAATGCAGCTTCTGGAAGATCGTCATACTTACCTTCGATCAATCCTTTGAAACCACGAATAGTTTCTTCCAACGAAACGAATTTCCCAGGCGACCCTGTAAACACTTCTGCTACGTGGAATGGCTGAGATAAGAATCTTTGAATTCTACGCGCACGGCTTACCACCAATTTGTCTTCTTCCGATAGCTCATCCATACCAAGAATCGCGATAATATCTTGCAATGATTTGTAAGTCTGAAGAATTCTTTGCACTTCACGCGCAACGTTATAATGCTCTTCACCAACTATGTCCATTGTCAACATTTGCGATGTTGAATCAAGTGGATCTACCGCTGGATAAATACCAATCTCTGCAATCTGACGTGATAATACTGTTGTCGCATCTAAGTGCGCGAATGATGCCGCAGGAGCTGGGTCGGTCAAGTCATCCGCAGGAACGTAAATCGCTTGCACTGAAGTAATTGAACCCTTCCTTGTTGATGTAATACGCTCTTGCAGTGTACCCATCTCAGTTCCTAGTGTAGGCTGGTAACCTACCGCAGAAGGAATACGGCCTAATAGCGCAGATACTTCTGAACCTGCTTGAGTGAAACGGAAAATATTATCCACGAAGAATAACACGTCTTGCCCTTCTTCATCTCTAAAATATTCAGCTTGGGTAAGACCTGAAAGACCCACACGTGCACGCGCCCCTGGTGGTTCATTCATTTGCCCGTAAACAAGTGCTACTTTTGATTTTTCTGGATGTTCAAGATCGATAACCTTCGACTCGATCATTTCTCTATATAGATCGTTACCTTCACGAGTACGCTCACCAACACCTGCGAATACTGAGAAACCGCCGTGGGCTTTAGCAACGTTATTAATTAATTCCATAATTAGTACAGTTTTACCTACGCCTGCACCACCGAATAGACCAATTTTACCACCTTTTGCATATGGAGCTAAAAGATCGATAACTTTAATACCTGTAACTAGAATTTCAGAAGCAGTTGATTGATCTTCTAAGCTTGGTGCTTCTCTATGAATTGGCGAAGTTTTCTTAGTTTTAATTGCACCACGCTCATCGATTGGCTCACCAATCACATTCATGATACGTCCTAATACTTCACGTCCCACAGGAACCGCGATAGGTTTGCCAGCATCTGTAACTTCTGTCCCACGGGTTAAACCATCAGTTGTATCCATAGCCACAGCTCTTACTGTATTCTCACCAACGTGCTGCGCAACTTCCATTACAAGGTCTTTGCCTTCATGTTTGCAAATAATGGCGTTTAATATAGCAGGAAGCTCACCGTTTGGGAACTCTACATCTACTACCGCACCGATAATCTGTTTTACAAAACCTATGTTTTTAGCCATTTACCACTCATCCTACTATTTTTAGTTGAGGTTAGATTTATTGCAAAATTGCCTTTTAGTCAAGGGATTCTGTTGATTTGGGACAGTTAATTTAGTAGCCTAATAAAACAGCGGTACACAACTCTATTATGAAACCTAAGCTACTTCAAAAACTAATAAAAAAGATAGAAAAAGAGATTGAACAATCTCGCATTGAAAAAGTTAACGCTGAAAATAAGCTGGACCAACTTTACAATAAACTTCAGTTACTTAAAGACGAGTTGGCACAAGAACAAAAATTTGCTGCAGAAAAAGTTGAGTATAAACACACCTATGAAAACTTTTATAAAAGCAATAAAAATAGACAGATGAATATTGCAGATGAGATCGTTAAAACAAAGACTCTTATCCAAGAAATACAAGACAAATTATTCGAGCAATTCCGTACCTTAAAACAATATGAGATATTAATTAACAGATACTTACAGGCTAAAAAAGACAGGCTTGAAATGGAAGAATCGAAGCTACTTGATGAAATTGGAATAAGGCGAATCGCTAACTAAAATTGCAAATTGGTAGGCATGAATCTAGACCATACCTACCAAATTATTTAGTCTATAGATCAGTATGCATTGACTCCATAGCTGCAACTACAAACCCTGAAGATGCATCAGCACATTCTTCAATAAACTCAGCTCTATCTTTTGTTTCAGACTTATCCATTGCCATATCATTAAATGGAGAAATATCTCTCACAAACACTCTCAAACCATCCCAATTTTTATCAGACGCCATAGAATCTAATTTTTCCATAGCAGATAGACGCTTTTCCATAACATCTAAAATCGCATCTGTGGCAGCATCTTTACAAAGCTTTTTTACCCCAACATTTGCCGCATCTAAAAGCTTTTTAGATTGTCTGTAGTGCGATGAATCGAACTCTTTCAGCATTTCTGTCACTACACACATTTCCGTAGTCGCTGGTTTATCCCAGTTCATTTTCCCAGCACCAACAACAAAATCACCTAGCTCACTCATAGCTTTTGTGTACACACCAATGTCTGTCACATCTTTAGCTTTTTCTGGCAGGCCTTTTTCCACGCCTTTCCATGCTTTGTGTAATGATTTTAAAAACTCTCTACTGCTTGCATCTTTAGATGCGTCAGCGAAATCTTGGCATTTGAACTTAGAGAATAATCCTGCAAATTGATTTGTCATAAATAGATACCTATTTTGGTTGTTGAACGACTCAGATACTTGAGTCACATAAATTCTTGCAGAGAGAGTTATCATCAGCAATAAAAAAATATTTTATTAATTTTATTTTGATATAAGTTAATTTGGTCTACAGGAGAAAAACATGAATTTAAAACTAATTAGTTTCGCGGTATGTCCTTATGTTCAAAGAGCCGCTATCACTTTAAATTACAAAAAACAAAAATTTGATATTGATTATATCGATCTAGCAAATAAACCTGATTGGTTTTTAAAACTTTCTCCTCTAGGTAAAGTGCCAGTGCTTGTTGTAAATGACAAAGATGTTTTATTCGAGTCCGCTGTGATAAATGAATACTTAGACGAAACAGTTGGCGAAAAAACTCTATCTAACGACCCTCTAGACAAAGCTAAAGAAAGGGCTTGGATAGAATATTCATCATCTGTACTAATGGATTTTTTTTCGATCCTTGGCTCATCAAACCCTAGCAATTTATCAGCAAAATTCTTTGAAAAATTAGCGAAGCTTGAGAGTGTTATTTCTGATTCTGGCTTCTTCAAAAAACAATTTTCTATAATAGATAGTTCGTACGCTCCAATTTTCTTCCGCATGCAATACTTCGATTTCCTATGGAACGATGAAAAATTCCAGAACACTAAAGTTAAAAAATGGGCAGAGAATCTGGTAGCTCAAGAATACGTAAAGAAATCAGTTCGCGAAAGTTTTGCAGAAGATTTTGCAAACTATATAAAAGCTAAATCTCAGACGATGTATGATTTGATGCAAAGTGGTGATACACAGAATCAGCGAGATAGCTGCCAGTTACGCCGCTAATTGCAGATATTAAAATTGATTCGCCAAAAAAATGCTCTACAACCTTGCTCAGGGTTAAGGACCCTGCAAGCTTACTTCCAAAATGATATAGATCAAAATCCTCAAAAATTGAATTCCCATCTTGAACAACTGATTCAATAGTAGCGTATATAGAAGAGTCAACAATCGGCTCAACTATAAATTCATGCACCACAAACGAAAAACCAGTACACGCTATTTTGTTATTAATAAACACCAAGCATAAACCATTACTTACTGGCTCTGATAATGTTCCTACTAAATGGCCAACTGACATATTGCTATCCCCCAATTATGCTGTAAAATAATAACGTGATTATATATTAAATCCTTAGTTTTTTCTATAATGAAATTCCTCGCATTAGATTCACCAGTACTCGACATCGTTCTAATGAAACGAGAGGATTTAAAGACATTTATTAAAGATGCTAATAACCAAGCTAAAATCCTAGATTTATATGACCACGTTTACTCATTACTTAAACAACGCGGCGATAGACCTGGGGATAAAAACAATCTTGAGATCTCAGAAGAAATCGAAAACTTAAATAGTGCGTTACACGCATTACAACAAGCACTCCCCATTGAAATACCCCTACTCTATTTAGGTGGCTCAGCCTGCCGCAAACTTCATCATACCATGGCCTCTCTTTGCGATTCTGAAGGTGGATTAATTGGCGCGACTAAAGATGATGCTGAAGGCGATTTCTTACGCACGCAACTTGAAAAATCCAACATACAACTTTACGATAATGGCGTAGCACTTGCATCAATACGCAAATCTCTTATCTATACTTTAGAGAATGAAACAGACCGTGTTATTCTACGTTTCCCATTCAAAGTACCAAGCGAGCTTTACAGCAATCTTACTTTCTGCCGCGAAAAAGTTGAAGAAGCTGACGTAATTCTATTAGAAACAAGTCGTATACATATGTTTGGTGAAAATGTTTTTAGTAAGATCTTAGATATAGTTTTAGAACTTAAGAAAAGCATAATTTTTTATCCACCAACCTTTGCAGGGTTGCTTGCAGATGAACATAATAAAAACCTTGTCTTAAAGACTGCATGGAATTCTACTTTAATGACCATGAATGCTGAAGAAGGAATTTCTACTTTCTTCAATCATAAATATCGCAGCAAAGTAAAATCACTGGATGATGCAGATCTAAAAAAACTGCTGACACAAATTCAGTCTGGCTTAAAAATAAAACAACTTGCAATTGTTACCGTTGGCAAACTTGGCGCTTATGGAATAACTAAAGATCACTTGGTTCATGTACCTGCTAATAAAGTAGATAATGCAATAAATACACTCGGCGCTGGTGATGCATTCAGCGGTGGCGTAGCAGCAAGGTATTTCTCAAAATTCTATGACAAAGAACTTTCCATATTAGATATCGAAGATATATTAACTTTCGGCGTAGACCTTGCATCTATTGTGATTCAACAACCAGGTGGATTGCTAGACCCTAAACTAGTTGCATGTATGAGGTAATATGGATAATGGAAAGAAAGAAATTACAGTAACGATTGAATGTCATGATGAGAACAACAGAAAAACTGGAAGATTAATTTTTGAATTAGGTGGAATACCTGAAAAAGAAATGCAGAAATTGCGTGAAGAGGCGGATAAATTGGGAAAAACAAGCCACGCTTTTATGTTTTTCTTAGATCAACGGAATGCATCTTGCCCTAAAATAGTTACCCATCAAATGTTGTTCGGCAACAAAATACCAGAAAAAACTAACTACCATACTATGCCATCCAAAGCAGTGAGAGGACTTGAAAAACATAAAGTTTCTAAACAAGGGTATGGACAGAATGGTTGCTCAAGATGAACCCTAATCTTCGCAGAAGATGTAAAGAAGATACTTTGGCTGAGAGAGTACTGATCAAAATAGTGCAAAGGCTTGATGCTTTGTTGATTGGATCAATAAAATTTCAACTTAAGGAATTAAAGGAAATGAAAAACACTACCAATAAATATAGGCCTTTAGATGCTGATGAGTTACGTAAAGCCGTAGAGCAAATATTATCAACATCTCAGGAGCACTATACAAAATTATGGAAGGAATTGGAGTCAAAGAGACCGTCATACTATGCTGATCAAGGGGGAACGCCGCACTATCTTGAGATACATGGAAAAGTATACTATTTTGAGACAGGAAAAAAATGCTATATAGGTTACCCTCCAAATTATGAAAAGATTCCTATATCACCCACGAAAAGCACAACAGCAATTAAAACCATAGATCAGCTTCTAGGCTTCCCTACTACAAAAGCTCATGTAAAAATAAATCCTAAAGATGTATGCTTGGGCAAAGGCAGTCGAAACATTCACAAACAACATAAGCATAATTCTAGGTAGTTATGTATCAAAAAGCTGTGTTTCAAGTTCAACACCCAGATGGCAGACGTGGAACGCTGACATTTTGCTTTAAAAAAGAAGTAAGCGAATTAGAGTTTGACAGATTTTGCTTATACTTAAATTCCCTGACTTCTGATCCTTTAAAATTCCAAACCTTTTTATCTAATTTACAACAAGATCCTAATGGCATTATTCTAAATGCGGAACAATTGGCTGAAATAAATTCAAAACGAATAACCCCATTTCAAGGAAGAGCAAAATGAAACAACCATTAAGTGTAGCCGTATTCTGCAGCGCAGATGATAAAATTTCCCCATCGTATAAAAACGAAGCACATGCATTAGGTGCGAAACTAGCCGAAAGTGCATGCAACTTAGTAACTGGTGGATCAAAAACAGGACTAATGAAGGAGGTAGTAGATGGGTTTTTAACCAAAGGTGAGGCAGAACGGGTAACAGGAGTTTTGCCTGAAGTTTTAAAAGAACATAACGTACATCATAAAAGTATACCTCAATTGCATTGGGTTGATGGAATGCACGAAAGACTAAAAACTTTCCATAAGCTTGCGCAGGCTATAATAGTTTTACCAGGCGGCTTTGGTACAATGCATGAGTTGCTAGACTTTCTAGTTAGCAATCAATTCGGCATAACATCACAAAAAATTATTTTACTTAATACAAAGGGCTTTTGGGATTTTTTCTTAAAGCAACTTGAAGTTATGCAAGAAGAAAACATCCTTGCTGCAAAACATCGAAACCTTCTGCAAGTTGCAAATACAATTGAAGAGGCAATTTCTTTGCTAAATGGCCAACAAATTACCGCAGGGTTGGATGACAAATATTGGATAGATACTGGCCGTGTCTTAGATGCTACATCTGCGACAGAAACGCTCCACGGCACGCTAGCGAACATGGCTTCAACTTCCGTACCAGCAGCACCTCCTGCAAGTGCCCAAGTTTTGATAGATCAATCTAAATTAAAAGTGCCTGCACCACAAGAAAACCTGGTACTCACTAGAGACTAATTAATGTGCGCGTTGCAAGCTTTTTCTCTTTTTCTTGCATACATAAAATACGCGGTAGGCGAATTTATAGTACTAAAGGAGAGAAAATGGTTTGCTTTAGCAAACCATTTTCCGTCTTTAAGCAAGATGCTGAACCAAGTTCAGCATGACAACAGGAGGCACGGTCATCCCGAATTTATTTCGGGATCTAGCAGTTAAAACACTAAACCAAGCTCAGCATTGAAACACTTTATATCGCCTTAGCTGCGCACAATTCACCTCAAGGCAATCTAACGCCGTTGTTTACTGAGTCTGACCTCATATACATCTCAAGCGCCTTTAACAACAGAGCCATTCCTACAACCGCTATCCCCATATTTTGAACACTAAATATATTATTACACCAACTTCCGTTATTCATCGCTGTGGTAGCTTGTGGCTTCTGAGTAACACTTGAAGAACTTGCCGATGAGGCATCTATTGCAGCCGCCACATCATCTGGGATATCCCCAACTGGAGTTTCTGCCAATCTCGGATCTTCTGGCTCAAAAAGCAAAGCAGGTGATACTGCTGCTGGTACACCAGAAGATTTGTCTCCACGCGGTGATGGTTGCGGTGTAGTTGAAGCTGAATCACCTCCTCTACTATCTTTATGTCTATGATGCTTATGATGGTGCTTCTTCTTACTTTCATCATCAGCCGAAGTGTAACCGTCATCATCATCATGCTTACTATGATGATGACTATGTCTACGTTCCTCATGAACGGCACTTACTTCACCCCTTGGCGACTTCGGCTTTTCTTCTGTTGCCACAACAGTTGTATCTGGTACAGGCGTCAATCCCGCTGCTTTAATTTTTTCATTAAGAGCTTTGCTGGCTCCAGTATCTTTTTCTAATGTCTTTTCTTTTAAATACTCTATATATATTTCCAAATCATGAATTGAAATATTTTTGAAGGTATCAATATCTCTAGAGATATTTTTAGAATTATATACAGTCAGTACATCATTATTTTCTAATAATTTCTTTTCTAACTCAATTCCTTCTTGCTGGGTACGATGTGTTTTTTTGATTAGCTCTATTAAATTTATTAAGAACTCTGCATCTTGAGCGACAGCATTATTTGTATACATAAGGGAACTCCATATTTGTTATTCCCCCTTCATAAAAAAGGCTAACGAAATAAAGTTATAATGGGAAGATATTTTCACCACCCTTACATTAAACATTTATGATAAATTAGTATAAAAACTATGAAATGGCTCCTCGGGCCGGACTCGAACCAGCGACCGAGCGGTTAACAGCCGCTTGCTCTACCACTGAGCTACCGAGGAATGCGTTAAGATTTATACCACACTTTTTCCAAAATGCTATAGAAAATTTTCCCTCAGATAAAAAAATATAAGATTGCTTTTTTCACAGAGTTTGTTACCAATTATCTAATTGAATCAGTTAATAATTGTATGTGGATCTGGGAATCCCTTAAATCAAAGCAGCATTCTCTAGCACAACAGTACCTCTACTTCACAGTGGCTGTGATATCACTAATTCTTATAATCACCATCTGGATATCCTTCTCCACCTATCATTCTTACAGGGAAGATAAAAGGATATTCCTTGAAAAAGAGGGGCAGAAACTAGTTGGTGATTTTGATGATAAATTAAAAATTATAGAGCACTTAATGCAGTTCTTAGGAACGAAAGTAAGAACCAACACCGATTTAAGTGATAAGTCAATCGTAGAGCTAGTGCATCATCACCAAGACAATTTCAAAGACGATTCTTTCGCTTGGCATGCAATTCATTTCGCTAGACCAGATGGAACTTTAATTGCAGACAGTGTGAGCGGCTTTGTAAAGCCAATTAAACTATCAACCGAAAAAAGAAGCTGGATAGAAAAATCACGCAACCTACCATGGACCATACAATTTTCCAAACCAGACATAGGCCTTTCATCTGGGGACTATATACTGCCTAGCGCAGTCGGATTATACGATAACGATCGCGACAAATTCATTGGCTATTTATCAGCAGGAATAAGCATAGAGAAATTAACCACCCGTTTATTGCAAGCAAGTAACGATCAAATTAGCTTCGTTATACTAGATGATGACTTGAACTTTATAACTTCATCCGAACCTATTTTGAATGATGCAAACTTTATTTTAAGCGACCAGATAAAAGATATTCTGGAAAATGATCATGACAAAGATGTAAATGAGCTTCCTAAAGCCGTTGATGCTGAGCAGTATATCTATACACACCTTACACATTCCAGTTCCTATCCCTTCAGCATTTTTATTGGACAGAACAAACATTTATATTATCAGGAACTCAAGGAAGAGTTGTTACCAAAAGTAATAATGTACATAGCGCTTGGCGTAATTTTCACCTCAATTCTACTGTTTTTAGGGTATCAGGTTATAAAGCCGATTATCGAATTAGGACAAGCTGCTGATAATATTTCTCGCGGCAAAAACGTCAGAGTACCTACATATAAAGCAAAGGAGCTTAATACCTTGTCTTTGCAATTAGCAGACATTGCGAATATTACTAAAGATTTGCGCACAAAACAGCTATTACTAGGGAAAGCTAATCAGAATTTAGAACAGGCCAATGCCTTCATTAAAAGCAACATGTCATTCTTGAGTCATGAACTTATTAATCCTATATCAAGCATCATTGGCTTTGCACAACTATTAGCAAAAAAAGTGGATAAGTACAAAGATGAGGAGCTAAAAGAATTTGCAGATATCATTCATAAAACTTCCATCTACCAAAACAAACAATTAAACTTCTTTTTGAGACTATTTAAATTTCAAGAAGCAAGAAAGCACGTTGAAGACAAGCAATTAGATATAAAAGAATTACTCGAGTGGAACATTAGTATGATTAAACATCATGCACGATCTAAAAACGTCACTATCGATTTAAAAGTTGAGCCAAATTTAAAAATTCTAGGAGACGAAATGATGCTTGGACAACTTATCCAAAACATCGCTTCTAATGCTGCCAAATACAACAAACAAGATGGCAATATTACTATTTCTGCCAGTAAAAATTCAAAAGATCAAATTGTCTTACAATTTACAGATACAGGAATTGGTATCGCGAAATCCGATCTTGATAAAATATTTAAAAAGTTTACGCGATTAAAAAACAAAGAAACATCTAGAGCAATAGGTTATGGAATTGGATTAGCCTATGCAAAAGAATGTGCATTGGCCCATGAAGGAAATATAACAGTAAAAAGCATACCTGAAAAAGGCACAACTTTTACCGTTACTTTCCCAAGTTATAGAACATTAGAGGAATAGCATGAAACTAAAACCAACATTTTCTTACCCGCCGCTATATACAACGGTTGCCCTGTGTACTGCGAGCGCAATATCAGGCGCAATGTGTACCGTATTCGCTTTTAAAGCGCTCTTAAATCCAGATATTCATGAAATCATGAATTTCACTTTTTTTGGAGCACTAGGTTTAGCTACGATGCTTCCACTGCTAACTGCAACGTTTCAAAAATGCAAAGAACAAGATACGAATGAGAAGCAATCTGTTGATGCAAGCAAAGGTTGGTTTGCTTTGTTAATTACAGCATCCACAACCACAATTGTAAACGCAGCTTACTACAATGCAACCCAAGCAATCAGCAACAATGCAGCTATAGGAACAATTGGTTTATGCGGCATGGTAATAACTGCTTGCGCGATGAGAATGTATATGGATAGAATAAGACAACCACTATCCAATTCTATCGCATGAGGTAAATGGTACAATACATCAATGATTTTGATGCTTCGATCACTCAAAGAACAAGTTTAATTTCTGGCGCTTGCTTTACTGGACTAGTTTTTGGAACATCAGCTGGGTTTTACAGAAATAACAATCTATCTATGATGTTCGCGTTTAATCCCATTTTGGGAATTGTAGGTTCAACTGTAACTCTGTTATTGTACAAGCAAATTAAAAGGATTTTCGTACATTCTGGCGATCCTCAAGAAGATTTAAGGTACTCATGGATAATGCTTGGCACAGGCATTATGGTAGGAGCAATGGGGGGCGGCACAATTTATGCAGCGGTGGATTATACTAACCTTGTAACAGGAATGTCTCTTTTTGCGTTAGGCCTCGTCTTATCAACATCCTTAGTCTCAAGCTATCATTGGCTGAAAAGCCGAAACACTGACCAACAACAAGTAGTTTTTGATGACTCTCCTGCAAAAAATTTTTTTAATCCAACTCTACTAAAAGTTCTTAGTATCACTTCAGGTATTGCAATTCCATTCCTAGCCTTCGGCACAGCAACGACCATCTTCCCATCCCAGAGTTGGCTGATTAATTTTGCCTTCACTACAGCAATTTTGCCAGCTTCAGCTTTAGGTATCCCAGCACTTTTAATTCAAAGTTTTTGCAAGTGTGCATGGGGTGCTGAGTCACCTACATTTGCCAAAAGCTCCATAATGTCTGGCTGGTATTGTTTGGGTACATCACTATCTTTAAGCGCACTCGCGAACTGCATTATTTATGGAGCAACTAAAGAATTAGACATACGTATATGCTTTGCAATTGGTGCTATGGCTACTTTCACATCCTTCGTTTCGTTGACAAAATTTATACATGATAGAGCTATACAAGCGAATGGAACAAATCTTGCTGTTGAGCTAGCGCCAATCTAACCTACTGAGAATTCATTATGACTTTAAAATACCCTAATACATATTTAAGCAACACTGGTGTACTTATCTGCAGTATCATTTCAGGAATTACCACACCAATTTGCGCTTTTCAGTTAGCTCTACATCAATCGAAAGAGTTTGGCTCTACTATTGATTCTACCACGGGGCTACTTGGAGCAATTTCATTCTTTAGCTTACTTCCATTAATTGGAAAACAAACAATGGATCTTTTCTGCAAGTCTAATCAAAATGGCACTGAAAAAACTGAACACAACCCTCACCATACTCACAGTTATTTTATTGCTTTAGCAAGCAGCACTCTTGCCAACGGCATTGCATTTGCGCAAATAGGTTTAATTGAAGTGAAAGCCGCGGTAGGAATTGGATTTGTATGCAGCGCAGTAGTAGTGGCTCTGGCATTACGTTGGAAAATGGATCGTGCTGCTGAGAGTCAATCAAATGCACCAACCGTAGGAGCTTAAATTCTAGATGCATAATCATGGCTCAGTGATATAATGCCACTTCAATTTAGGCTAGATATAGATGAAAGAAGATTTTAGAATACCTAGTTTTGCCAGAAGAATTGGCAGAACACTTAGATTCGAACAGAAGAATCTTGTGACTGACGTTTTACCTAAAGTTCAGATTTCAGAAGAAACAAATTTCGCTACACTAGCTAAAGGCTATGAATCAGCCATATTAGAAATAGGATTTGGCAATGGCGAGCATTTGGCAAAATATGCCTCAGTGAATCCTAACACCATTTGCTTAGGAGCTGAACCTTACATGAATGGAGTAGCATCTCTTTTAAAATCCATTCATGAAGAGTCTTTAGAGAACATAAGAATTTACAATGACGATGTCAGAAAGTTGCTTTCGAAGTTTCCTGCAAAATTTTTTGATAAGGTTTTTATAATTTGTCCAGATCCTTGGCCAAAGCAAAAACAAAAAAAACGCAGGCTTATAAACTCAGATTTCATTAAATTACTTTTTAAAAATACTAAGCAAATAATCATCGTAACAGATCATCTCGATTACGCTAAATGGATTTTAAAACATGCCAAGATCTCAGAGATCGCACCTAGTTCTAGCGAACTCCAAGACTATACAAGACTCCCAGAAAACTGGAACTATACAAAATACCAGCGTCGTGGCATAGCACACGGCTCAAACATTTATTACTTTGATTTTAAAACAAGAGAAGCTTAGGCAACAATATCGCCAACTAGGTAAGACTCAAGCTCAGCGATTTTATCTCTTAATTCAAGCTTGTGTTTTTTAAGTTTTTGCACTTCAAATTGGTTCACAACTTTGGCAGATACAGCCTTCATTATTTGATTTTCAACAGATTGATGTTCTGCTCTAAAATGCTCCAACTCTTTACGAAATTTTGTTTCATTTACCATGCTCATCACCTCTAAAAATGAGTATTATCCATTTCCACAATATAATAATAACACATTTTGCAGCGCTTTGTATCATCAAATTATTAACAAATCGTTAATTTTTTTATTGACATTTTAATATTTAATTAACATTTACAAACTCCTAAGCACTCTCTTGTTTTCTAGCCAAAAACTGGTATTCTGAGAAGTACATCGACAAAATTATCAACAAGGAGTGATCTGATGAATATACATGAATATCAGGCCAAAGCCGTACTCGCAAAATATGGCGTGCCTGTTCCCAGAGGAATTGTTGCAGACAATGCTAAAGAGGCAGAGGCTGCGGCTAAAAAAGTTTTAACCGAAATGGGAGCCAAAGTTGCCGTAGTAAAAGCTCAAATCCATGCAGGTGGACGCGGCAAAGGTGGTGGTGTTAAACTAGCTAAAACAGTAGAGGAAGCTAAAAAATATGCCGAAGCTATGATTGGCATGACATTAGTTACACATCAAACTGGCCCAGAAGGTAAGGTAGTAAACAAAGTGTATATCGAAGAAGGCTCAGATATTAAACATGAGTACTATTTATCTGCAGTACTAGATAGACAAACATCTGGCGTAACATTGATCGCTTCTACAGAAGGCGGCATGGATATCGAAGAAGTTGCGCACAAAAGCCCAGAGAAGATTATCAACGTTTCGATAGACCCTACTATTGGCATTCAAGATTTTCACTGTCGCAAAATAGCTTTCGGCTTGAAACTTGAAGGCGAACAAATCAAAAAAATGTCAAAGTTTGTAAAAGCTATTTACAAGGCTTTTGTTGACAAGGATTGTTCACAACTTGAGATCAACCCACTTATTGAGACTAAGCAAGGTGAATTCTTAGCGCTTGATGCAAAATTAAATTTTGATTCAAACGCTCTTTATCGTCATCCTGATATCGTTGAACTTAGAGATATCACTGAGGAAGACCCATTAGAGTACGAAGCATCTAAACACGAGCTAAATTACATCAGAATGACTGGTGATATCGGTTGTATGGTTAACGGTGCTGGTCTTGCAATGGCTACTATGGACATTATTAAATTATATGGTGGTGATCCTGCAAACTTCCTAGATGTAGGCGGTGGCGCAACTAAAGAACGTGTAAAAGAAGCATTCAAACTTATTCTATCAGACAAAAATGTGAAAGGAATATTGGTGAATATTTTCGGTGGTATCATGCGTTGCGATATTATTGCTGATGGCGTTATAAATGCAGCAAAAGAAATCGGCATCAAAGTCCCAGTAGTCGTTAGGCTTGAGGGAACAAACGCTGATAAAGGAAGAGCTATGCTCGACCAATCAGGTTTGAATCTAGTGTCTGCAAAAGACTTAGGTGATGCTGCACAAAAAATCGTAGAAGCTGTAGAAAAATCAAGAGAGGCTGCATAATGACTATTTTAGTAAATAAAAACACAAAAGTAATTTGTCAGGGTTTTACTGGGGCACAAGGTACGTTCCACTCTGAGCAAGCTGTGGCATATGGAACAAATATGGTTGGCGGTGTTACCCCTGGTAAAGGCGGTCAGAAACATCTAAACCTTCCAGTATTTAATACTGTGCACGAAGCTCGCGCTAAAACTGGCTGCAATGCTTCGGCAATTTACGTTCCACCTCCCTTTGCTGCTGATGCAATTTTAGAAGCAATAGATGCTGGAGTTGAGCTCGTAGTTTGTATCACCGAAGGTATTCTTGTTATGGACATGGTTCGTGTCAAAAAAGCTCTAAAAGGGAGCAAAACACGCCTTATTGGACCAAATTGCCCAGGCATTATAACTCCAGATGAATGTAAGATTGGTATCATGCCTGGTTATATTCATAAGAAAGGTAAGATTGGTATCGTATCGCGTTCTGGAACACTTACATACGAAGCAGTAGCACAAACAACAGCTGTTGGTTTGGGGCAGTCTACTTGCGTTGGTATTGGTGGCGATCCTGTAAATGGAACAAACTTCGTCGATTGTTTGCAAATGTTTATGGAAGATGATGGCACAGAAGCTATTATCATGATCGGTGAGATCGGTGGTAGCGCAGAAGTTGAAGGTGCTGAATTCCTCAGAAGCAGTAAGAAGAAAAAACCAGTCGTTGGCTTTATTGCAGGTCGCACAGCTCCTCCTGGTAAACGTATGGGCCATGCTGGAGCTATTGTTTCTGGTGGCAATGACACCGCTGAAGCTAAGATTGAAGTTATGAAATCTGTTGGCATTCACGTTTCTGAATCTCCAGCAACATTAGGCCAAACAATGCTAAAAGCATTGAAGAAGTAGCCTTAACAATCGAATCTATAAAACTAAAAAAGCCTCAGAGAAATCTGAGGCTTTTTTTTAAATCTTATACAAAGTACGTTATTAGAACGACCCTTCTTTTGTGCTTACTTTCTGGAAGCCTTGCTCCATAAATAAAAAGCTTTTCAAAGTGACCTTCCTTCACTTCTAGCTTTTGACACTGTCACACCTCTTGGGCTATCTACTTTAGGGTTATTGTCTTGAGCTTTACTCTGAGCATGGCTTTTGTCCTTATCTTTTACTAGTTCCGACAAATCACTATATTTTGCCACATGGGGCTTAAAACCCTTTACAAAATTTTCGTACTCCATCAAATTTTTATCGCCTAGTTTTGATAGTTGTTCTGCAATCTTTTTTATCTTATCCTTTTCATTTTTAAAGCCATGCTTTTCGACTACACCTTGAGCCACTTCATACAATTTTGGACAACGCTCCTTACATTCTTTAACATTATTCGTATCAACTGCTAAATTTGCCTTTTCTCTGTCGTTGCGTCCACTAGCCCCTATAGCAATGCCAGTTAGATTAGCTACTAGAGACGGTATTACCGCTGGCAAAACTAGGGCGCCCACAGCTGCAAATGCAGGCAATGCAGCACCTCCAGTCATTATTGTGCCAACAACTGCTACTGCAATTGCAAGAGAGGCTGCCAACATGCCTAGCGCTCCGCCAAATTGGATTGCTGCACCCACTTTTTCTTTTCTTGTTTTTACTCCTTTAGGATGCGGTCGTTGCGCCAATTTAAACTCTGGTATATTTGCTTTTTCCTTATTTTGTTGCTCTTCTTTAATTCTCCTCTCTTCAGCAAAGCGTGCAGCCGCTTCTTCACTAAGAGAGATCTCGTCATGCTTTTTCTTAACCATGTCTTTTCAATCCTTTTATTATGCTTACAGATATCGTATTACAAGAAGATTAATAAAAAGTAAACAAAGCACCGCAAAACGTAA
This sequence comes from uncultured Candidatus Midichloriaceae bacterium, assembly GCA_964625465.1. GTDB lineage: Bacteria > Pseudomonadota > Alphaproteobacteria > Rickettsiales > Midichloriaceae > CAZLFQ01. Next base: position 3,907 of record CAZVFD010000002.1, on the reverse strand, counting down.
AATAATATAGTAGCCCAACAAAAAAGCCTCAGAGAAATCTGAGGCTTTTTTTAAATCTTAACTAAAGCACGTTATTAGAACGAGCCTTCTTTAGTGCTTACTTTCTGGAAGCCTTGCCCCATATATTCAGCAACGCAATCAGTGTCATTAGACTTTTCAATATGGTATCCAAGCACACCGCCAACTAATGAACCTGTAGCACTTCCACCACATGTAGCAACTTGGCCTGTTTTAGGATTTTTCAGAACTGTCTTAGGTGTAGTACAACCTACAAGCGCAAAAAGAGCAGCAGCAACGATTAGAACTTTTTTCATAAAAACCTCAATAATTACAAAGCATTTGGGGCAATTATAGCAAAATAGTACTGACAAGTCAAATACTAACCACAATTCTAGCCACTAGACGCTATACACTACCTATCGCGTCCTTTTTTTTCAGGAGACTTTTGCTTTGGGACGGTAGGAAGCTCGCCAGCTAGAACTACTGGCTTGGTATAATCAGAGGTACTGCTGCTACTTGAAAGCGAAGTTGACGCTGTCGAACTTCTAATTGCCGCTGATTCTTCTGAGGACAAAAATGTGAATCGAGATTTTCTTTCAAGAACTGCATCGCTTACTGCTGAGCTAGTAGCTGCAGCTGCGTCAGCACTCTGCTTTTCTTCTTTTATCTTAGACGGAGTTGCAGATTCGGAGAGAGGACTTTTTGGCTTAGCTTCTGCAGTCCTGTTCCTTTTTTGCAGTTTAATCTCTCTTGTTTCAAGTGCAGCTATTAATAAAACCTGCTGCCCCTGTCCTTTATCCCTTGCTTTTTGAAAAACCTGACTCCGTTTGTCCTTAAAAAGCTGTGCTCTAGACTTACTTCGACGAGTAAAATCAATAGGTTTGATTGGCTTAGGATCTGTATCAACTGCAAATTCTACAACTCTTCTTGGTCTCACATCTAAAGATGACTGGGGAGGAGTAGAAGCTAACCCTTGCTGTGTCACTTCTTGGGATTGAGATGTAGATGTAGATGAAGTTGATGATGAACTTGAAGAAGCAGATTGAGAAGAAGAGCTAACAGCAGGCTGAGTATCTAAGAGTCTTGGTGGCTTTGTAGATAATTTAGGCGAAGAGGCTGACTTCTGTTCAACACGCTGTGCTAACCTCTTTTGTAAATCTAACAAATATTCTACAGCATGTTTTATGGTTTTTAGGTCCTCCTGTTTCGCATTCTCGACTTCTAACTCTTTAGTGTCAGGCTGCGATCCACTTATTTCAACATATAAACTATTTGCCTGCATTTCAATTTTGATGCGATGGTTCTGATTTAATTCCTTATCACTTATCGTTTCTTCTTTTAGCCCTAAAAGAAAATCAAACTTTGTCTTCATGCAATTTCTCTTTGCGATTCATCTTGATATGATTTTATAAACGAAAGGTAAAAAAAAGGTTAACAAAGCACCGCAAATGCGTAAATTAATGTAATAGCCCAACAAAAAAAGCCCCAGAGATTGCTCTCCAAGGCTTTAAGACTCAATTAGAAATAAATACTATTTATCAGTTTTAATAAGTTTATAGCCCTGACCTGTATACATAATTACACATTGGCGAGCACTTATATCACCAAAATGATCGTAACCAAGCGAGTCTTGCAAAGACTTATCTAATACGTTTGTAACACTTCCACCACAAGTCACTACGTCATTGTTATTTGGATTTCTCAATGTATATTTTTTATTTGTCGTACAGCCAGTTAATGCAAATACAATTAATAGCCCAGCAATTAGTGATTTATTCATATTTTTCTCCCTAGTTTGATGTGTAATTGTATACTATTATCGGGAATATAGCAACAAAAAAGCCCCAGAGTTTAACCCCTGAGGCTTTAAGTATAAATTAAACTATGCTACAACCATTTCCATTTCCAATTCCAGATTCTAATTCTGTTTTTGCCTTTTCTAACGCCTTAACTCCATGTTTTCCCGCATAAACACTATCAACAAGAAGATCCAGAAGCCTATTTGCATAGGAAGGTGTATACTGATTTTCAAAAGCACGAATTGTTTCATCAAAACAGCCCCTCATAGCCGTACTACATGCCAAATAAACTTCCCTACTCTTAGGACGTACAAGAGGTTTAGCTTTTAAACTTTTCATATCGCCATACGACATTTCTTCCAAGAAGGTTAGCAATCCTTTGTTTTTTGCAAGTAAAATAATATCATCCACTGTTTTAGGAGTATATCCTCCAATGTGTGGACTCTTTTTAAATTCTTCTATATTAACTTGTTTCATATAAACCCCCTTTATATTAATCACACAAAACCAAGGTCTCCAACCTTAATCTAATATAATCGTAGCATATTACAAAAAAAAAGTATTTTGAGAAATCCGATAAAAAAATACGCAATAACAAAAAGCCCCAGAGATTTGAACCTCTGAGGCTTCCTTACTTAACCTTTAAACAAAAACCTTGACTGCCTCCAAATATAAAATGATAGCAAATTATAGCTCGCGAAAAAACTTATCAATAGGATTAGATTCTAGGCAGGTTTCACCCGTTGTCTGCTATTGAAAGTGATACAGTTAGATTATCTCTGTCGAACAACCTAGGTGCTGCAAACGCTCAAGATGCCTAAGGAAAATTACTGCCTGCATACTCTAATGTCAATTCAGTTGTAGTATACAAATTTTGCAAGCATAAACCCGCTTTTTCATAATAGAATATTGGCAATTATTCAAACTCAGAAGCATAACTAGCGCAGAACACTTACTACTTTTAGAGCTTTAAAATTTTCTCTCGAAATTTCATATGTTTCGTCTCCGAAGGGGCTTTGCAGATTATTCATTGAATCTCTGGCAGCTTTCCTCGCTTCTTTCTCCTTAGAGTAAGCATATTTACTGATTCGAGCAGTAACTTTATCCCCATCAACCTTTTCAACTTTAGCGCAAGTGTATGGCGTTTTCTTTAAGGATGGAGTCTCCAAATCATAAGTAAAATAGACACCTACAGTAGGGGCATTTTGAAAAGCAACTTTATCTAAACTAGCTGACTTCTCAGAAAAATAGCCAAATATAAATAATCCGATTATAATAAATAGCCCCAAAAAATTCCACCATGGGGTTTTTATACCTGTTTCGTTTGTCGGCATAGACATTAAAAAAGGCTCTGCAGGCAACTGGCTTCCACACTGATTGCACTGCACAAATTTGCTTTTTCTTGTTGGCAAAGTTGGTATCCAAAAAATATGCAATACTTTCTGCATGACAACAAGGTAAAGATCCCGAGAATTACAAAGTGGGCAATTACCGTGAATGTTCTTTCGGCCTATATTCTTCAATGAAACACCCCAAACAATCATAAATTCTCATCTAAAAAATATTAATTTATAGCTTATGTTTACAAAAAAGCCCCAGAGTTTAACCCCTGAGGCTTTTTAACTTAATGCTTTATAGAAAAACTTTAAAACTCATCTTTAAGATATCAAGACGATAGGACGCAAATTTTTAAACTAGAAGTGTACATTTAAGTACATCTTCAAATAGTCGTTAAAGGAGGTAATCCAGCCGCAGGTTCCCCTACTGCTACCTTGTTACGACTTCACCCCAGTCATCATCCCTGCCGTGGGCGGCTGCCAGATTGGCTCACCGACTTAAGGCAGAAACAACTCCCATGGTGTGACGGGCGGTGTGTACAAGACCCGGGAACGTATTCACCGTAGCATGCTGATCTACGATTACTAGCGATTCCAACTTCATGTACTCGAGTTGCAGAGTACAATCCAAACTGAGGCGGCTTTTGGGGATTCGCTCCGTCTTGCGACTTCGCTGCCCATTGTCACCGCCATTGTAACACGTGTGTAGCCCAGGATGTAAGGGCCATGAGGACTTGACGTCATCCCCACCTTCCTCCGGCTTATCACCGG
>CAZVFD010000001.1:133203-138510 GCA_964625465.1 uncultured Candidatus Midichloriaceae bacterium | reverse complement strand
GATAATCCTGCTCTTCGTGATCAGGCCGTTAAGTCTGATAATTTTAAAAGAGTCTACGTAGGACCAAAAGAGGCTGAAAAAAATAAAAACTTGGGATTTAAATTTTCAATCCCGTTAGAAAGAGATTAAAAATGTTTATACAAACGATAGAAACTCCAAACCCTGAGACATTGAAATTTGTTCCTGGTACGGAAATATTAAAAACTGGCACTCGCACATACAATCATGGTGATACTTGCTTAGACGCACCTATTGTAACTTCAATATTCAAAGTTGAAGGTATAAAAGGAGTATTTCTTGGAAAAAACTTTATTTCCATAACTAAATCGGCGGATCAAAATTGGGAATATTTAAAACCGCTTGCACTCGCTGCTATAATGGATCACTTCATGTCTGGGATGCCTATAGTACATGAGACTAATGATACCAAGACTCAAACTAAAGTTGGCGATGATATTACCAATCAAATAATTGACATAATTGAAACTAGAGTTCGCCCTGCAGTTGCCCAAGACGGTGGCGATATTATATTCAAGGATTTTCAAGACGGAATAGTATATCTAGAATTACAAGGGGCGTGCTCTGGTTGCCCTAGCTCAACCGTGACACTTAAAAACGGCATTGAAAATATGTTGAAACACTATATACCTGAAGTTACAGAAGTAAGATCGGTATAACTCAATGAATCATCTCCACCTCAACGAGCCAAAAGAAGAACACATTCAGTCTTCGGCAGGCATTCGTGATTTTGTCATAGGAATGGCCGATGGCTTGACGGTACCTTTTGCTTTGGTTGCGGGCTTAAGTGGAGTAATTACTTCAACAGATTTGATTGTCGTAGCTGGGGGGGCAGAAATTGCTGCCGGAACCATCGCAATGGGACTAGGAGGATACTTAGCAGCACGTACTCAAAGAGAGCATTATGAGGCGGAGCAACGCAGAGAAGAAAGAGAAATTGTAGAATTACCTCACATAGAAGAAAGAGAAACCGCAGAAATTCTTGCTGAATGGGGACTAGCAAAAAAGCATATTCCTTCTGTTATAGCTGGCTTTAAAAAGAACCCTAAAAAGTGGCGCGACTTTATGATGCGTTTTGAACTCGGCTTAGAAAAACCTGATAAATCTCGGGAAATATATAGCCCACTCACCATAGGCTCTGCTTATACACTTGGCGGAATAGTACCTCTTGCTCCATATATTCTTATAGATAATGATGTTAACTTAGCACTTCAGTACTCTATAATTGCAACTGTAATAGCGCTACTTGGATTTGGAGCATTTAAGGGATTTTTTACTGGTGTATCCATGTTTAGATCAGCTTTACACACTTGTACAATTGGCTGTATAGCCGCTGCAAGCGCGTATTATATAGCAAAGTTAATTTCTTAAAAAAACATCTTCAAAAAAGGTTGATTATCTCTATTCTGTGAGTAATTAATTTTTTTTGGAAACAAGATGTATCAATCAGAGCGACTTGCTAAAAGCACCATCATAACACATGGAGATTCACAAGATTTCGACACAATATATAACCAATTAAAACAGCGCATTCTTGACGAAGGTGATAAGGCAGATAGCACTGCAATTGAAAGGTTTCAAATTCTCGAAGAACTTTCAAAATTTAATTTTGGAAAATTTCTAATTATAAACAATGGTATTAATGGCTACTGGACTAGATACATGGTTTTGCATCCTCAAGAAGGTAGATTATCTGGTGTAAATGATGCAAAAAAAAGATTTAGTAAGTTTGAAAACTGGCTTTTGGATAGATGCCCAATAATCTTGGCTACTCAAGAACGTTTTTTTAATTTTCAAAGACTCTTACAAAGCTATGTTCAAGACAATGTGAAACTTGCATCTCTACCATGTGGATTGATGGATGATTTACTCGGATTAAACTTCAGAGGCATCAATAATTTTACTTTAGTTGGAATCGATCTAGACGAAAACAGCCTAAAATATGCGAATGAAAATGCTAAACACAACCATCTTGAAAAACACTGTCATTTCGAACAGCGTGATGCTTGGCAGCTAGAATACACTAATGAATTTGATGTAATTACTAGCAATGGTTTAAACTTCTATGAACCAAATGATGAAAAAGTAACTTCACTCTATCACGAATTTTACCAAGCATTAAAGACTGGCGGAAAATTTATATCTAGTTTTTTAACTCCTCCCCCAAATAAAGAGAATATCTCACCCTGGGATATGACACAGATCAATAAAGAAGATTTGAAAATTCAAAAAATATTACTTAGCGACATTCTTAAGGTTCGTTGGCAAAATGCTTATAGAACAGAAGAGCAAACCCTACGTCAATTAACTAAGGTTGGATTCAAAGATGTGCTTTTTATTTATGACAGACAAAAAATGTTCCCAACATTTATTGCTTCAAAGTAGCATGTAGAGAGTGATAACATAAAAAAACTTACATGCAGGCAAGGCCACCTAATAATATTTTACTAATTACTGGCCCAGGAATAAATGCTTGGAACTCAACATATGTCCGTAATTTAATTCAAATTTTTGGTTCTCACAGCTCCATATACCAAGTTGGCAATGGGGTTGACGACATTCCATTACCATCCATTCGAAGCATTGCAAACACATATGCTTTTGCCAGAGGGCCTAAAATAGTCTTTATGACTATGCATGGAAGAACAAATGATGATCTAACTCATCATGTTGAGATTGAAAAAGGTTCTGTCGTACCTACGAGAAGCATTTTTGATATACTCAAACGTTGGATAACTTCTCCAATATTTGTATTTTTGGCGAGTTGTTATGCAGGCGCATGTGCTCCTGACATAGAGATACTTCCGCAAGGCTCCAGTATATTCACCACCGCTCCTCACACTGCTATCAGTTATACTCATGATTTTTTAGTACTTGCTAACACATTAAGTCGCTTTCTTAGAGAAGGAGTGCCACTAGAATATACTATGTACTTAATGGCTCATTCTTATCTTTCCAACCATACCGAATTTCGAGGAAACCACCCTTGTCTAATTTTAACAGGACATGGTGAAATACTTAGTCGTCATTTTAATTTACAGCGCCAAACTCAACCTACACCTCCTACTAGTGATTTAATCAGAGCTCTAAATTCATCTCCTTATTCCGATTTCTTAAAAAGCATACGAAAAGTCCTATTGAGACAATCTCAATCAAGCCAAACTAGTGGCACTTACAGAAATATAATGAGTAGAATAGCTAGCCACTTAAAATCTAGTGCGAGAACATCTTTTCTAATTGATTCTCGACTTGCGACAGAAGTCTACACTATCCTTCAACACTCATCAGCTTTATTAGTGATTGCTGAAGATGAAATGCAAGCAATCACAATCGCTAATACACATCGACTTATTAATCCTGCATTGCTATGCGAAGCAATTAAATCTGGTTTACATAATTTAGCAGTTAGGTTACTAGAACAAGGAATAGATTGTACAACTTTAACTATCAATAAAGTACCACTTATCTTTTTTGCCACCGAAAAACCCGATTTACTAAGAGCACTCATCAATGCAGGCGCAAGGGTTAATATCACTTTATCAGACTCAGGATCAACTCCATTACATAGGGCGAACTTAGAATGTTCAGAGATTTTACTCGCTGCAGGGGCGAATCAAAATCAAGTTGATAACGATGGTTATACTCCTATTCACACTTGCATTGCTCAGAATAGCTTAGCAAAATTCATTTTATTGTATAAACACCCATCTACAGACAGATCTATACTTACTCCAGATGCTAAAAGCTACAGTGAGTATGCGACAAATTTAAATCGTAGCGAAATAGTTGAATTTTTAGACTCATTAAACAAGAAACGGAAGGAACGTGATTCGACTGAAGATGGTGATCACGATAAAGAGCTTCTAAAAATCAGGATTAGATTAGATACTAAACTAGGTACATCTTTTGGCCGAAGCAGCTGAACCCAACCGTTAGTCCTTATAAATCAAGTTTGACTTATATAAGTCATTTGCTTTTCATATTCGAAAAGGTTTATGAGATTTTTAATCGGTTGGCTTTCAGGTTTAGATAAATCATTATCATTGGCAATGATTTGCTTAGCTTGAGTAAAAGCATCTAATACTAGGTAGCTGTGAATGTCTAAATTACAAACTCTGAAATGGGGCAATCCGCTCTGACGGGTTCCAAGAACGTCACCAGCTCCACGCGTTTGCAAATCAACCTCGGCAATTTTAAACCCGTCATTACTATCGCGAATAGCTTTAAGTCTGGTATAACTTTGCTGTCCAATTTTTAACCCATGGAGAAGTATACAAAAAGATTTCTGAGTCCCACGCCCTACTCTTCCACGCAGCTGATGCAATTGTGAAAGGCCGAAACGCTCAGAGTTTTCAATAATCATCACAGTAGCGTCGGGAACATCTACCCCAACTTCAATAACGGTTGTGGCTACCAAAAGGTTAAGCTTACCATCTATAAACTTCTGCATGGTTTCTTCCCTAGCAGATGCTTTCATTTTACCATGTATTAAGCCTACTCTATCGCCAAGCACGTGTTGAAGATCGGCAAACCTCTCAGTAACATTGGCCAAATCCAGCTCCTCAGATTCCTCGATTAATGGGCAAACCCAATATACCTTTTCATTTTTATCTAATAAATTTTTTAGACTTTGGTGCAACTCTTGAATCTTAGCCGTCGAAATAATTTTTGTCTCAACAGGTAACCGATCTTTGGGTTTTTCAGAGATTATTGAAATATCCATGTCGCCATAACTAACCATGCTCATTGTTCTAGGTATTGGAGTTGCAGACATCATTAGAAGATCTACCTCTTCACCTTTATTACAAAGTGATAGACGTTGATCAACGCCAAATCGATGCTGTTCATCAGCTATTACAAAACCTAAATTATGAAAATTTACTTTATCCTGAAATAATGCTTGAGTACCAATAATAATCTGCGCTTCACCAGAATTAATTGCGAGAAGCGCCGCCCTTTTCTCACTGACTTTCATATTATTGATTAGCAAGCAAACTTTAATACCTAACAGATCTCCATAATGCTTTAACGTTTTATAATGCTGTCGTGCTAAGATTTCTGTTGGTACCATCAGGGCAGATTGCTTTCCTGATTCAGCAACATTTAGCATTGAAGCGAAAGCCACCATTGTTTTTCCACTTCCAACATCTCCTTGCAAAAGACGAAACATTCGCGAAGTATCTTTTTGATCTCTGGCAATTTCTTCAATGGCTTTTTCTTGATCAGACGTAAGGCTAAATGGCAATTGTACTTTTAACTCTTGAACTAGATTTCCAGAAAATTGCAATG
>CAZVFD010000001.1:67513-133193 GCA_964625465.1 uncultured Candidatus Midichloriaceae bacterium | reverse complement strand
GTGTGAATACTAATTGGCTTTAAGTTTAACATTTGTTTTTCTCACTTTTAATTATAATTTTAAAAGTTCAGTAATTAATGATAACATAAATCGACAAAAATTGCAATGCCACTTTTTTGGGTCTCTTGACTTGCAGCCTAGCTAATTGAAGACTTATCTGCTGAGCTAGTAGCTCATCATATGCAAGTCTTTCTAACGCTTTTGAATTGGGCAATGTATCTTCGAATTTCTTGGGAGTATGCGCTTTTTTAATGCTATCAAACCATGAAGACCAGCCATATTTTTTTATAAGATCTGGTGAGATCCACTCATCTAGTTTGGGCAGAAACTGCAACGCATTTTTAATTGCGATAAAAATAATTCGATTTGTAAGAGTATATGTCAAAGGGTATACAGGCTCGATACCGATGACATTTTGATAATGGTGCACTGGCATTGTTATATCGGGATGCACCATTTGTAAGTTGCCCATAACCCTTTCAGTTTTTCCACTTATAACAACTCTTTCTCCTACAACATACTTTTTTTCAATAATGCTTGGACTCAAATTAAAATAGATGATTTCAATTTGACCCGTCTCATTTGAGCAAGATATGATGTAAGGCTTTCTACTCTTGTATGAGGTAGGAGGTAGTAATTCATCTACTGTAACCATATGAGTAATAACAGCACCGCTAGGAGAGCTTTTAAGAGGCGGAGAAAAAGTCCTATCAACTAAGTTAGTTGGAAAATGATATAGAAGATCCCTAAGATTTTTGCAACCCAACCGCTTGAAAGCCTCAACCCTCTTGGGGCCTAACCCAGGCAGGCTTGATACAGGTAAAAACAAATTAGCAAGTTTTAGAGTAGTCATCCTTATATTAGTTATAATCTGCGCTTGCAAAACTTAATGGCGCTGGATCAATTTCCAAAAAGCCATCACTTCTGACTTCGTAAACTGCCATCGCTCTTTGGTTAGTGCCATTCTCTTTAAATCTAAAGATACCAGTCACTCCCCTGAAACCAGATGGGTTTAATATTGCTTTTTTATCAAATGATTCCTTGTTAAATCCATCTCGTGTCAGTGATGTTATCAAGGCAATCCCATCATAGGCAAGCGATGAAAGTCTTGATGGCTTATATTTGAAATTCTCTTCAAATCTTTTCTCAAAAGCTATTCGGTCAGTTCTTGGAGCGCTCGCAAACCATGACCCATTTAGCTCAGGGACATCTTGTATTCTATCATCTTCCCATAATCCACTACCAAGATACTTCACTTTCTTTCCACCTTTAGCGCCTCTCATGTTAGATATAAATTCTCGCAAGGTATTGCCGCCTTCAGGAATGATTAAGGTAGTTTCAGCTTGAGCGTACTGAGTGATATTTGCGGTGACTTGCTTAGCATCTTCTTTAAGCTGATTTGGATTGTATCTCCCAATGATTTTAACTGGAGAAGCTGTCTTTTTATTCATTGAAGCCAAACTGGTTTCAACAGTATTACCATATTTTGTCTTAGGTAAAACGCTATTTATATCTGGCAATTCTTTTGCCTGAGCATACTTTATAATCCGTTTTACAGATTCCTCTGGCATTATACCGAGCAGAAACAAACAGTCATTACCTGCAAGCTCAGGATCATTTGAAAATGATATCATACATACATTATTATTTTTTGCATGATTATATATAACCTTAGCATCAGCAGCATATAATGGCCCCAATATTAAATCTGGTTGTTCGCTTTCTAACCTTTGTTTTGCAAACTCTATACCTGCAGCTGTATCAATTGGCACAAGGTGAATATTATCTGCTTTTAAGTCATAAATTGCAAGTTGTGTGGCATCTAGCAAATGTCTACCAAGCACTGCATTTTCACCAGATAATGGCAGCAGAAGAGCCACTCTCGCCTCTCCTCCTGTTCTTTCAGAATTAGCTCGCAGATCTTGAGCAATTTTCAAAGTATCACCAGTCTTAGTATTTTGATAAACTTCTTCGAGCTTCTTCTGTTTATTAACCATTGCACAAGAAGAAACTGCTATGATAGCAACAGCAGACAGGATATATTTACATAATCTATACATATTAAGTACCTAAGTTACCTATGAACAATACTAGCGCATCAAAACATAATTTAAAGGCTTTTTCTCAAGGTTGCTTATATGTTGTTGCAACGCCTATTGGAAATCTAGAAGATATAACGCTTCGCGCGCTCAATATATTGAAGTCTGTTGACTATATAGCGTGTGAAGATACACGCCAAACCATGAAGCTTCTCAATCATTTTGGTATAAATACAAAATGCTTAGTTTATCACGAACATTCTAGACAAAAAGAAATTCAAAGAATAATAGATTTTATACTAGCTGGTAAAAACGTTGCTATTGTTTCTGATGCAGGAACCCCACTAATTTCTGACCCTGGCTATACAATTATAAATCAGGCACTCGCTTCACAAATTACTATCATTCCTATACCAGGAGCATGTGCAGCGATCACTGCGTTATCTGCAGCTGGAATACAAAATTCTAACTTTTATTTTTTGGGATTTCTCCCCAGCACTAACAAACATAGCCGCAATAAGTTAGAAGAAGTTTCCCGCCTTGAAGCTACAATTATTCTGTATGAGAGTCCTAAAAGAATTACTGACACACTTGCAAATATTTTAGAAATTTGCGGAGATAGAGAAGTCGTAATCGCCCGAGAATTAACAAAACTTTACGAAGAGTTTGTTAGAGGAAAAATATCTGATATTATTTCCAGGTTCAAAGAAGCAAAAGGCGAATTTGTAATATTAATTGAAGGGGCAAAAGCTGAACAAGTCACCGAAAAGGAAATTGAGCTGGCACTAAGAGTCCAATTAAAAACAAATACAGTAAAAGATTCTGCTCTTATAGTATCCAAAGCGTTAAAATGCTCAAAAAACCTAGCATACTCTTTAGCTCTCAAATTGAGTAAAAAATAAAAAAACTGGGTTTTATTAACCTTTTTTTAACCTGTTATGTGTAAGAATCAGCCTTAGGGATATATAAAATCACTTAGGCAAATGAGAAAAAAAGCAAATAGATTGGATTCAAGTTTTCTAATTAAACAAGGCTTCAAACAAGCCTTAGTTGATAAGCTGACTGAAAAGCAGGTTGAGGGGCTCTTGGAATATGCTATGGAGCATATAAAAATGCCGAATTTAGGTCAGATACTAATTCAGCTAGCTTCTATGGAGCTTCATAATAAAAAAGGGGCAATACTGTTAGCAGTCGATGGAATTGCTAGCGCCATTCAAATCAAGAACTTATCAGTAGAACAAGTTAAATCAATAGTTGACGATTATGCCTTTCACGAAGATAAAAAAATAACAACTAAGAATGTAAAGAAAATGTTGGTACTCAACCAACAAGAAAAACTTTACACTCATACTGATGGCATTAAAGGCGAGTTCTTCATCGACCCAAAAGACGCTGAAGATGAGGACTATGCTTAACTAAAAAGAAGCGTCTTGCATAAAATTTTCTACACTTCGTATCTTTCTGTAACATGGTCAATAAAATACTGCGGATTTAGATATTCTCCAGTAGCTTCTTTCAGAAGATCATTTGCCAAATGTAGCGAACCTTTGCTGTGAATATTATCCTTTAACCATTCGAAAATAGGAGCAAAGTCTCCACGCTGAATTAATTCTGGAACATTTGGAATGACAGATTTTAGTTTTGCCATCAGCTGTGCAGCGGTTAATGCACCTAATGTGTAGGTAGGGAAATATCCAATCGCACCTGAAAACCAGTGAATGTCTTGCATACAGCCATTAGCATCTGAATCTGGCGTAATACCAAAATATTTTTGCATGTAGTCGTTCCAGATTTTTGGAAGATCTTCTAAATTAAGATTATCTTCGATCATGGATTTTTCAATCTTGTAACGCATTATAACATGCAGTGGGTATGTCACTTCATCTGCCTCAACTCTAATCAACGAAGGACTTACATGTTGGGAATACTTTATCAAATTTGCTAAATTCCAATCAGAGGTCAAATTAAAATATTGGTGCAGTTTCGGATGTAAAAACTCGATGAATTCTTTACTTTTGCAAATTTGTTTTTCTACAAACAATGACTGGCTTTCATGGCTCGACATACCTATGGCCCTTCCAACTGGCTGATGTCTCCAGTCTTGCGGAAGGTTTGCCTCATAAAGTGCGTGGCCAGTCTCATGCACAACACCATAAAATGATTGTAAAAAATCGTTTTCATTATAGCGTGTTGTTATTCTAATATCATCTGGAGTACCACCGCAAAAAGGATGGGCACTTTCATCTAAACGACCCTTAGAGAAATTGAAACCAAACAATCCCATAAAATATAATCCCAAATCTTTTTGCAAATGAGTTGGGAAATGTCCTTCCAACTGAGGCTTTACCGTTGTTGCGGTTTTAATGAATTTTGGCAAAAACTCTTCCAGCTTGTCAAATATCACATCGATATCAGCAGATTTACGACTTGGATCATAAGAATCTAACAATGCATCGTACTTACTTACATTGAAATGCTTAGCTTTAATTTCTGCAATTTCCTTGGTTAAATCCACTACTTTTTTAAAGGCTGGGAGTAGTGTTTTATAATCATTTTCTTTTCTACATTTACGCCAAAGCATCTCACAATCATTAGACGCTATGGTTATTTTAGTTATCAAATCTTCAGAAATACATGTACTATGATCGATTTCATGCTTCATCATTTTAAGATTAGCTTTTTGCCACTCATTTAATTCTCCTATGCTTGCCATTGCCTCACTTAATAGAGATACAGTTTGTGAAGAAACTAGCTTTTGATGCGACAATTTTGAGAGCATTGCCAATTGCTCCCCTCTACTTTCTGAAGAACCTTCAGGCATGAAGGTATTGGCATCCCACCCCAGAATTGCTTGAGCTTGGTGAATTATATCAATTTCTTTAAAGATTTTTTCCAGCGCCAAATAAGATTGTGTCATAAATTTCCAAAGATTTGTACATAGCCCTGATAACGTAGAGCAAAGGACTACAAAAGTAAAGCAGACTCAAAGGCAAAAGCTTATCACTTCAAACTAAAATACTACACTTGTCTCTCGCTTCTTACACTAGGGCTACCTTGCTGTAAAGCGTTAAACACCACCCTTTCAACAAATGATTTCAACCCAGAATCCTTATTCACCCCAATAGCATTCAAGAGATCTATTGCATTTTTACCTGTATATGTTGCATGACAAAAGTTGATAGTTACTAGAACTTTACCTGTATTCTCATCTTCAGCACCCACACCTACAATTGTTGTACAAGATGGTGGAAGCACTGGATTGACCATAACTGGAGCATCTTTACCCAAAGATGATACAACTAGACAAACGTTAGCTTTTTCCAAATCAGTGTCTTCTGGCTTCAATTTCCCATCGCGCAACCTACCTAGAAGTGCTTTAACTTCTTCCTTAATTTGTGTACTGGTTTTTAGAGATATACTTCCAGTGGAAGATTTTGTAGCCACACTAGGAACAACAAGTACTACCAACTCACCTTTTGGCGTCATAGCTGCTAATCCAATATTGGCCGTCAAGTATTCAATCCTATTGTTTCTTTCTTTAGAAATTTTAATATTCAACCCTGCTTTCAATATAGCATAAGCACATGAAACAGTAATTTGAAGTGTTTTAGATAGCTCACGTAAATCATCTCTTCTTCCTAGCTCTCTTAGATCAAGATAACCTGAGACACCAAAAACTTTTCCTTCCATTGCTTTTGCCATAGCTCTTTCAATTGGTAAAAGCGGCGTGACTATAACATCTTTTGGACTAACGTTGACACTCTTTGCCTCAGTAGTTTGAACCTCCTGTGCTTTCGCTGAGGTAGTTGAAGTTCTGATATCAATTATTGAAACCTTGCCATTAGCAGGTACAGTAAAAGTCTCGTGAAGCTTAACCTTGTCATAAATTCTGCTCACTACACCATCTGCAGACGCTACTATCTCTCTAGTTGATTTACCATTTTCCACTACGCCTAAAACGTCGCCAGCTTTTACTTCATTCCCGATTCCCACGCTTAGATTGACTGTCACTTCTGAGTCCATCTCACATTCAAAATACCATTGAACAGTATTATCTTCATTAGTATTAGAAGAGGGTACAGTTATAGTTGCACTTTCTTTTCCAATCACTGCTATCATATTATGCCCTCTTAACACTGCATCTACGAAGTCTCTTTGTACCACAAAGGCAGCATTACCAGCTCCGTAAGGAATAATTACTTGGTCGGTAGTAGCATGTAGTACTCTCAAATTTAAAGGTGTTTTCAAGGTTGCTAACGTCCAATTCATCATCGGGCCTAATAACCCTGCGCGCGGAGATGGGTCTACAACCACTACATCAATAGTATGTGTACCTGAAGAGAGAATTTTCAAATATTCTGTTAAGGCCTGACTTGGCTCAGTACTTCCCATTACAAGAACTTCAGCAGCCATGCCAGTACTTCTTAAAGACTCTATTACATATTTAGTGATAAAACCGCCAGTCACTATAACAACTTTACGACCGTGCTCAGGGGCGTAACCTTCAACTACAACCCTCATGACATCAAATGGACTCATAGATGGTATTGGCAATTGCTTATGCTCCAACGGATAAGCCATCGTCGGAAAAAATACAACCGCTGACCTACCAGTCCCAACTAATTCTGAAGTAGCCTGCAACATGGCTCTAAAGTGTTCGGCATTTGATGGAATCACACATATTGTGTTTGGATTCACCCATCTAGGATCTCCTTGGTCACAGTGATGAGGGCCAAGCTTAGCAGCCGCTGGGTTTTTTCCATCGGGATATGTTAAGGTTCCTGCATCAACTATTGTTACTACAGATGCTTTTCGCCCTGTTTCAAATTCTGAATAGGCAACTTGAGCAGTAGTAGTAAGACCCTGACTTGCCGCAAAATATGTGTGCGGGAATACATTCATAACAAAGTAACCATTTCTAGAAAGCGCCCACGCCAATGTCGCCTGAAACTGCTCGTCTAGTTGATTAGAAATAAACTGAGCTAAATTTTCTTTTGATACACCTCTAAATTGGTCGTAAACACCTAAGGTTGCATGTTTATGCTCTGAATTGGAATTTTCCTGATGAACTAATTTAACTTTTAGATTCTGACTCCTTAACGAATCCATGACTTCATTTACTGCTTGACCAAATATATCTTTACCAGACTTGGTTTTCTCGCCTTGTGTTTTGTCTTCAATCCAATACCCCAAGGGGATTGAGACAATTGAACCTTGCGTATCTGTTTCTTTACTACCTTTAACAGTAAGCTCTCGTGCTTCAGAGAATGACATAAATTTGGGTGCAGTTTTAGCGTTAGTCACAACGGTATCTACTATTGCTTTTGCAGTGTTGATACTAGATTGGAGTTCATCAGCCAGTTGAGCAGGAGTGCGCTCTGCAGTACATACTGCTAATAGAGACCGTGAAATTGCCTGCACAGCATAATCGAATGACTCCATTACTTGTGCATCACTGCCTAACAAAGAGTCTGTAGCATGTCCTCCGATGCGCTTTCCATTTAGAACTAAAGCTGCAGGTCTACCAGTCCTTAGAATTGTATCAATCAATTGGTCTCTTTGATATAGAGCTTCTTCATGTTCCGAAGCTGGAACTTCAGTAATCCTAGAAAATAACTTGCCATATCCTCTAAAAGCTTCGGCTGCGGCTCCTCCATCTAGAACACTTGAGATGCTTCTGCCATTTGCTTGAATAAGGTATAAAATGGGAGTAGCAAAGCCCTTTCTGCTGCTCTCAAGCATAAACTTCATTCCTGCATGGAATCCGTTAGTCATTGCAGTTGTATCACCGCCATTAACAATTGTAAAAGGCGCTTCTAATCCTGTTAACCCTTTGGCATACATTTCAGCAAATAGGGATTTACTTGTGGTGCCAAGATCGTTAGAACCAACTAACATATGTGAATTTGGAGGAAAGTACATATTCACAGTGCGGCTATTTAAACTTTGATCTCCATGGAAGCTGCCCATAAACAACTGTTTTGCGATTACTTCGCATGCTTGATCATAACTTATTCCAAGCCTTCTAAACTCTTCCATTGAAGGAATAGTTCTATAGTACGAAATAAAATTCACATGTTTTTTTATATCACCAAGAGGCACTGAACTTGGGTCTATTCCTAACTTTTTCAAAACCGTATCCACTAAGCCAACTTGGGGTATAACAAAAGGTATTGAATCGGCGAGCTGTAAAGGAAAAGAACTATTAGCAGCTTCGCGATTAGTTACACCTAAAAATGCCAATGTTCTTCCAATCGTATCGATCACACTACTAGACTGCTCCTTAGTAAAGTTAAGCGGACCTTTAATAGGTTTCTCACCTACCCTTACAGCATCCACTACTGCTGGCACTAAATGCGAGAACATCCCTGCTTGTGATCGAACCATACTAGCTGTAATATTGCTAGTTTTAGTAGTAAAAGTCCTGCCTAACATTTCTTTAGCAACTCTTCTCAGCATATAACAAACCTATTTCATTTACTGCCAACATCTTATAATTGCTACCATCTTAGAAAGCAAAAACTTTTTGAAGACATTGTAGATTTTTATTATTCACGCACTAGCCCCCAACACTAGGTTTAGATGTGCAAGCGCGATAATCATCATGCTATTCTTGGGCAGCTGCAAGTGTTGCGAGTAAAGCAATACAAGTCTTGATATTAAAACCTGTTGCAATATTTCCTTTGAAATACATGCCATGTGAATTTAGATTTGACGAATCGTCCCTATCTTTATTTATTCTACTAACCAGATCAAATACCTTACCGTTGATTAAATAAGCCATAGTTTCTGATGTGTGAAGCTCCTCTTTCTCAATAGTCGGCACACCTTCTTGAATTATCACCGATGTATTGTGTACACCGTGCTTGATTACATCCATTGTATGTCGGTGTTTTTTATTTATATGCAAAACTTCATCACCACTTCTAACCATCATTATACCCATACCATACGTACCCATATCTGACTTTATAAATACGAAAGGTTCTGAGCTGATATTTTTTTCAACATACTTATTTTTTATACTTCTTATCAAATCTTCAACTTTTTCAGCCACCGCAGTTAATCCTGTTTTATGGCGAAAATCTATACCTTCACAATTTGTAAAAAAGGTTTTTATGTCCCAACTATCTATTCCAAATTCTTTTGAAAATCTATCAGCAATGCTGTTGTAAATATGAAAATGATTTTGCTTTCTCCTCTTATGCCAACCTAATTCGGCATTAGGAATTATTGGTATACTTATATTTTGTAAAATATCTGGCAAACCTAATGTAAGATCATTATTCAAAATCACTAAATCTATATCAACGCTATTTACTAAAATTTTTGTTGCAGGCTTTTTGATTGGATATATAGGCAAATCTAGCTCTTGCACAACATAGACTTCGTCCACATATGGTGAGCCAATCTCAACGGTGTATCCAGCAGTCTGCAGCAACTCTTTAAGAACCAAAAGGTTTTGCAAGTATTTTAGGTTTCTTGTAAAATTCTCTGGTACTAGAGCAATAGTTTTTACCTCTGGAAAATTTGTCGACAGATATTGCTTAAACAACTTTACAGCTATTGGCTTAGACTCAGCAGATATGTTATTAAACCCAGATGGAAAAAGATTCGTATCAACATGTGCAATTTTAAAGCCAGCATTTCTTATATCGACAGAAGTATATATAGGTTTTGGCTGCGAGTTATATTCGGCCTCAATCCATTCAATAATTCTTTGCTCATTAGCTGTAACAAGAGCATTAAGCTGGGTATAATTACTAGTCATTCCAATCACCAAGAATAGACTGATAGGCTCCAAGTCCGGCAATTGCTGCAGTATCTGCTCTGAGTATACGTACACCTAAATGAACGGCGACACACTTGTCATTGCTATTTAAAAATGAACGCTCTTCATCCGTAAATCCACCTTCTGGGCCAATCAAAATTGAATGAGATGATTTAGCCTTATGAAGCTTTGCAATAGGAATCCCTTTCTTGGATTCATCACAAAAAATCATTTGCTCACTTATGGGTAGATTGTCTACTAGGTTTTTTAGAGAATTAATAGGATGAATCGTAGGAACATCTAATCTTTCGCACTGCTCAGATGCCTCAATTGCAGAGTGAGTAAGCTTTTCGTGATTCACTTTCTTTACAATAGTTCTTTGAGTAATTACTGGATAGATATCAGTTACGCCAAGTTCTGTTGCCTTCTCAACTATGTACGTTGAATTAACATTTTTTGTTGGAGCAAATATCAAAGAAAGTTTTCGAGTTGAAAGTTGAGGCCTAACTAATTTTACCACTATTACAGCAGCCGATTTAGTATTAGCTTCAGTAATTTTACAACCCCACTCCCCATCAACACCATTAAAAATCAACACTTCCTTGCCAACATCTAGCCTAAGAACTTTACATAGGTAGTTTGAGTGATTTTTATTAAGCCTAAGCTCAGAATCCTGAGTAAGTTTTTCTTCAACGAATAATCTAGGTGTCATAACGAGTTTTCTGCTTTCTTAGACAGCTTTTTGTCTGAATTTACGCTTGCTCTGAGCTAGCTTGCTTTTTGCAACTTTACTTGCTGCAGCTTTTTTACCCACCTTTTTGGCAACTTTAATTAACTTTGTAGCCTGCTCGGAGGGCTTGCTGATTAGCTTCTGCGCTGTTTCTTTAATTGTTCTAGGCACTTCTGCAGAGACCAAGTCACTATCCGCTTCAGCAAAGGCAAATGGGTCATCTAAAGCTATATCAGAGCTAACATATTTTTGGCTATTAATATCTATAACATCAAATGCACTAGGGCTTTGCACCACAGTAGATGGCGGAAATTTTTTATTTATCCCAAGCTTGTCTGACTCTACTTTAGCAACTTGTGTTTTACCTACTTTACTATAACCATATTCTAACAATTGAATCATGTGATTATCCCGAGCAGCGGCAGAAGGTCCACCCAACACCACACCAACAAGCTTACCATCGGGGCGGGAAGTAGATGTTACTAGATTAAAGCCTGAAGATTGCGTGTAGCCAGTTTTAATTCCATCAGCCCATTCGTATCTATCTAGCACACGATTATGGCTAGAAATAATAGAGCCACGAAACTTGAAAGATTTACGCGAGAAAAGCGGGTAAAACCTAGGGTGATCTCTTCTTAATGCTATTGCTAATTTAGCCATATCATAGGCGGTTGTAACTTGTTCAGAATCTGGTAAACCACTTGCATTTTTAAAGACTGTGTCAGTCATTCCAAGCTGATGGGCAACTTCTGTCATTCTGTTAGCGAAATTGGCTTCCGTCCCAGCGAGAGCCTCAGCAAGCACGACAGATGCATCGTTAGCAGAGTGGATGATTAACCCTAATACGGCATCACGGACCATGATCGTTTGGCCTGGTTTTAGACCTAGCTTTGTTTTTGGCATCATTGAAGCTTTATGAGACACTGGCAATAGCTGATTCAATGCCAGCTCTCCACTGGAAATTGCATCAAACGCAAGGTAAAGAGTCATCATTTTCGTTAATGACGCAGGATAAAGCTGTTTATCTGCTTCTTTCTGATAGACTACATCCCCAGTTTTTGCATTCACCACGAGCGAAGCATACCGCTGACTAGTAGTAAAATCATAATTATGATTTTGCCTTACTCGACGACGAGCATTGGCGTCATCTCCAGATGTAGCAGTTATTAAAAAAACAATCAATAAAAGGCAATATCTCACTTTCTTTCTAGTCATATATATGTCTTCTCAGAATATAATCTATGTAGTTATATGTAAAGTTATAAACAAGGGTTAAGTTAAAATCGTAATGCTAGCTAAAAATGGCTATTTATGCTAGGTTTGCATCTACTTAACTTATTTTATCGAGAATGTCGTCACCTATATTAAGTTTAAATGATATATCTCTGGCTTTCGGAAAAAAAGTCCTGTTTGATGATGTGTCTCTTCACATCTACAATGGAGATAAAATCTGTATAGTTGGAAAAAATGGCGAAGGCAAGTCCACATTGCTAAAGTTAATTTGTGGAGAGATCCTAAAAGATAAAGGCGACATTTGGCAGTCACCAAATCTAAGAATTAGCTACTTACCTCAACAAACGAAATATGGAAAACACCAGACTATATTCGATTTCGTTTTAGAAGGCTTGGATCCGGAAGATAGAACCGAATCCAAATTTTATCTTGTTGACATGGTTTTAGATCCCCTGGATTTAAAGAAAGAGCAATTTATGGACGAGCTATCAGGAGGACAATTAAGAAGAGCTTCGATAGCAAGAGCCTTGATAGAAGAGCCAGACTTATTATTGCTCGATGAACCAACCAACCATCTTGATATAACATCAATTGAGTGGTTGGAAGATTATCTTAGAAGGTTTAAAGGATCAGTTTTATGTATAAGCCATGATCGCACATTTTTAAGAAATATATCAAACAAGATTTGTTGGTTAGATAGAAGTAAATTCAAAATTCTAGATAAAGGATATGAGCATTTTGACGAGTGGTCAGTTGCGATTCTGGAGCAAGAGCAAAAAGAGCTTGACAATCTAGCACGTAGACTTCGGGATGAGGAAGTATGGAAAATCCAAGGTGTAACTGCCCGCAGGAAACGTAATCAAAAAAGATTAAAAGACTTGTACGCAATGCGAGAAAAACTTGCAGCAGGCCGAGCAAAAATAAAAAAACTTAATGACAGAATATCGCTAGATCCGCTAGCACCTTCACTTTCTTCCAAGCTAGTGGCAGAATTTAACGATGCATCATTTTCATTGGGTGATTTAAAGATCATAGAAGGAATGTCAATTCGCGTAATGCGCGGCGATAAAATAGGCATCGTTGGGGCAAATGGCTCTGGCAAAACCACCTTTCTTAAATTGCTTGTAGGAGATTTGGAGCCAGATTCGGGCAGGATAAAACTCGGTAAAAGCATTACTATAACTTACTTTGACCAAAAGAGATCTATTTTAGATCCTGAAGACACTTTGTGGAAAACATTATGCCCTACTGGCGGGGATCAAGTTAAGGTTGGCGATAGGTACATGCATGTCGTAGCATATCTGAAAAAATTCATGTTTGATCCAAAAGAAATTCGCGACAAAGTTGCATTTCTTTCAGGTGGACAGCAGAATAGACTATTACTTGCCAAGGCTTTGGCAGATCCAGGCAGCGTATTGATTCTAGATGAGCCAACAAATGATCTCGACATGGATACACTAGATATGATTCAAGATATACTAGCTGATTACGAAGGAACGCTGATTATAGTGAGTCATGATAGAGATTTCTTGGATAAACTAGTTACCAAGACTCTAGTATTCCACGGCAATGCAAATATAGATGAGTGCGTAGGTGGCTATAGCGACTATGTTAGAGCCTTAAAGCCTGAAGTTAAAAAGCCAATTAAAAAAGTAGCTACTGAAGAGCAAGTGGAGGTTAAGAAAACACAAAAAATCTCTTTCAAACTTCAATGGGAGTTAGATAATTTGCCAATTAAAATTAGCGAACTAGAGTCTGAAGTTGAAGCTATAGAGTTGCAGCTATCTGACCCCCAACTATATGCTGAGGATCCTGAATTATTCAGCGATCTTTCCAAAGACCTTGTTAAAAAGAAAAAGGCTATAGAGCAAAACCTAGAAAGACTGATCGAGATAGAAAGTCAGTTATTGAATTGAGCAGGAATTATTTACTGAACTGCATATTGCCTCAACGAATGATCTAGCTTCCAAAGCAACATAGTCAATATACTGCCCCAACCTCAAATAAATCTGAGCAGTATTGCAGTTTTATGCCAAAAATGCTATACTGCAGTTGAGTGGGATGGGGTATAGGTTATGAAGGAACAGAGAGATAAAGAAAGGAAGCTTGAACTTGCAATCAAGGAAGGTGATATAGATAGTGTCAAAAGTTACCTTGAGAACGGAGGTGATCCTAATATCAAATTATCTGGTACACCATTCATTAAAATGGCTCTTGAAAAAGGTCTATTTCAAGTAGCTGACCTACTTTTTGACAAAGGTGCAAAACTAGGGACTTTTTTCATACCATATCAGGAAAATATTGAGTTAATTAAGTGGTTAGCAGACCATAATATATCGATTGATTTAGCCCCTTCCTTACGAACCATTTTGAATCGCCCTAAATACATAGAAATACTGGCAAAACACCTGCCTCCTGAGCAACTCGCAGCTTGTTTAGCTATGGGACCAAGTGCGGATATGATTTCAGAAGATGGTGAACAGCTAGTTTTCAGAATGTTACATGACAAAGGCGTACTCAACAAATTATGCGATATTAGAGTAGATGATCTAGATAATACGGTTGTTCACAATACAAACAGTATAAATGTACTAGCAAAAATAATAGATCTTGGGATATTGCCGAAAGTACCAGTATTGAACAAGTATGGAATGAATGCGTTTGAATGGCAAATATGCCAAGGCAAATTTCAACTTGCAGATTTACTGTACAAGAACGGTTACAGATCGAATAAAACAGCATTAGAGCTTATAACAAAAGCCATAGAATACGGCATTGAGAAAAACACAGATGAGAACAAGTATAAAGCCTTGGTAGAACTCATCAAGGAAAGAGGGTGCGTAATTGATTGGAAGAAAAAACCCAGTGTAGCAGAAATATGTAACAAGATTGCTGAATCTTATTTAAGTGGCCAGAATGTTAATTCTAATGATCTTGGGTCAATAAGCAAAATACTGTTACGTATCGATGAAGATTGGGCAAAGAAAATAATGAGCTATACCAGATATACAACTTCAGGCCTAGATATAAAAGTCTACAGAGGAATTGACGGAGCCTTGAATGATGATTATATGAAAAATCTTTTTAGATTCGGCTTTAAATCTCTAGGAGATCGAGGTAATGCACTTTTTACTATGACTACTTCAGGAACAAGAGATAAATCATATGTGCCAGGATTGGAAGATTATGAAGTTCGTGGCCCTTTTACTTCTTTAAAGATTGACCAAGCGGCATTGTACGCAGCTAAAGCTTCCACTTCTTTAAGCAGCACAAACGCTGCAGGATACGTCTTGGTTGCATATATTAGCGCAAATCAACAAAGAGTAGTTGGAACTTTGTATTGCTCTAGTTATGACAAAACCAATGAAGTAATAGTAAACCAATTACACCCAAGTAGCATAAGATTCATCTACAAAGTTGATCAAACTGGTAAAATTTTAGATCGTTTTGACAACCCAAATACAAATGTGGGGGGCGACACCTCACCAGTTGCCATAGGTGATGAACTTAAGGAACCTAAATGGCCTAAAGGAGAGCCTAAACCTGAAGAAACACATGCAGTGAGAATTAAGATGCAAGAATCCCTAAAAAAAATAAAAGGACGGGAGAAATTTTGATAATGTTCAACTAGCCTATTCTCAGCTCCAAATCACTTGATCTGCACAAGTATGAAATCTGGATTAGGCATCATCTTTCATAAAAGAACCAGCAAATGAATTTTGAATTTTTTTGTCGGGGAAGGTTTATGAAAAATTCATTTGTGTCTCTTCACCTGTCGATAGTGCTTATCTAAAAAAGGGGGTGCGCGCCGCAGGCGCTATAGTAATGAAAGTACGTAGTGGGAAGGGTCGAGGAAAGGAACAAGTACTTTCATTACACCAAAGATGGTTTGCCAAAGGCAAACCAAACCTCTTTCTTTAGATGCTGAACTAAATTCAGCATGACATGGTACATAGTTTACGACCTTCTCCACGTCATCCCGAATTTATTTCGGGATCCATATTTTAATAGGTAAAGAACGGTTTTTTTTTACAATCCAAGATTATATTCTAACTTTTGCTTACTAAGGTCTCTTTTATACTGCTCATTTTGGAAAGTTCTTGTAAGAATGCGTTCATCACCCTTTGATTGAAAAACTTTATTTCAATACTATAACCGTTGCCTTCATAATCCACACCATCAAGTGTAAAAGCACGTTGATCTGAGTGAGATAGATAATATATTTGCGGACTACTTGTATTAAACTTTTCCATCTTTCTAGGTGTTCTGACACCCTGCCAAGCTTCAAGAGAAAACCCTTGCACTACAGAATTTCCAATTCCTTTAGAATGCAACTCATTTAGAATATGTTTCGCTGAGTCATATCCATTTCCATATATAGCAATTGATCCTATAAACCCACATTTTAATGGAGCTTTACAATGAAATATAAAACACTTATAACTCTTCATTCAATGCCCCAAAAATCTTGTCTTATCTTTCTTATCCAATCTCTCAATTGCATACCTAAGCATAGTTCTTGGCATTTTCTTAGAATGAATTTCGAGGAAGTCTATAAGCACTTTTTCATCTTTCTTGCCAACTTCACGTAACATCCAGCCCGTTGCTTTATGCATTAAATCATGAGTATCATTTAATAATATTTCAGCAAGTTTTATGGTCCAATCATGCTGATTATTTCTAATATAATACCACGTTGCTACAATTGCAACCCGCCTATGCCACATGTTTTTAGATTTAGCTAAAGTCAGTAAAAAGCTTTTGTCTGAATTTAATAAGTGCCTACCAACAATAAAATGTGCCGAGACATCAACTAAGTTCCAATTGTTTATATGACCTAAATTTTTAATATAAAAATCAAAGACTACCTTGGGAGAATTTTCATATTTTTTTACGAGCAGGACTAAAGCTAAAAAGCGCTCTTCGTTATATTTAGACAACAATATGCTCTCTATTTCATCTAATTCTAAATGATAGTAATTTTTTGCTACTGTTCGAACTTGCGGAATAGAAACGCCTAAGAATTTATCATGCTCAGCATACTGCCCTTTACCAGTTTTAAAAAATCTCTTAGCACCTTCTGCGGCTATAGGAGATGCTAAGCTTCGCAATTCTTTTAATGCTTTCATTTTTTACTTTTTCTAATTTTTATTAGTTAGAGTTGTACATACAAGACCTAATAACACACCTTTTTAGGTTCAAACAAGCCCAAATTCAATATTTAATGACTTCCGAATATTAAGATGTTGGTGTATAGTGCCGCATTACATCTTAGAAAACAAACTAATTTAATAAGGATAGTATGGTACTACATATAGAAATCAGACCTTTGTCTACACTTCAAACTCTCCCTCCAACACCATCGGTGCAACTTAGTAACTTCCAAAATGATCTCAAGGCAGCGCAAACTCTTCAAAGCGTTACCCAACCAGTCAATACTCTTAGTATAGAGGCTAATCATCCAATCATAGATTATAATGTTGGTATAGATCTCGTAAAACATACTGGTGGGGTACGGGCTGGCAAATGGGGATTTAGTCCAAATTTAATTTCTACGACTAATCTTGAATATGGCGAAGTACCATACAGAATGGCGGCCATCTTGAATCAAAAAGAGCAGCGAGAGTGGGAAGCTCAACGTCAATATGAAGAGGATGCTAAGCATGCAAATTTGCTGGAAAAACAATTCAGAGAGAATGTGGACAGTTATGTTAAGGATTCAGAATTTGACATCTTCTTTGCTGGAGTTGGATATCAAGGTGATGGCAAAAGCATTGATGATATATTGAAAAACACTAATTACAACGAAAATGATTATCTGGTCTCAGTGCCTACTTCATCTAGCTTTGGCAGAGGAAAGACTATTACACAAGCACGAGTACCACAAGTCGATCCTGAGGCTAAGAATAAAGCCTTTGAAAAACTAATCCCACAGAGAGAAATTAATAGGAAGAAAGTTCAAGAATATATTGATAAAAAGATTTCAGAAAAATTACAGAAAGAAATTGAATTAAAAAAATTAGCAGCTCAAATGAGAAAAGCTGAAGAGCCTGCTTTCTTAAAATTTGCACAAGAGTATTTCCCCAAGAAAACTTTTCAAATTGAAAAGCTAGCAATTGATTTAAAAAACGCAAAGACTCAGAGTGAACAGCAAGCAAAACTCAAGGCTCTAATTCAAACTATGAATGAATTACCAGAAGAATTCAGCAAAGACTTTGTAAAAGAGAATTTACAAGCTTTAACTATAGACACAATTATAGGGATGATTGGCCATGCCCTTAGCAAATCTCCTCACATAGTTTTTAGTACAGCTGGTAAACTTATAGAAGCTGCTGCCATAATTGATGGCGCATTAAAAATTGGCCAGACTGAAATAGGCCTTGCACAAACAGCTGAAATTATAAAAGAAATAAGATATGATTTCTGTCAGGAAGCTTTGTTCTTAAAAGCAGGCACACCATTATTAGCAGAGGTAGATTGTAATGAATATTTTCAATAATATGTTAACCAAAACTTCAGGATTGTTAGATAATATCCTACCAATTATTCGACGAGCTTTGATATTATACGTAATATTCAATTTAGTATTGATTGCTTGCACGTTCTATAAAATCCATCATATCCAATCAGGATTACGTATAGAACATAGTATCCCTAACAATAACTTGAGTAAGTAAGACTTACTCTGACTTGTGTACATAATTATTAGCAGAGGTAGAATGCAATGAATATTTTCAATAATATAATCTCTGTAGCTGATAGAGGGTTGAAAAAAATTTCATCTATCGTAGTTAGAGTAGCTATAATATATGGTATAATACATTTACTTTTCCTTGCCTACATGTATTATAAAGCACATCAAATTCAGTCAGAATTACGCATAAAACCTAAGAATCAAATTGAAACTTTAGCTAGGTAAGGCTTTACTCTGACTCATGTACATGATTTATTGGCGGAGGTAGAGTGTAATGAGTTCATGGAATAATTTTTTTGATAAAGCAACTAAAGCCGCGAATTGGGCTTTTATTATAGCTATAATATATCATATAATTGTCACTAGTTATCTTCTCTATGAAGCAAAACAACCGTCATCTAATGGCGTACATTTGAAAATTAAAGAGCCAAAAAAGTGAAACTTTACTTAAGTAAAGTTATGACCTTGACCTGTCTAAAACAGGCAATACTAAATTATTAGGGATTGACACCCAACTTATTTAACGAGTCAAAATGTAAAAAACTGATCAAGTAGCAGCTTTTCATAGCTTTTTAGTTGGTTAGCAAAAGTTCATGTAAGTTTCTGCAATAGACACCTCATTTACAAGTAGATCTATTTATTTACCGTTCTTGTTTTTTCTAATCCTCGACCAATGCCACCAATGCTTTTTTTCACCTGTATTTGCTTCGTGAATTATTGCACAAAATGTATCTAGAACACACGGCTCTTGCTTTGAACCAGTAATTTTTTGCAATCTGTTGTAAAGCTCATTTGCATCTTGTTTTGCCAAATCTTTAATTGAGGTTATTTTAAGCAAGGTTAAATCCTTAAATACAGCTTTACCTACATTCATCAAACCTAGCAACTCGTTTTTGGTTTTCATATATTATGAAGCTACTGGATAATCTATATACCCCTTCTCGCCTCCAGTGTAAAAATACCTTTTGTCAGGCTGAGCTAAAGGTACATTATTCTGCAATCTGTAAACTAGATCAGGGTTAGAGATAAATGCAGAACCAAAACATATTAAGTCTGCATGGTTTTCATCCAACAATTTTGTTGCAACTTCTTTTGTAATACCTTCATTTGAGATAAACACACCTTTGAAATTATCTCTCATTTTATAGGAAATATGCAACGACGACGCATCTGATTCAACCAAATGAATATAGGCTAATGGTAAAATATTAAGAGCCTTGGCAATTTTTGGAAAATGCTCGGCTGGGTTACTATCGCTCATACTATTAAAACTAGAAACAGGAGAGAACCTAATCCCAACTTTTCTCTCGCCAAATTCTTCAATTGCAGTCTGCAAAACTTCAAAAGCAAACCTCATTCTATTTTCTAATGAGCCACCATACCTATCTTGACGTTGGTTTGTTCCATCACGTAAGAATTGATCAATTAGATAACCATTCGCAGCATGGATTTCTATACCATCAAAACCAGCAAGCTTAGCATTTCTTGCTGCATTTCTAAATTGCTCAACAACCTGCCCAACTTCTGATTCGCTCAGAACTTTTGGAGCTTCATAAGTATGCATTTTATAGTCCGATCCCATTACTTGACCAGATGGCGCATCCTCACAAGAAGATACTGGCTGCTCACCTGTTATACTGCTGTGTGATACTCTTCCAGTGTGAAACAACTGAACGAAGATTTTCCCACCTTTTTCATGTACGGCTCTGGTTACTTTTTTCCAAGCATCAACCTGTTCTTGATTCCAGATTCCAGGGATATTCATATAACCAGCTCCCTGCTTGGAAACGGCCGTGGCTTCTGTAATAATCAGACCAGCTGTTGCCCTTTGCGCATAATATGTAGCTGCTAGCTCGGTTTGGATATTATCAACCGATGCCCTAGACCTTGTCATTGGTGCCATTACAATTCTATTAGCTAGCTTAGTACCGTTCAAATCGTAGCTTCGAAAAAGAGAAGTCATATATTATCCTTTGGTTTATGATAGCAATACTAATGCAATCACTAGTAATCTTGCAATAAATAAAAGATTCTGCTATAAAATAAAAAAGCAATAAATCTAAAAATGAAGAAACCAAAGCGTAGAGGACTCATGCTTGTTCTTTCTGCACCATCTGGCGCAGGAAAAACTACGCTCGCGCATTTATTACTTAAAGTTGACAAACATATACATCCATCAGTTTCATATACAACGAGATCCCCTAGAGAAGGAGAAATCCACGGAGAACACTATTTATTCGTCGATGAACAAACTTTCCTAAGAATGGTAAAAGAAGGCGAGTTTTTAGAGTACGTAGAAGTCTTTGGGAATTATTATGGCACTCCCAAACACTATGTGGAACAATTCCTAGAAAAAGGTGAGGACGTCGTTTTTGATATTGACTGGCAAGGCCATAGATCTCTTACACAAATGGCGCGCCAAGATGTCGTAAGTGTGTTTATACTTCCCCCTTCTAAAAAGGAATTGCTTGAAAGATTACAACGCCGTGCAAAAGACACAAATGAAACCATTGAGCTCAGAATGCGTAAAGCCAACTCAGAGCTGCAGCACTGGCAAGAATATGATTATAGCATCGTAAATAAAGATTTGGATGAGAGCTTAAAAAAACTCTTAGCTATCCTTCGCGCGGAACGCCTTAAAAAAACTAGAAGGCTTGGCATTTATGAATTTGTGAATAAACTGATCTCTGAAAGTATCGATGAGGCAAAATAATGCTCTGGCGAAATTTTATAATTTTATTAGGCTTACTAACCGCTAGCACTATCAGCTTTGCTGATGAACCTACCGTTGCAAAAAATGTTGATGTTATAAAAATTGCGCCTACTCCATTCAAACAATCCGTGCAACTTATAGGAACTGTGAATGCAAAATATAATACGATATTAAAAGCAAAAGTTACTGGCAATTTGGAGTACATTGCAGAGGCTGGGGTAGCAGTCAAACAAGGTGAAGACCTAGTATTGATCGAGAACAACCAAGCTATCAAAAGCTACGAACTTACAAAAAATGCTGTTGATGTGGCTAGAAACAAGTATGAACGCCTACAGAAACTAGATAAATCTGGCCTAATTAAAAAAGATGATTTAAGCGCTGCACAACAGCAGTGGTTAGAAGCTCAGAAACAAGTTCAAGCTGCTAAAACAGCTTATGATAGCAACGTAATGACTGCGCCATTTGATGGAATTGTTGGTGTTGCGAAATTCCGCCCAGGTGCACAAGTAAACCAAGGAGATGAATTATTGGTTTTATACAAACCTGATGAGATAGTGATTGACCTTAACATTCCAGAAAAAATAGTCAGCAAGGTTGCCATTGGACAAAAAGTTTTAATCGATGGAAAAGAATTCCAAATCAGCAGCGTACAAAAATTCATTGATCAGAAAACTCACATGGCACCTGCAGTTATAAAATATCCATGTCCTAATTGCATTATTGGAAGCAGCATAAATGTTGATGTTGTTGTTTATGAAAACCCTAAAGCCATCACAGTACCTCACTATGCTATCACTTCTAAAAACAAAGAAGAAAGTGTGTTCAAAATTGTAGACAATAAAGCCAAGCTTACAAAAATTACAGCGAGCAATTCGGACAAAGGATTGGTGGAAATTGCTTCAGGAATCTCTGAAGGCGACTTAGTAGTTGTCAAAGGCATGCAAAAGCTTAAAGATGATGAAGCAGTGAACCCAACAATTATAAATAAAAATGAAAGTAACTGAATTCTTTATTAAGCACCCAGTCACTGCAATTATTATAAATTGCATGATAATGGTAATGGGCATTCTTGCTTTTAAAAACTTAGAAATCAGAGAGTACCCTGATGTAGTTCTGCCAGTTTTCTCAGTGGTAACTCAATACCCAAATGCTGCGGCCGAGGTGGTGGAAACTAATATCACTAACGTTTTGGAATCCGCACTTTCTGAAGTAGAAGGGCTAGATCTGATAACTTCAGAGAGCGAGCAAAACGAATCAATTATAACAATGTATATGAAAGCATCTATAGACATGGATAAGTCTATGGCACTGATTCGCGATGCCCTCTCAAAAGTCACTCATAAACTACCTAAAAACTTAAATGCACCCCAAGTTACAAAAGGATCTCGTGCTGGTGGCAACATCCCAGTGCTATGTATTGCGTTTACCAGCGAATCTTTAAGCGGAGTTGAGCTATCTCATTATATCAATTTGCACATTAAAAACACTCTTCGCGCCATTAAAGGGATTGGCAGCCTACAGGTTTGGGGAGAGACATATGAAGTAGAAGTTGAGTTGGAAGAAAAGCAAATGTATTCGCTCG
Organism: uncultured Candidatus Midichloriaceae bacterium; assembly: GCA_964625465.1. Classification (GTDB taxonomy): domain Bacteria; phylum Pseudomonadota; class Alphaproteobacteria; order Rickettsiales; family Midichloriaceae; genus CAZLFQ01. The sequence goes on along the minus strand of CAZVFD010000001.1, from coordinate 110,431 downwards.
GCATAAACAGTAGCGATATTACCAAAGCTTTAGAGCAATATAGATACTCTTTGCCAGCTGGCAAATTTCAGGATCGTATACAAATTGTTTTGGACATTAGACCAGATAATATGGAAGATATTGGAGATATATTAATTAAAGAAGTTGGCTCTCAACCTATATATTTAAAAGACTTAGCCAAAATAACTCTGAAAGGACAAGAAGATCATTTTAGAATGCGGATTAACGGCTTGCATGGAGCACTCGTTGCCATCAATCTCTCGCCAGATGCTAATCCACTTACCGTCTCAAAAGAAGTACGTAAAGAGCTGGATAAAATTCAAATACACCTGCCAAATGATACCAAAGCTTGGGTGAATATTGATCAAAGCAATTTCATTAGAGCATCATTAAACAACATTAAAAACAGCATGATTGAAGCTATAATATTCGTAGCTATCATCATCTTTATTTTCTTACGAAATGTTCGGTCAATTTTAATTCCGTTGTGTACAGTTCCAATTTCATTAATTGGTACATTTTTTGTTTTAAGTGCATTTGGATATTCCATAAATACAATCACCATTCTTGCATTAGTATTAGCTGTGGGCTTGGTTGTAGACGATGCGATTGTGGTGCTGGAAAATATATACCGCCACCTTGAAAAGGGAGAGCCACTTAGAGAAGCGGCGATAAAAGGCAGTCGTGAAATCGGGTTTGCAATTGTGTCGATGACTTTTACGCTTGCAAGTGTATATCTACCACTAGCATTCATAGACGAAGTTGTGGGGCAAATATTTGTTGAGTTTGCCGTTGCACTCGCATCTGCTGTAATCATTTCAGGAGTTGTAGCGTTAACATTAACGCCAATGATGTGCTCAAGAATGCTAAAGTCGAATCATAAAGAGCAGCATAAATTCATAAATGTTATTGTTGATAATTACACAAAATTTTTACCTAAATTTATCAACAAAAAAAGTTTAGTGGTTGGAGTGGTAGGGGTAATAATTGTTTTAATGCCGATTATTTATAAAGCTCTTCCAAACGAACTAGCGCCAGCAGAAGATAGAGGACTAATGGGCGTTTGGATTCCACCTATAGCTGGCAAAAACATTGATGACATGGAGCAAAACACCAGATCAATAAACGATATTTTAAAAACCATTCCTGAAGTAAGTGATAACTATTCGTTTTTTGGAGCTTGGGGTGCCTCATACTTTGTCCCATTAAAAGATTGGGATCAACGTGATAAACATTTATCAAAAGTGAAAGCTGAAGTTGAGGAAGCCTTAAAGCCTTTAAAAACAATGGAGATGATGGTTTGGAGTGTTGATTCTGGACTACCTTCTACCGATACCTTCGGTTCTAATGCAAACGGTATTGCCTTACTATCTACAAGAAGTTTTGAAGATTTATTCGCTTCTACTTCGCAAATAATGCCTAAACTTACTGATGCTGGGATAGTTAATAATCCCTATGCCGAACTTCAATTAGACAACCCGCAAATTAGCCTAGAAATAAATCCAACTCTACTGAGCAAGACCAAAATTTTACCTGGCGATCTTTCAAACTCTCTTCTAACTGCATTTGGTGGACAAAGCCCAATTGATTTCAACTTAGATGGAATTGATTATCCCATAAAAGTAAAAAACTCTAAAATGCCATGGTCACTTTCTGAATTATATATAACTAGCCAAGACGGCCATAGAATTTCAGTATCATCACTAGTTGATGAAAAGAAAACCATGGTTCCTCAATATTTAAAACACATAAACAATTTCAGAACTAGTAAGATTACTTTTGAACCTCTCCCTACAGACTCTATGTCTGAAACTATTGAGAAAGTAGATAGCTTCTTAGAGCAGAACAAGATGGAAGGTGTTAGACCAGTATGGGTTGGTAGCTATAAAGCTTTCCTAGATTCATCAAGCACTATGTATTTTCTATTGTTACTTTCGATCATTTTCATTTATGCAATTTTGGCTATTCAGTTTGAGTCATTCGTTGACCCACTAATCATTTTAATAACTGTTCCACTAGCATGTTTAGGATCAGTTGTTGGCTTGTGGATAAGTGGCGGGTCGATTAATATCTTCTCGCAGATTGCCATTATCACCTTGATAGGCTTAATTTCGAAGCATGGTATATTGATTGTAGAATTCGCTAACCAACTCCACGCTTCTGGCAAGACATATAGACAAGCAGCTTTAGAGGCGGCTATTATGAGATTCAGACCTATTTTGATGACTTCAATCACAATGATTTTAAGCGCTATGCCATTATTCTTTTCATCTGGTGCCGGTGCTGAACTTCGAAATTCCATCGGGCAAGTATTGGTGTATGGCCTCAGCATAGGGACAGTACTTTCGGTAATACTTATCCCAAGCATTTATTTGATAGTTAAGTCAGTAACTGCCAGCAAATCTCTTTAAGCAAACTAATTTTTTAATCACAGTGACTTCCGGCGCTCTCAAACTTGATGTATACTTAAGCAAAATTACCACTCCAAGTAGAAATGAGCTATACCATAGATAAAGAAACACTACAAAAGCTAGATATGATTGGCTTGGAAATTCTGTTATATCAAACAAAAATTCTAATTAGAGAGTTAAAAGATGAATTAGAGTTCAAGGCAGGATACAACCCTAACCAATTAAGAACCCCAGCTGGACATCCAAATGGCGGGCAGTGGACTTCAGATGATATATCATCATCAAGGAAGGTACATTCGGTTGAGCATACAAAAAAACAAGATAGCAATTCACCACCCAATTAAAGATGGTCAAGATTTTATCCTGATTGAGTTTAGAGAGGGTGGATCGAGATCATGGAGAAACAATAACCCTGGCAATTTGAGATCGTCAAATTTTGCGAGGAAGAAACAATCTATAGGAAGCGCTGGCGGCTTTGCAGTCTTTGAAAGTTATGAAAAGGGGTTTGAAGCATCACTTGCGCTTCTTAAAACTTCGACCTATATTGATCTTACAATTGCAGAAGCTATAGCAAGGAGATCGCCTAGCAATGAAAATGACACAGCTAGAGTTCAAGAACTTATTGCCTATTTTTCAGGATTGAATTGCAATAGAAAAATCAAAGACTTGTATAAATTTGAGTTGGAGAGCCTTAATATAGCAATTCAAAAAGTTGAAGGGTGGAAAGTTGGCTTAGTAACATTTCAAAAGGAGTCGCATGCAAATAATTAATAAGATTCTTTGCCTGATTTTTTTGTTTTCAATAGGTGCCGCAGAATCTTTTGCGGATGATTTTGTCGAAAAAATTAACATACTCCATGCTCTAAACATTAATCCTGGTATTAATGAACTACAAATAGCAGGCTCCAAAATAATAATCCTAAACGGAGCTTTTCAGGCTGAATCTGGTGGAAATAGAAATTGTAATTCTGTACTAATTGAAGATTCTGGAGATTGGTATTTTGCTAGGTTAAAAATCTCGGCAAAAGATGATAGACAAATCAATATTTGTGCAAACCAGCATACTGTGGAAGATGCAGTTAAAACTGTAAAGTTTTACAAAGATCCCGTAACCCAGCAATTGCTATTACTAATACTTGATCGTAAAATTTCCACAAATTTTTTAACCCCAACCAAAGTCAATTTTAACCTATATACGTTAATTCAAGATCAAGAATTTGGTACATATTACTTTGCTCTGGCATTTTCTAAAGTATCTCGGAAGAAATATAGCAGTACTGAAGACGCTTATGAAGAAGAGGTGTTAAAAACAAACTGAAATAGGTTGTTTAATCAGGTTGCTTTGCACCAACCGCTGCTCTCGCTTCTATTCTCCGCTGCTCTACCCCCTATCTCAAAACCACTGCACAAACCAGGAAATATTGATTTAAAAATAAAATTCATCTCAATATCTTGACATTTATCGCATTATAACATACAATTGCCCCCTGAAAAATCCTAATAGGTAAAAAAACATGCCAGCAGGTGGAGATAGTTTTGGTGGGTGCGATGGGAACTTCGGTTCGAGCTCTATGGATTCTGGCGGAAGCTACGGTGGAGGTCATGAAGGATATAACTCAAATAACGATTATTCCGTAAGCTTCACATCAATACCAGGATATACTGAGGGATTTTACGATGGCGTATTACACATAGGACTACGAGCAGAATTTACGCGAGAAGATTCACAACACGATAACAATCCAATAGAACTAGGAATTACTTCAGATGATTTTTTGAATGCTTATAGCAAGTCATTAGATAGCATACAATATCTTGGAGTGTCTTCTGCCTTACAATCTAATGAATTTGAAGAGATACTTAGGTCTGCTTCTAAGGGGCTAGAGAGCTATAATGCAAACGTTTTGAAAGCTTTATCAAAAGTTGAAGCTTTATATAATGAATATATAAAGCTCGACATAGAACATAAGAAAGCCATGGAATATTATAATGGTAATATTCTCGACTACCCTGGAAACTCTTACAACTTGATGAGAACTTTAGACGTCGCTCTAATATCTATCCCAGCAGCTAAAAATGAGGCGTTAAAAGCGATTGAAGAACAGAAAGCCAAAGAAACAAGATTAAAAGAAACCGAAGAGAAATTGCTCAAAGAAATATTTCAAGAAAATTATTCTGATATAAAATTCAGCTACCATGACAACGCCAAAATCAAAAATGAAATTGCTTGCATAGACATTCACAATGTATTAGCTGGGAATCCAGATATGCAGTATATGTCTGTTAAGCTTTATCAACACTTGTTGAAAAAAGGATTGAGCGAAAACGAAGCATTGGCGATTTTAGGAAATAGCCTAATTCCGATTCATGAGAATCCTTTCGCCATACCTAAAAAGGTTAATCACGTATTGGCACTTGAAGGAGCTGCTGCGCTAGTGTACCAGTGCACCGCTAATCCCGCTTGTGTAAATTTAGTAGCGTCTAGTTTAGCTGCTGCTTTGGCAACTGGTAAAATTATGGTTGAAGGTTTTGACATCGCGGATAAGCATGATACGACACTAAAATCACCAGAACAAAAGCATCAGTCACAAGATGAGGAATTTTTAGCTGATACCAAAGTTAATAAAATACCAGGATTCGATTGGGAGCAGTACTTTAATACCGATGAAGGCCTTACAATTCCTGAAGGGATTGATATGACGATTCTTCCTAAGCTTGAATTTGATGAGAATGGAAAATTCTACCCCGAAAAAACTAATATTGCTGATAGTGAAGGAGGTGTTCATGGAGGACATTCTAAAGAAAGGCATGTTGGTAAAAGTGATGAGTATTTAAAGGAAAGAGCTATAAGACTTGCTGAGAAAGCTGCATTGCAAAAGAGAACTTCACCAGGGGCTTCTACTTTTCCAGACTATAAAACTGCAAATGAAGCAACAATTGAAGTGTTGAAACAAAATAGTAAAGCTATTGAAAAGTGGGCAAAGACTGCGCCTAATGGAAAAGTTGAGCCCTACTTTGCAGAATTTACAAAGTCAGTAGGGTATGGATATACCGATGAAGGAGTAAGGTTTGAATCTAATAAAGTAGCTACTGTCCTTATTAAAGTGGGAGAAAAAGTAGAAATATTAACATCATACCCGGTGAAATAATGGATATCGAATTACATAATAAATACAGAGATTTGTTTGGTAGTCTTACATGCCTTCTATGTTATTTTCTTGATGATACATATTATGATGATCGAAAAAATATAGATACAATCAAACGTTATGTCTCAATATTTGATAAGGAAGAACTCCTAAAAACTCTTAATCAAGGCAAAGAAGTTTTAGCTTTAGATCCATTTCCTACTGAGTGGATATTAGACACAGTTTATGGAGGTGGAGAGGACATTGTTCAAGATAGAACAAAAAAATGGTTAACTGAAATCCTAGAGTTATTGGAAGAAGAAGCTAAAAAAGCAGGAAAGTTATAACTTAAAAAATTTTTGACCTGCTCCCACCAGCCCAAAGTAGGATCAAAGATTTTTAAACAAGTGTAGAATCAGAAAGAGGTTTTAAGATTAATCTGATCACAGGGTTGTATCAATCAAAGGTTAATCAGGCAGCTTCCCTGTATTCGCTGCTCTTGCTGTAATTCTTTGCTGCTCTTTTTGCGCCCAAGTAAGGTTATTTTCATTTGAAACTTCTGGCTCGCGAGAATCAATATAACTAATAAGGTAATGAAATGCTTTTGTTAGAGCTTGATTATTCACATCTTGTGAATTAGCAGCTGCATTTCTCATAAAATTATCAATAACCTCTTCACCTTTATTTTTATCCATAATTTTACTAAGAAAAGCTATAAACCTACAGGCTTCTATTATATCTGGATTCACTTCACATGCTGGCTGTCTTCCGTGCTTATGATCTTCCATATATTTTGAAACTGCTTGGAAAAGATTAACAATTTTACTAGCTTCTGCTTTTTTAGCGTCGGAAGTTTTTTCATATCTTTTAAACAAATCTAGAAAAAACTCTATAACATTCGCCTCCACACCCCCTTTCATGCAGTCTGTATCCATTACCATCTTCAATTTAAGAGACCCAAAAACTTTAGCATCGAAACAACTAATTTTAATCTCGTTGCCTTTTTATAAGGTAACTTCCAATATTTTATTTCCATCTTTTAATGCCTGAACACTTCCTTCCCTAAGATATTCTATTTGCAAACCTTCTTCTCTAGCAAAGTTTTTTACAAATCCGCTAAGCAAAACCATATCATACTTTAAAAGTCCTCCAGCTCTTCTAAACCCAACCTCATACACTTGAGAAGTAAGAGAGCCAGAGCTTCCACTAAATATTGATAAATCATAGTTCCTATTAATTCCTGAAGCGTCTAAAAAAGCTTCGAATATTTCACTAGGGTTTTTCATAATACATTTCCATTTTTTTTGGAAAGTATTTTAGATACGTTTTTACGTCAAGCGTAATCCTCATCTTCTATATCTTTAAGCTCAAAATTGACGTTTTATGGTTTTAGTTTAGACTTATATACAAATCTGACGAATAAAGAGAATTAATGTCACGCATCTTTGGATATTTAACTGTCATCATTATATTCAACTTTTTAGCTATATACACTTCATTAGCTCAGGACACCTCTCTTGAAGAATCTGATATATTCTCTGACATTAGAAAAAAAGCTCAGACTGGCCCACTATTAATTGAAAACATATGGGATCAAGCCAAACTAAGTATAAATGAAGGTCATGCTTTTATAATGCCTCAAGAAGGCAAAGAGTTTATGGACATTTTTGGCAACGCTACAACACCAGAAACATTCGTCGGTATCATTACAGATAATGATTTTAAATTTGAATGGTTTGCGTGGATTAGATACATAAAATCCGGCTATGTTAAACCAACAGAGATCAATAAAGCGGAACTATTCCACGCAATGAAAGAGTCTATTCAACATAGTAATATAGATGCGGAAAAAAATGGATTATCAATTCTGGAAATTCTGAGTTGGATAGATGAACCAGTTTATAATCCAAACATTCATGAAATATCTTGGTCCATTCTAGCTCGAGAAACGATAGATGGCAAAGCTTTATTCAACACCAATGCAACTATTATTAAATTAGGAAAAGATGGTTATTTTGAAGTCGTCCTTGTTGCTGATAAAAATGCTAAAGACCTAAGTTTTCTAAAAAGTATTACAGATAATCTCATCTTCCTAGAAGGTAAAAAATATGAGGATTACAAAGTCGGGGATCCTGTTTCCACTGCAACATTTGACTCTGTAATTTTAGGGGGTGGCTTTAAAGAAGATCCGTTAGAATCTTCAATACAAACTTTGAGTCAAAACTATAAATTTATAATTTTAACTATATTGGCTTTGATTATTTTTCTTAGCAACAAAATCAAAAAATTATTTACCAAATAAATATCAAGCAACTGGAGTGACAGAATAAAACACTCTCAACTTGACTCGCCTTCCCAAGCATTTTCAATGTGATCGGCAACACAACCGTTTATCACAGTTATAAAATCAAACCTCATATCGTGGTTTGCGTATTCTTCATTTTCTCCTAAAAAATAATTGGCCGCGTTACAATTCCGTTTAATTTGCTTTTTGGTTATCAAATCAAAATGTATAGGATTATGTCTTGCTTTAACTTCAACAAAAACTAAAAGCGTATTTTTTTTCACAACCAAATCTACCTCACCATAAGGAGTTTTGTATCTTGAGAATAGCATCTCATACCCCATAGCTTTCAAGTACTGAGCTACCAACTCCTCCGCTTCAACACCATATTTATAAGCTGAACTTTGCTTCATGCCTTGTATCTTTCAACACTGTGTACGCAATCAAGCGATCTTATCCCTGTAATCAAATTATTAAGCTGTTGAAGGCCTTTCACCTCAACGTCCAACTGTAATTCAAAGAAATCTAGTGATCTCCCCGATACCTTTAAGTTAGAAATATTAGCTTGATCGTGGGCAATTGCATTTGTGATTTTTGCAAGACTACCCGCCTCATTTGAAAGGGTCACTTTTATTCGCCCTATATATTTTTCCTCCCCAGTGCCTTCCCAAGAGACATCGATCCAACGCTCAGGAGTACCTGAAAAATTTTCCAGCATTTCACAATCGGAAGTATGGATTGTGATACCTTTTCCTGTGTTTACAATCCCAACAATTCTATCTCCCGGCAGAGGATGGCAACATCCAGCGAAATGAATTGCCATTCCAGGTATCAATCCTTTTATTGGCATACCCTTGTTTTCTTTAGGAGCAGGCTTTGAATTTTTAAATTTTAATAGTGATAGTGGATTCTTACTTTTCTGGTCTGCGTGATACTCAGGATGTAGTGCTTTGATTACTTCATTTCTGTTGACCAACCCCTCACCTATTCCCGCTAGCAGGTCGTCAACATTTTGCCTTTTAAAATGCGGTAGAACTGCCTTAAGACTCTCCTCCTTATATTCTTTGTCCAACTGTTGGAAAGTTTTGCTTATTATAGCTCTACCTAGATTTATGTATTCATCACGTTGTTTAGAGCGAATATATTTCCTAATTTCAGCGCGCGCTTTACCTGTAACCACAAACTTTTCCCATGCTGGAGATGGCATGGGAGTTTTAGATCTTAGAATTTCAACCTGATCACCATTTTCTAACTGAGTTTTTAGCGGAACAATTCTGCCATTCACCCTTGCGCCAATGCAAGTAAGACCCATATTCGAATGTACAGCGAAAGCAAAATCCACAGGCGTAGCTCCGCGCGGCAAGGCAATTAAATCCCCCTTAGGGGAGAAACAAAACACCTGATCATAGTACATCTCAAGCTTAGTGTTTTCTAAAAATTCTTCAGCGCTAGAAGCGTTCTCTAGGATTTCCAATAATTCTCGTATCCACCTATAATGCGTACCCTCAATTGTACTCGGCTGGCTTTGTTTATATGTCCAGTGCGCCGCAACCCCAAGCTCTGCAATCTCATGCATATCAAAGGTTCTTATTTGTATCTCAATACATCTTTGCTCAGGCCCCATAACTAGCGTGTGAAGTGATTGGTAACCGTTTGCTTTCGGTGTACTAATAAAATCTTTGAACCCACCTGGGATCATATGGTAAGAGGTATGCATAACTCCCAATGCTTTATAACAATCTACGGGGTCATTAACTAATATTCTAAATGCAATAATATCGGCCAATTGCTCAAAAGCTACGTTCTTCCGCTCCATTTTACGCCAGATTGAGCAAGTTGTTTTCTCTCTACCTTGAACGTCTGCATCAATTCCATGATCTTTAAGAGTATCTTTAATTTCTTTAACAATGGTATCTACGAGAGAAGTGCCTTGCTTCCTTAAGAATTCTAACCTACTGATGATAGATTTTCTGATTTCTGGGTGTAGTTCCGCAAATGCTAAATCTTGGAGCTCATTTTTAAATTTGTGGATACCGATCCTCTCCGCTAGCGGCGAATAAATCTCCATTGTTTCATGAGAAATTCTAATTCTTTTATCAGGCTTTTTAATATGCTTTATCGTACGCATATTGTGGAGTCTATCTGCAAGCTTTACCAATAAAACCCTGATATCTTCAGATATCGCCAATAATAATTTTCTAAAATTTTCTGCTTGTTTTATATGCTCAGGTTGGTATTCAATTTTTGCTAACTTAGTTACACCGTCAACCAACTTTGAGACCTCTTTACCAAACTCCTTTTCTATGTCTTCCAAGGTAATTTTGGTATCTTCTAAAGTATCATGCAGCAACGCTGTAATCAGTGAGGCTGTGTCTAGCTTAAGTTCCGTCAGTATCTCAGCAACAGCAATAGGATGTATGCAATACGGCTCACCAGAAGCGCGTGTTTGGCCTTCATGCGCTTTGACTGCAATGCCTATCGCCTTTTCAATTTGAGCAAGGTCAGCCTTAGGATTACTTGATTTTACTTTTTCAAGTAAACTTTGTTTCGCTTCTAAGATTATGCTTTCTGCTGACATAGAAATACAATTATAATTAATAAAAATGTAACCTAACTTTCGTAGACTTGAAAGGACATTTGCAAAATCAATCTAACAATAGTAAGTTATTACAAAAGTAATTTGGAAACATATATGGCAGTATCAGCAGTTCAAAAACAAGAAATTCAAGAAGCACGTGATTTATCTAACAAAACACGTCGCGCTACCGTTCAGGCTATAGAGGATATTTTATATGAGCCAATAAAAGTTTTAGATCATGGGTTCATTAGGGTAGTCGACTATATGGGTGATGACGAAGCAGTAGTTCAGTCTGCTAGAGTTTCTTATGGTAGGGGCACAAAAAAAATCAGCCAAGACCGCGGACTTATTAGATACTTAATGCGTCATTGGCATACAACCCCATTTGAAATGTGTGAGATTAAATTCCATGTTAAATTACCAATTTTTGTTGCACGCCAATGGATAAGACATAGAACTGCAAACGTAAATGAATATTCAGCTCGTTACTCAATTCTTGATAAAGAATTCTACATACCTGCGCCGGCCAATTTAGCTTCTCAATCAGATACGAACCGCCAAGGTAGAGGTGATGTTTTAGAGGGAGAAGAAGCACGACGAGTTTTAGAGATGTTGAAAGGAGATTCCGAGAAATCCTACGAACATTACATGGAAATGCTCAATGTAAATGACAACACGGATGAAATTCTTGACCCTAATAAAAAAGGATTAACCCGTGAGCTTGCCAGAATGAACCTTCCAGTAAACTACTACACACAGTGGTATTGGAAAATTGATTTAAATAATTTGATGCATTTCTTGATGCTCCGCGCCGATCCACATGCTCAGTATGAAATCCGCGTTTATGCAGAAGCTATGATTGATGTTCTCAAAAAATGGGTTCCATTCACGTACGAAGCATTCATGGATTACCGTGTGAATAGTGCCAACCTCTCAGCACAAATGGTTGACATTGTAAAACGCATGATTGCAGGTGAAAAGGTGAATCAGGAAACCAGCGGTCTAACGCAGCGTGAATGGGCTGAATTGGCAACTAAGCTAAGTATCTAGTATTTTTGCAATTGCTGCTTTTTAATAATTTGTTGAAGTGCTCACGCACATTGAGATTATTAACATCTCAATCAAATTTTAGCAAAACAACTGTATACGTCTACTGGCAATTGTTATACATTGCTGCGCACAAGTAAATATTAGAAATCATATGACCACCACACTAGAAAAATCTACAATAAATTCGGCAGACTTTTTGGCGACGTTAGAACAAAGAAATAAGTATATTGGCTTAGTACGCGCCTATAAAGAACTTGTAGAAAATTTTATGGTTAAAAAATTGTATGATTACCAGGTTAGTTATATCTCTGAACTACCGAACAGCGCTTTTGCTTTAAGAGCTACTTATATGCTTCATTTGCTTCATAAATTTGATATGGATATTGGACAATGCACCCCGCAATATCACTATTCTAGCAACTCCTTTGGGGAACGCAAATTACTCCTTGATAACTTGGATCTTGGTAGTAAAGGCGTATCATTGTATAGTTGCAAACTTGAAAACAATAACCAACGCTCTCAATTCTCGCTCGATAGTGAGCGCGGGGGAAGAAATTACGGCGAAATAGATTCTGAACTCCTGTTAAAGACCCTAAATGATCCAGGAGTTTTTTCTAAAAATTACGATTCTGAAAAATATAACAAGGTAGATCTTGAGTACTATTTTGGAGCTAAAATGTACCCGACAGAAGTTAAGTTTGGGTCTGAATCACCCAAAGCTCTAGTAAAATTTATTCTAGAAAATGTACGTGGCGGTATTCCTCCCTATCATCAGCCTCATGAATTCCATTCTTCATATAAAAATATTTTCTCATTTGGAGACAAGAAACTTACAAAATTTGATAACACCGTAAAAGAGCAAATCTCAACTTGTTTCAAAAAATATTTTGATGATTCTAATACTGATAAAAACAAGCTTAAATGCTTTAATCCAACCATTGATGCTAATGAGCCTGCTGAAGTTATACACAGCAAAATTAGAGCTGCAACTGATGAGTTTGTAGCGCAAGCTAAAACCCATTGCTACAACAAAGCAATTAATGCACTTGATTCCTTAAATCATCATTTTATCTCGATTTTACAGCAAGGCAGTAACACTGATGAAAAATTAGTACAATTAGAGAAAGCTGCAAAAGATCACTTAGACGAATGCGCATTTGTCTTTCCTTTTAAAACTTCGGCGGATGAATCTATAAACGAAGCGCTAACCGATGCCGTAAACTCTGGTTATCTAGCTACTCAAGAAGATAATTTACATTGTAAAGCCTCAGAATACTCAGAACCGCTATCAGACTACTCGAACGTTGGCTAGTAATCATAGCTCTAAATTATAAAATCAGAAAAGCTCGGAAATAACCCGGGCTTTTTTTGTACACTACTTAGAATTAAACAAGCTGTATATCTGATATCAAATAAAATTGGTTACAGCATCAAAGCAGTAAGAATACCACTCCCAAGCTGTTAAGCAAATAAAGCCAATCAGCTTTATATATTCACCAAGAATGAGTTTTGCCTTACCGTCGAATAAACTTATGGTCTCTGCGCCAACTGGATAGGGAATAATTTCATAATCTGGCATATACATTTTAAAAATTAACATACTTCTAGGCATATGGTAATTCGATGTAACAAGTCGTAAACTTTTATACCCGTGTAAATCCATAAAAATTTTCGCTTCAATAGCATTTGATATAGTGCTGTCGGCAATACTGCCAAGAATAATATTATCTGGATTAATTTTTTGACTCTCTTCAGACTTAGAGAAATTTTTAATAATGTCTTTTTTGGTAACTTTAAAGCCAACCCCTGAGATCAATATTTTTTCAGCACTAGATTTAGCAAACACCTCTAAACCCGTTTCAAGACGTCCACTACCACCAGTAAGCACTATTACTGCCTGTGCTTCACCCACAACATCTGTTGATGGCTTTGGGATCGCAGCCAAAAAAGCAAAAAGACCTAGTAACCAAATGGCCAAAAGGATGACTACTAATCTACCTACAGCTTTTAAGACTTTTATACAATAAGACATATTGGCATTAAAATGGCGGGGATGACGGGACTCGAACCCGCGACCTCCGGCGTGACAGGCCAGCACTCTAACCAACTGAGCTACATCCCCATTTTAGGTAACAGTATGATATATTACCAAAAACCAATTGCAACTAGTAACTTCTCATTATTATGTAATTACTTACTAAATAATGGTGGGCGGTGACAGGATCGAACTGCCGACCTCTTCGGTGTAAACGAAATGCTCTACCAGCTGAGCTAACCGCCCTAAAAGACACCATGTTGTGAGTTAAGATAAATAACGACTAACTGAGTAAATTGCAAGCAAAAAAACACATTTTTGCAATTTATATTTTATAAAGTTTTCAGCTCCACAGCTTACAACTTTCCACAAGGCAATGAAAAATAGTATTTTACACGCCTAAATATAGAGCTATGCTAAAAAAACACTAAAATTCAATCGCTTGCATAACCATACGCTCGAGGCAAAATGGATATAAAAAAAATCAAAGCCCTAATCATAGAAGACTCAAAATTTGTTAATACTCTGTTCACTGGACTATTAGAACAAACTGATGATATTGAGGTTATTGGCATTGCTACTACAGAAGAAGAAGCGACAACTAAAATAGCCACATTAAAACCAGATATAATAACTCTGGATGCAGACATTCCAGATATGGATGCAGCAAGCTTTTTAGATAAATTAATGAACAAAAACCCTGTGCCTGTCATTATGGTATCCACTTTAAATGCCGATGGAGCAGAAACCACTATCAGAGCTCTTGAGATAGGTGCAGTAGACTACTTAGTAAAACCCAAAGTATTTGATGAATTTAAGGATCTAAACAAACTTAAAAACGAACTTTCAACCAAAATCCGTTCTGCTCTCAAAGCAACCCTTAGACATCATTCCCACACTAAAAACAATGATTCAAAAACATTAAGTTACAAAGTCAAAACAGATGCCAACCAATCAAGAATGATCACTCTTTGTGCATCTGTTGGTGGCGTTGGCGCTGTAAAACAAATTCTCACTTCGTTACCAAAAAACTCACCTCCAATTATTGTTTCTTTACAATTACATCCAGATCTTGTGAAAGCTTTTGCCAGCAGGCTATCAGCTTTATGTGAAATCAAAGTACTGGCAGCTGAGCACGGAGAACCACTCTCAGACGGACGAGCATACTTAGGTTCCACGTATACAGAAACTTCTTTCAATAAAAAAGGGGATGATCTTTGTTTGGTTATCCAAGAGAAGAAATCATCAAAGCCAGTTGATCATATGCTCTTATCTCTAGCAAATACTTTTAACGGCAGATTAGTAGGTGCTGTACTTACAGGGCAAGGTGAAGATGGCGTGAATGGCTTCTTAAAAATCAAGGAAGCAGGTGGATATGTAATCGCTCAAAATGAAAATTCTTGCGTTATATACGACACTCCAAAAACTGCGAAAGAGCGCGGTATAGCGCATGCGGAATGCTCAATTGAAAAAATATCAAAAGAACTGCTTCAGAGGTGCGCGTAAATTACTGCAACCGTGGGAATACTCCTTGCGGCATCGGCAGCGTTGCACCACTTTGCAACTTGTATTTTGCACTCATATTTTCAATATTTCTCACATCTATATTTAGTTGGTCCAGCAATTTGGCAGCTGAGTCAGGAATGATTGGCAAGAGGGCAATACCTACTATTCTGATGCACTCACACAGCACATAGAGCACTGTCTGCATTCTTTCAGGATCTGTTTTTTTCAAAGCCCAAGGCGCTTGTTTATCAACATATTCATTAGCTGCCGAACCTAAAGAAATCACTTCTTCGAAAGCTAAGTGGATTTCTTGCTTGTCCATATGTTTTCTCATCTTGTCTGCCAAAGCATATGACAGATCTAATAATTTTTGATCATCTGCGATAAAACTTCCATAAACAGGTATCTTAGCTTCGCAGTTCTTGTTAATAAAAGAAAGTACACGCTGAGCCAAATTTCCAATATTATTACATAAGTTTGAATTTACTTTACTGATGAAAGACTCTCTCGAAAAGTTACCATCATTTCCAAAAGGCATTTCAGTCATCAAGAAATATCGAACATAATCAAGGCCAAACTCAGCAATTAATTTGTGGGGATCGATTGTATTACCTAAAGATTTAGAGATTTTCTCACCTTCGTTCGTCCACCAACCATGCGCAAAAACTCTTTTTGGCAATGGCAAATCGCAAGCCATTAAGAATGCAGGCCAATAGACCGCATGGAATCTAAGTATATCTTTACCCACTAGATGTAAATCACATGGCCAAAAATGTTCGCGCTCTTTATTGTGGACCGCTGAATAATAATTAAACAATGCATCCAACCATACATACATTACATGATTTTCATCATTAGGTATCTTAATTCCCCATTTAAATGAGGTACGAGACACAGATAGATCATGCAATCCACCTTTCACAAAAGATATTACTTCGTTTCTTCGTGAATTCGGCGCTATAAAGTCTGGATTATCTTCGTAGAATTTTAGTAATTTATCCTGCCATTTTGATAAATTAAAAAAGTAACTAGGCTCGGTAATCCATTCAATTTCTGCGCCAGTTGGGGCTTTGCCATCCACTAATTCCGACTCTTGATAAAATGCTTCGTCACGGACTGCATACCAGCCTGAATAACTACCTAAATATACAGATCCACTTGCAAAGAGCGTTTTCCAAATCTCTTGGACAGTTTTTTTATGGCGCTCTTCAGTTGTTCTAATAAAATCATCGTTCGAGATTCTAAGCGCTTCATTCAAATTTCTAAATGTAGCTGAGTATTTGTCAGTAAAGGCCTGAATATCTACACCTGCTTTGAGCGCAGATTTTTCTATCTTTTGACCATGTTCATCAGTACCAGTTAAAAACATCACATTATAACCATCTTGACGCTTATATCGCGCCATTACATCAGCAGCAATAGTCGTATATGCATGCCCGATGTGAGGCACATCATTAACATAATAAATTGGCGTTGTTACGTAAAAATTTTTGGTCATAAGAAAAAGTCAATTTTTTTTTGTTATTATACACTGAATCTCTCCAAGCGGAAGTACATAAAAAAAGCTGGCCTAAGCCAGCTTTTTAAACCGTCGCTTAGATATCTTAAGCAGATCTTCTTGCCATAAGCTTCGCTACCACGAAACCAAGTATTAGCCCCATGATTGCATACACTGCGTCCATCATCATATTGCTTTCTGGCTTCATTTCTTCAGCTAAGATCATCTTCATAACATCTTTAGATGAAGCATGCATAGAAACAATTTTCCATGTGTTTTCTTCATACTTTGTAAGCATTGTAAAGTGCGCCATAGCGGTATGATTAGCATCAAAAACTATATTAAGTTTACCAACTATATAACCGATTCCAGGTGCAATTTCTTTAACACTCTCAACTGTTGCTGTAGCTTTGTGATTTTTATATCTAGCATCAGACATTTTTTTATCCCACATTGCTTTCAATGCTTCTGGTGAGTTAATCAATTCATTTTCAACAGTTACTAAATTGAAACTCTCTTTCGAATATAATGAAGAATATTTTTCCCAATCACGACTTGCTACAGCTTCTACTAATTTATCTACAATTGCACCATCTGCTTTTGGTAAATTAACTAACATAACCGATTGTAGCATTACTTGATTTGAAGCATCCATAGGTACGGTATTTGTTGTAGCTGGTGCTACTACTGGACTGGTTGGAGTAACTGTCGACGCATCAACTGGAGTTGAAGGAACGCCAGATTGAACAGCGTCTGTAGCCGAACCGCCAGGTACTGAAGGCGCTATCATAGTAGCTGCATCAGCAGGAGCACTGCTAACAACTGGTGGAACTGAAGGAGTTGCACTTGGTGCAGACACATCTTGAGCATAGCTAGCAGATATGCCAGTCGCCACAGCCAAAAGTGCGAATGTTAAAATAGTTCTTTTAAAATACATTTTTCCTCACATGTATTAATTGCAATAAAGTTTTATAATACTTACACTTTAGTATTTATGTGTCTATAGATTTTTATCTTGAGCGATCATTTTGTTGCTGAAAGCGCAACAAAAACACAGCTAGTAAACTTGCCGATATCTGGATTGGCAGTGACTGTGGAAGCCCACAAAACAATCTAGCGTTAGCATTAGGCCCATGAATAGATTTAAATTTTTGATATGCTTTTAACGGAGAAGTAGGCAGATCCCCACTTAAAATCTGATAGCGCAAATGTTCAATTGGCATAGTTATAATACCTGCACTTACGCCTGACATTACACCAATTGCTGCTTGCGAATATATGTGTTTTACATCAAAATCAAATCTTTTCGCCATCCTAATATACACTTCTTTAGAAGCAGCAAAACTTCCCCAAAAAGCACCGCTATAAATGTATGTAATTTTCGCCCCATGAAATAAGCCAAAGAACCCATATTCTTGAATTAGCATGCGTCCAGCCTGGAGAGAACTTATGTTTACGCCAGTTCTATTTCTGGTATCCATTTGCCTATTTCTTAACCCATCAAAAAATGCATTCATCGTCCCGTTCACTCCGACTACAACACCTACTGAGGCGACTGGTATTAACATCGGATATTTTTCAATATGTTCATTTTTAACATATCTTCTAATTAACATTGGTGTCAGCAACCATGCATATGCACGCAACACTTCTCGAGAGAAGTTTTTTACCATGTTTGGCCGCCTACCAGTTGATAACACACCCAACTGTCCAGTTTGATATAATCTTTTGGCTATTGCTGCACCAGTTTCAGGAGTAGCTTGGGTTTGATGTAATTGCGTTTGTTTGATTCTTTCAATATTAGTCAATGGCACTTCTACAAAAGGAGTTGTCACTAACGCTCTAACAGCCCCAACCACCGCCGCAATTCCGGTTGTGTCTAAGAATTTACCCCAAAAACCACCTTTATCGGCCATACTAACCAATCTTTTTTATCCATTGTATAGTAGCCTATATTAGAAAATCAATCTTGAAACGAGAAATCGAAATAATTTTGATAACTTAGCTCAAACACAGAGCTTGGGCTCAAACATTTTTCTTCATTTATTCTCATATCACAAGTTGGCGACATTTTACATTCTTGAATCCTATCACTAACTTGAGAATAAATGTCTATTGCCGGAAAAAAATTTTCATATTTTGCAGCAGAAGTTATATATGCCTGCTTAACAAAGCTATCAATAATATTGGTTTGCGCTTCGTTGTATCCGTATGCAAGTTCAATGTGGTATTGTGTACCATGTCTAATTCCACAATCGTGGGCATATGCCATAGCGACTTCCTCTTCATGAGAAGTAGCCCCCAACTCTAGATCCCCTGTTTTGTGAGAAATCACTGCGTAATTATTATAAGTCATAGTCAAAAATGTAATTTTCGAAAAGCTACAATTATATAGCGCTTCTTTTTGAGCTTCTAAACTCATCGCAAAAAACATTGATAAAGATGGAGTATCATATAACACATTTGGGGCGGAATCCCAGTACCCATTTACAGCTTTCATTGATGCTCCGTGGTATAAGGCAAGATGCTGTGCACCTCCACATATTCCAAAGTATGGGGTGTGGCTCTCAAATGTCAGATCCAATGCTTTTTGATACAAGTGCTCTAAGCCTAACTTATTAGGACGATCCCACCAAGTAGTGATGTTGAACTCCGAATCGTCTCTTGGGAAAGAATCAGCTGACCCAGGGTTTATCCATCCGTCGAAACCTTCTAGAGTCTTCATATTCATCACTTGCTGAAGATCCATAAAGTAGAATTTTACCTCAGGAAATTTATTATTTATCTCCCAAAGCAATTCATCGATAGAGCTTACATAACTGGTATCAGCAACCGCAATTTTAACTTTTTTCATAATTCTCCTTCCCCATTAAGCAAAACAGTAATGATCAACTGTACTATTAACAAAGCATACAGCTTCATTACTTAGAACTTCTTCGTAATATTCTTCTTGTTTGATACAATCAACCAGCCGCTCTAACACTCTAGGTTGGGTGTCATGAGGGAACTTGGCTTTACCAAGTTTAGCATCATGGAATTGCTTCGCTAAAAGCACAAAATTCTCCAAAATATTATGCTGATTTGGCTCTCTATCGAACACATTGTAATAATGTTCTGGATGGAACTGAGTTCCAAACCTAATTCCATTTATATGCTCATACCCTGCCGCTACTGATGAATTATCATACGTTGCAGCCAAACGCATCTCTTCGGCATTTAACAAGCTTGAACTAGCAGCGAAACTATGTGCGGTATCACCTTTAAAAGCGACATCAGGCAGATCGCAATGTTGTAAGGCCTTATTTTGCTGATCTTTGTTAAGTGTCATAAAATATAACAACGAACCTTTAGTAAGATGGATATTATGTTTCACTCCATTATACCCCTCTACCATGCCAACTGTACCACCATGATACAGTGCGAAATGTTGGCTTCCTGCACAAAAGCCTAAATATGGAATATTAAAGTTTAAAGTTGCTTCTAGGGCATCTTGATAAAGCTTCTCCATTCCTTCTGTTGGATTCCAATCTTTTATTGTAAATGGCTTATCTCTTGGATAAGTATCTCCAGCGCCTGGGTTTATCCAAGCATCAAAACGTGCAAATGATGAGTAAAACATCTGATTATCAACCAAATGAATTTTCACATCTGGATGGTTACGCATAATAAGTCTAGCAGCCTCCCATATTCCTGTAGACCAAAAACCATTGCCATGAGATATAGCAATTCGCACCACATCTTTATCATCAGAAAAAACGTCTTCAATTGTAGCGTTTTGTTTTAATAAACTGAAAAGCGGATCACTAGTTTTATTGAGTGCTAGTTCGGTCGTTTCTTTGTTTTTCAGCAGAGCGTCTGTTAGAGTTGAGGGATTATCTTCAGCTAGCCACCTATCTGGATTTCCCTGAAGATCAGCAAACCTCCTAATAAAATCCGCACCCGCTGGTTTTTCGCTTAAGCCAGTCAAAATATCTGACAAAAACAATTCTAGCACAGGACTAAAATAATTTTTGTAAGCTTCAGGTTTTGTAGTTAACAATGTTGTTGCCAAATCTAGATCATCAGACATTAGCGCAAGATCAAGGGCAGTAAAATTGTAATGGTTAGTGATGCGATAATAGTCAGCAATGGTCATACCTTCTGGTGCATCGCAACTATGGTTAGGAACAAGCAAGCATGCCTCCAATGGCACCATAGTGTGACGGGGAACACCTTCATTCACGTAATACTTAAATAAGTTATGAACATTTATGTATGCGTTAATAAAAGTTGGACGTACTCCATGGTTTCGCGCAAACTCGGCAAACTCCTGCAAAGCGTCAGGAAAAGTAGAAATAGCAAAATGTTTAGACCACTTGTCATGAGCAAAAAGCTCTATGTATTGCGAAAGCGTAATTGAGTTTCCTATAGCCATAAAATTCACCCCTAATAAAATGTATAGGGGCGAATTCTACAGCAAATAAGCAATTTTGTCAAATAGAAGCCCGCCTAAGAGGCAGCTTTCTTGCGCTTTTCAGCCTTTTCTTCCTGCTTAGGCATTGCAACTACATTTGTTAGATCCACTTCAGCGTCTCTTGAAAGAGCTGTCTTCTGGATTTTATTCATATAGAAGCCTGTACCAGCTGGTATTAGTCTACCAACAATCACGTTTTCTTTTAAGCCCTGTAGCTTATCTACTTTACCAGCAACAGCAGCTTCTGTTAGAACCTGTGTAGTTTGCTGGAACGAAGCAGCAGAGAAGAACGACCTTGTCTGTAGTGACGCTTTGGTAATACCTTGAAGAACAGGTAGTGCCTTAGCAGGCTTATAACCCTCTTCTTTGGCTTTCTTGTTAATTTCTTTCAATTCCTCGCGATCAACTTGTTCGCCAGCAAGATATGTAGTCTCACCAGGATCTGTAATTTCAAGTTTCTGTAACATTTGACGCAAGACAACTTCAATGTGTTTATCATCAATCTTCACACCTTGTAGACGGTATACTTGCTGTACTTCGTTAACGATATAGGCAGCTAGTGCTTCAACGCCCATAACTCTCAAAATATCGTGCGGCGATGGGTTTCCTTCCATCAACATGTCACCCTTAGAAACGTAGTCACCTTCATTGACAGTGATATGTCTTCCACGCGGAACAAAGTACTCAATCGGCTGCAAATCTTTGTCTTCTGGCCTAATTATGAGTCTGCGTTTAGACTTATAATCTTTACCAAATTCCACAGTACCTGCAACTTCACTTATTAAAGAGTGATCCTTAGGCTTACGCGCTTCAAACAATTCCACTACTCTTGGTAGACCACCAGTAATATCTTTTGTCTTAGACGATTCTTTTGGAATACGTGCTATGATGTCACCAGCATTTACTTTTGTGTTGTCTGAGATACTAAGAATTGCATCCACCGGTAAGAAGTATCTTGCTTCTAAACCATTGGCTAAGGTTAAAACTTCGCCTTTAGAATCTTTTAATACAACTCTTGGTCTTAGATCAGCACCACGGGTTTGTTGTTTCCAGTCAATAATAACTCGGTTTGTAATGCCTGTAGCCTCATCAAACACTTCTTTAACAGATGTACCTTCTACTAAGTCAACGAAAGACGCAACACCACTCTTCTCAACTATGATTGGCATTGTAAACGGTTCCCACTCAGCTAGTTTCTGTGCTGGCTTAACTTTATCGCCTTCATTTGCAAGAAGCTTAGTACCATATGGAACTTTATAACGTGCCTTCTCGTTTCCTTTAACATCTACTACAATTAGTTCGCAGCTTCTGCTCATAACGATACTGCTACCTTCACTATTCACTACTATATTCTTGTTGAAGATTTTCAATGAACCTTCATGAGAACATGTGACACTTGATTGAGATGCACCTTTTTGCGCAGCACCACCAATGTGGAAAGTTCTCATGGTAAGCTGTGTTCCTGGTTCACCAATTGATTGAGCTGCAATAACCCCTACAGCTTCACCAATGTTAACCTGTATACCTGTAGCTAAATCACGACCGTAACATTTCGCACAAATACCAACTTCACTTTTACATGTTAATACTGAACGAACCTTTACTTCGTCTATTCCAAGTAAGTCTATTTTCTCAACAGCATTCTCGTCAATCAACTGACCAGCCTTGATTACAACTTTGTTTGTATTTGGATCATGTATATCAATCGCTGATGTCCTTCCTAAAATATTATCTCTAAGTTGTACTATCACCTCACCATTTTCGATAACTGATTTCGCAATGATTCCACTTTCTGTACCACAATCATCTTCTGAAACTATGCAATCTTGAGATACATCAACAAGCTTACGAGTTAAGTAACCAGAGTTAGCAGTTTTTAAAGCTGTATCCGATAAACCTTTACGAGCACCGTGAGTAGAAATGAAGTATTCAAGCTCATTTAGGCCTTCTTTAAAGTTAGATATAATTGGCTTCTCGATAATTTCACCTGATGGTTTTGACATCAGACCACGCATACCAGCCAGCTGTTTAATCTGTGCTGCAGAACCCCTAGCTCCAGAATCTGCCATCATGAAGATGTTGTTTACTTTACGATGTGCTGCTGTTTTGCCGTCACCTATTGGCTTAACTGAAATTCCTTTCATCATGTCCATGGCAATTCGATCTGTACATCTTGTCCAAGCATCTACAACTTTATTGTATTTTTCACCGCTGGTAATTAAACCGTCTGCATATTGATGCTCGTACAACTTAACTTCAGCATCAGTTTCCTGAATGTGCTTTTCCTTTGTTTGTGGAACAAACATGTCATCTTTTCCGAATGAAATACCTGCTTTACATGCATATGCAAATCCAAGCGACATTATCTGGTCAGCAAACACCACTGTATTTTTTTGGCCACAATGTCTGTATACTATGTCAATCAACTGCTGGACTTCTTTTTTAGTCATCAGCTTGTTAACCATTTCGAATCCAATATTCGCATCTTTAGGCAATACTTCGGACAATAATACACGTCCAGGCGTTGTTTCAGCAACGATTGTTACAACACTTCCATCTGACTGGACTTGTTTCCTTCTGCACTTAATTTTTGCATGAAGAGAAAGTGACCCAGAGTGTATAGCATGTTCTAATTCACTTGCGTCATTATATAAACCACCTTCACCTTGTTCACCATCAAACATCAAAGTTATGTAGTACAATCCAAGAATCATATCTTGAGATGGAACAATAATTGGCTTACCGTTTTGCGGGCTTAATATGTTATTAGTCGACATCATTAGCGCACGAGCTTCAAGTTGAGCCTCCATTGATAGAGGAACGTGAACCGCCATCTGGTCACCATCGAAGTCAGCGTTGAATGCAGCACAAACTAAAGGATGAAGCTGGATCGCCTTACCTTCAATAAGTATTGGCTCAAACGCCTGTATACCAAGCCTGTGTAGTGTAGGCGCACGGTTTAGTAAAACTGGATGCTCGCGGATGACTTCTGCTAAAATATCCCAAACTTCTGGCTTCTCTAACTCGACTAATTTCTTAGCCGCTTTTAGAGTAGGTGCCATTCCATACAACTCTAGTTTCGAATATATAAACGGCTTGAATAATTCAAGCGCCATTTTCTTTGGAAGACCACATTGGTGTAGCTTTAATTCAGGGCCTACTACAATTACTGAACGACCAGAGTAGTCAACACGCTTACCAAGTAAGTTCTGTCTAAAGCGACCTTGCTTACCTTTTAACATGTCTGCGAGAGATTTAAATGGACGTTTGTTTGAACTCTTAATTGCTCTGCCTTTTCTGCTGTTATCAAACAATGCATCAACAGCTTCTTGCAACATTCTTTTTTCGTTTCGAACGATAATTTCAGGAGCTTTCAACTCAATAAGCCTTTTTAGACGATTATTTCTATTGATCACTCGTCTATATAGCTCGTTTAGGTCTGATGTAGCGAATCTACCACCATCAAGCATTACTAATGGGCGTAGATCAGGCGGGATTACTGGAAGAACATCAAGCACCATCCATTCAGGCTTGTTTTTAGAAGAAATAAAATCTTCAACTAATTTTAGCCTCTTAACAATTTTCTTACGCTTTGTTTCTGATGATGTAGAAGATAGTTCTTCTCTCAACTTCATTTTTTCTGCTTTAAGATCTATCGCTTGAAGCATTTTTTTTACTGCTTCAGCACCTATGCCAGCTTGGAATGCATCTTCGCCGAATTTATCTTGCATGTCGTAGTATTCTTCTTCACTCAAGATTTGTCCTTTCTGCAAAGTTGTTACACCTTGGTCGATAACAATGAAGCCTTCGAAGTATAGAACTTTCTCTAAATCTTTTAATGCTATGTCTAGAAGTGTGCTGATTCTAGATGGTAAAGATCTAAGGAACCATATGTGAACAACAGATGTTGCCAACTCAATATGTCCCATTCTTTCTCTACGGACTTTTGACGATGTGACTTCAACTCCACATTTTTCGCAAACAATTCCACGATATTTCATTCTTTTATATTTGCCGCAAAGACACTCATAGTCTCTTACTGGTCCAAATATTCTTGAGCAAAATAAACCGCCATTTTCCGGCTTAATGGTTCTATAATTAACAGTATCTGGCCTTTTAACTTCACCAAATGACCATGAGCGAATTACCTCTGGGCTTACAAGTGAAATTTTTATTTGGTCAAAGTTTTGCGAGTTATTTACATTACCAAACAAATTAAATTCTGCCATTTTTAGAACCTCTTAAACCTTATCAATACATTTTTTAGTTAGCAGCTTTAGCTTCTTCAGCTTCAGCAACTTGTTGTTTGTCTTCTTCGCTATTCACCATTTCAATGTTTAGGCAAAGTGATCTCAGCTCTTTAACCATCACATTAAATGACTCAGGCAACCCTGAATCAAAGTTTGAGTCACCTCTTACAATTGATTCATAAATCTTAATTCTGCCAGTTACGTCATCCGACTTAACGGTTAGAATTTCTTGAAGAGAGTATGCAGCACCATAAGCTTGAAGTGCCCAACATTCCATCTCACCGAATCTCTGACCACCAAAGTGTGACTTACCACCCAAAGGTTGCTGAGTAACAAGACTGTATGGACCGATTGAACGGGCGTGAATCTTATCATCAACTAAGTGATCAAGCTTCAACATGTATATACAACCTACTGTTACCGGTCTTGCGAAATACTCACCAGTTCTGCCGTCTCTAAGCATTACCTGCCCAGAAGTTGGTAATCCTGCTGACTCAAGTGCTTTTGCAATATCTGCTTCTTTTGCACCATCGAACACTGGGGTTGCAAAAGGCACACCTTTTGTCAAGTTACCTGCTAGCTCGCTGATTTCAGAATTGTTCATTTCTTCAATGTACTTTCTAAACTCAGCATCGTTCTTACCATTAAAGATTTTGGTTAAAGTATCACGTACTTCTTGCTTATCTTTCATGCTTTCAGACTTAGCTACTGCAGCTGAAATTTGTTTGCCTAAGCTTTGCGCTGCCCAGCCCAAGTGAGTTTCTAGAATCTGACCAACGTTCATCCTTGAAGGTACGCCCAAAGGATTTAGAACTAAATCCACAGGGGTTCCATCTTCTAAGAATGGCATATCTTCTACAGGTACAATTTTAGAAACAACACCTTTGTTACCATGACGACCAGCCATTTTATCACCTGGCTGAATCTTCAATTTCGTAGCAACATAAACTTTAACAACTTTTAAAGCACCTTGCGGTAAATCATCACCGCTCTGCACTTTTTCTACTTTCTTTTTAAACTTATTGTCTAGTTCATCAACTGCTCTTTCATAGAAAGCTTTAAGTTTTTCCAACTCGGACATAGCTTTTTTGTTGTCAACAGAAAGCATCCAAACTTGCCGTTTTGGTAAACTCTTGAATAGCTCTTCGTCGATCGTCGCGCCAGCTTTGACTTGCTTTGGACCACTCACAACTTTTTTGCCATCTAGTGCTTCAAATGCTTTGCCGAAAACGTAACCTTCAACGATACCAAGCTCAGCATCACGATCCTTTGCGAGTCTATCAATTTCAAGTCGTTCAAGAGCAAGTGCTCTTTCGTCTTTCTCAATACCACGTCTTGTAAATACTCGGACACCAACGACTGTACCTCTTGTTCCAGGTGGCACGCGTAATGATGAATCTCTAACATCAGAAGCTTTCTCACCAAAAATTGCTCTTAGTAATTTTTCTTCTGGTGTAATTGGTGATTCGCTCTTAGGAGTAACTTTACCAACGAGAATGTCGCCAGGCTTTACTTCCGCACCAACGTGAACAACACCGATTTCATCGATCTTGCTCAAGCCTTCTTCACCGATATTTGGAATATCACGAGTAATCTCTTCAGGCCCAAGGCGAGTGTCACGAGCTATCACTTCAAATTCATAAATGTGAAGTGAAGTGAACACATCTTCTTTAACCAATCTTTCAGAAAGAAGAATTGAATCTTCATAGTTATAACCATTCCATGGCATGAAAGCAGCGAGAACGTTTCTACCTAGAGCCAACTCGCCCAAGTCTGTGCTCGGACCGTCAGCAAGGATGTCACCTTTCTTAACTTTTTCACCAGCCTTTACAATTGGCTTTTGGTTTACGCATGTGTTTTGGTTTGATTTTTGGAACTTCACTAAGGAATAAATATCAACACCACCTTCTTCAGCACCCAAGTCATTTGTTCTGATCACGATTCTATTCGCGTCAACTTGATCAACTACACCATCACGACGCGCAACAACGCTTGAGCCCGAGTCTGTGGCAACTACTGCCTCCATTCCTGTCCCAACTAAAGGCGCTTCGCTTTTTAATAGCGGCACTGCTTGGCGTTGCATGTTTGATCCCATCAATGCTCTGTTCGCATCATCGTTTTCCAAGAAAGGAATTAAAGATGCAGCAACAGAAACTAGCTGCTTAGGTGAAACTACAATATAATGAATATCTTCAGGCTTAGCTAAAACGATTTCACCAAATTTTCGACAACTTACAAATTCGCTTACGAATCTGCCATTTTTGTCAACTTCAGCGCTAACTTGTGCAATGGTAAAGTTTGCCTCTTCGATTGCAGATAAGTAATCAACTTGATCGGTAACTTTTCCATTTTTAACTTGCCTATAAGGGCTTTCAATAAATCCATACTTATTGATTCTTGCGTAAGTAGAAAGCGAGTTGATTAGTCCAATATTCGGTCCTTCAGGAGTCTCAATAGGACAAATACGTCCGTAGTGAGTTGTATGAACGTCACGCACCTCAAAGCCTGCTCTCTCACGTGTAAGGCCACCTGGGCCTAAAGCTG
The DNA here is from genome assembly GCA_964625465.1 of uncultured Candidatus Midichloriaceae bacterium. Classification (GTDB taxonomy): domain Bacteria; phylum Pseudomonadota; class Alphaproteobacteria; order Rickettsiales; family Midichloriaceae; genus CAZLFQ01. The sequence goes on along the minus strand of CAZVFD010000001.1, from coordinate 82,694 downwards.
AAAGTCTTCTTTTGTGTGTAATCTCTGATAGAGGGTTTGTTTGATCCATGAACTGAGACAATTGAGATGTTCCAAAAAACTCTCTAATAACAGCCATAAGGACTTTTGAGTTTACTAAATCATGAGGCATTACAGTATCAATTTCTACTGAACTCATTCTCTCAATGATGGCTCTTTCCATTCTTATTAAACCGAGTCTGAATTGATTCTCAACCAATTCACCCACAGAACGCACACGTCTATTTCCTAGGTTATCGATATCATCAACTTCACCAAATCCGTCTTTCAAACGTACTAAGTGTTTTACAATCGCAATGATATCTTCATTTGTTAAAACAGTATGATTCTCTGGTGTATTCAAACTATGCTTTGCATTAATTTTCATCCTACCGATAGCAGATAAATCATATCTTTCAATCTCGAAGAATGTTGACTTGAATAGTAATTCTGCTGCTTCAGGCGTAGAAGGCTCACCTGGTCTTAAAACTTTATAAATATCAGCAAGTGCCTCGTCTTTACTTTGATTTTTGTCCAATACTAGAGTGTTTCTGATGTAAGGTCCGACATTTAAATAGTCTATATCTAAAATCTTAAGCTCTGATAGTTTTTTGGAATCAATTTGCTCAAGTGCATCATAAGAGATCTCATCACCAGCTTCCAAAATAATTTCGCCAGTTTCATCATCAACGATATCTTGCGCAATATAGGTGCCTACAACTTCTTGCTTCTCGATTAGATACTCTACATTTGTTTTTTCAGATAGTTTATTGATTAAACGTGGAGTAACTTTTGTCCCAGCTTCGATGAGAACAGCGCCAGTTTTAGCATCAACAATATCTTTAAAGATTTTCATACCTTTAAAACGCGATGGGTTGAAAGTTGTTTTCCAACCATCTTTATGGCGTTTATAAGATAGAATGTTGTAGAATTGATTTAAAATTCCATTTTTATCAAGACCAATAGCTCTAAGTAATGTTGTTACATATAGCTTTCTTTTTCTGTCTATCCTGAAGTAAATTATATCTTTTACGTCAAACTCAAAATCAAGCCAAGAACCTCTGTAAGGAATAATTCTCGAAGAGTATAAATACTTTCCTGAACTGTGTGTTTTACCACTGTCGTGATCATAAAAAACGCCAGGAGAACGATGCATCTGAGAAACTATAACGCGTTCCGCACCGTTGATAATGAAGGTACCGCTGTGTGTCATGAGTGGGATTTCACCCATATAGACATCTTGTTCCTTGATCCCTTTAATTTCCTTGATTCCAGCTTCTTCGTCTATATCCCAAACAATTAAGCGCAATGTTACGCGCAAAGGCGCAGCAAAGTTTACACCTCTTTGAATACATTCTTCTATGTCGTATTTAGGCGGGTCTAGCTCATACTTAACATATTCTATTGATGCCCTTCCATCGTAATCTGACACAGGAAAAATTGACCTGAAAACATTTTCAAGGCCTACATTTTCTCTTTTATCAGATGGACAATTTAATTGAAGGAAAGACTCATACGAATTTTTTTGAACTTGAATAAGATTAGGTATTTCAACAACTTGAACATTTTGCCCAAATACTCTTCTCATTCTTTTTCTAGTTGTGAGTGACGCCACGCTAAACACCAAAAAAGTTTTTAAATAGTGAAAGGGTATATTCAAATTTTTGATATACCCTATAAGTTCTTAAGAAAAAAGTGAAGTTATTTAACTTCTACTTTTGCTCCTGCTTTCTCTAATTGCTCTTTAATCTTACCAGCTTCTTCTTTAGAAATACCAGTTTTGATTGGTTTTGGAGCGCCTTCTACAAGTCCTTTTGCTTCAATCAAGCCAAGAGCTGAGTTGATAGCTCTTACTTCTTTAATTACAGCAACTTTATTTGCACCACCATCAACAAGAATAACATCAAATTCTGTTTTTTCTTCTGCGGCAGCAGCACCACCAGCGGCAGCAACTGCAACCGGAGCAGCAGCTGATACACCCCATTTTTCTTCCAACAATTTTGAAAGCTGCGTAGCTTCCATTACGGTTAGATTTGAAAGATCATTTACGATTTGTTCTAGATTAGCCATTTTCTCCTCTCTTCTATCTAAAATTAATTTTTTTGTTCTTTATCTGCATAAGCTTTGAGCACTCTAGCAATCTGAGCTGCCGGAGCCTGAATCAAGCCAACAAGTTTGCCACGTAGTTCGTCTAGTGATAGCAACGACGCCATTTCTTTTACAGCATTTGCATCTAGGAATTTTCCTTCGACGACACCACCGAGAACTTCAAGCTTATTGTTTTCTTTTGAAAAGTTTACTAATACTTTGCATATTGAGACTGGATCATTTGACAAAGCGATAGTTGTTGGACCTTCCAACAAATCTTTCAAACTCGCAAACTCTGTTCCATCGACCGCAATTTGTGTCAAAGTATTTTTCGCAACTGTATACTTAGCTGATGCTTTTCTTATATTTCTTCTCAAAGTTTTAACGCTTGAAGCAGTCAACCCTTTGTTGTGAGATATAATCGCAACCTGTGACGCAGAAAACGCGCCTTTAAGTTGCTCAACTACTTCTCTTTTTTTAACTTTATCCACTATATATCCACTAATGTATTATTCTATTCTTACTCATCTGTATTGGAGGGCGATGTTAACCCATCACTTTTGCCATGTCAAGCCTAATTGAAGGCCCCATCGAAGTGCTTAAGTAAAGTGACTGCATATAGACACCTTTAGCACTTGCTGGCTTCGCTTGAACAACTGCATCATACAGGGCAACTATGTTTTCTTTAATTGCCTTTGGAGCAAAACTCACTTTGCCTACTGCAGCGTGAATTATACCAGCCTTCTCAACTTTAAATTCAACTTGACCTGCTTTCGCTTTCTGTACAGCTTCTTTAATGTTGTTTGAAACTGTGCCAAGCTTAGGGTTAGGCATTAATCCTCTCGGCCCAAGTACCTTTCCTAACTTACTTACAGAAGCCATCATTCCTGGAGTAGCAATTGCAATATCAAATTCAATCTTGCCACCCTTCACAATCTCAATCAGGTCTTCAGAACCACAAACGTCAGCGCCAGCATCTTTAGCTTCTTTAACTTTTTCTGGCTCAGAAAAAACTGCAACCTTGATTGTCTTTCCAAGTCCATTTGGCATTGCAACAGCGCCACGAACTAGCTGATCTGACTGCTTAGGATCAACTCCTAACTTCATTGCAACTTCTACGCTTTCATCGAACTTCGCTTTACATTTTTTTGCATAAGAAGCAATTGCTTCAATAGCCTCGTCTAAAGAGTATAGCTTTTCTGCTTGAACAAGCTTATTTGCTTCTCTAATTCTTTTACCAATTTTTGCCATATTAATTTTCTCTTTCTCGCTTATTCTTGAACCTTAACACCCATAGAAACACAAGTGCCTTTGACCATGCTTATTGCAGCATCCAAATCGTCAACACCCATGTCTTCCATTTTTGCTTTTGCAATCTCATTAATCTGAGCCATTGAAATTGTTCCAATAACTTGTGTGCCAGGAGTTTTTGCTCCGCTAGTTATGCCCAACGCTTTTTTGATCATGTTCGGCACTGGAGGCATCTTGGTGATAAATGTAAATGTCTTATCAGCAAAATACGTGATAACTGTTGGAATCACATCCCCAGGGGCGTATCCTCTTTTTTTACAATGCTCATTGAATTGCTTACAAAATTCCATGATGTTCAAGCCTCTTTGGCCCAATGCAGGTCCAATGGGAGGCGATGGATTTGCTTGGTGCGCAGGCACTTGCAATGATATACTGCCAACTGGTTCTTTCTTCTTCACGACTTCTCTCCTAAATAATTATTTAAATTTCTCTACTTGATTAAACTCTAATTCTACCGGCGTAGGTCTGCCGAATATTGAAACAGAAACTTTAAGTCTCTTTTTGCTCAAATCAACTTCATCTACAACACCGTTGAAAGTCTGGAATGGACCTTCAATAATCTTAATCGTCTCACCAACATCATAAGAAAGCTCAACTTCTTTTGCGACAGAACCCTCTTGTACTTGCTGCATCAAGCGCGTAACTTCTCTCTCTGGAATCGGAGCTGGCTTACCACTACCGCCTAAAAACCCTGAAACCCTAGGAATATTTTTTACTAAGTTCCAAGAAACATCATCAAGCTCCATCTTGATCATTATGTAACCTGGGAAAATTTTCTTCTCGGCAGTAACTTTCTTGCCCTTCTTAATCTCAGTCACATTCTCAACTGGAACAACTATCTCTTCAAACTTCGCCGAGAATCCTTTCTTTTCAGCGTGATCTTGTATGAGCTTAGCTACTTTATGCTCATATCCCGAAAGAGTATTTATTATGTACCAGCGACTAGCCACTATTTATAACCCTAAAATAAAATGAATAACTTTATATATCACCGCATCCGCAAGCAAAAAAAACAAACCAGCAACGGCTGCCAACACAAAAACAAGTGTCGACGCAGTAAGGGTCTCTTTTTTTGAAGGCCAAGCAATCTTTGCCGTCTCTACCTTCACTTCCTTGTAAAATTTCGCTATTTCCATAGGTTAAGTCTCTGCTTTTGATGCTTTTATGGAACCACTTTAGATAAAAATCTAAAGTAACTTCACCACATAAAACACTATATTTTACATGCGTGAAGGTGATATTTATAACGATATTGAGTTTATGTCAAGGCAATTTAAGTAATTTTACTAACTTAAAACATACTCATCACTCAACATTTCATTCAGGCGAGATATTGTTCTCTGAAATTCAAAAGCGTTTTTGCCACTATTATATAATAACTCAGGCTTGCTGGCGGCAGAGCAAATTAGCTTTGTCTTATTTTCATACATGCAGTCAACAAGAGTGATAAATCGCAAAGCCTCATTATGGTTAGCTGGGCTCAAATCTGGTATATGCTTGATAACTATTGTATTAAAGTGATTACACAAAGCTATGTAATCAATCGCTCCATAAGGCACTTCGCACAGCTCTTTAAAAGTAAAGACAGCAACGCCCCCATAAGACCTCACGGCTTTTAAGCTTCTGGAGTTATCTACATACACATCGTTAAATCCTAGTTCTTCATGACCAGTTAAGTCTTGTATTATTTTGTCTATTTTATTGTCATTGCTAGAATTTATCGGCGCAAAATATCTTTGCTTAAGCGATTTTATTTTGTCCAACCTATAGTCTTTAAAATTATTCAGTTCGAATACTTCTAACTCAGATTTTAAAAGCTTGATACATGGTAAAAAATGCTCTCTTTGCAGCCCATCTTTATATAAATCAGATGGGATTCGATTAGAAGTAATAAATAGATATGTGCCATAACCTAGCAAAGAATCAAACAGCCTATAAAGCATCATTGCATCTGCAATATTTGTGACTTGTAACTCATCAAAACAAATCACTTGGTATTTTTTTGAAATTTCTTTAGCAAGCTGCGGTATCGGGTCTGCCGCACTGTCTTTGTCTTTATGCTTTTTTCGCCATTGATCAAGAGATTTATGGAAGTCTTTCATAAACGCATGGAAGTGAACTCTTAGCTTCTGCTTATTTTCTAGGGAATTAAAAAACAAATCCATAAGCATGGATTTTCCTCTGCCAACTTCGCCCCATATATATATTCCACGGCTGTGTTTATGGTTTTTAAAACGCAAAGAACTTACAAGCTTTGAGATGAGTTTTTTAGGCGCGTCTATTTTGGACTTATATCTATCTAGTTTATGAACAAGCGCAAGCTGTCTTAGGTCTTTTTCAAGACCTGCACCCTGAATTAACTCTAGATATTTTTTTTCTATCATTGCCCTTTAGAGCGGAGCAGAGGTATTACCTCATGTACATCCCCGCATTTACATCAATTGTATGCCCTGTAATGAGTCTAGCTTCATTTGACGCTAAAAACAAGGCTGCGTTTGCGATATCCTCAGGCTCACCCATCATTCCCATTGGAATTTTAGGCAATATCTTTTCCTTAACAACATTTTCTGGAATAGCTTCTGTCATTGGGGTTTTAATAAATCCTGGAGCTATACAGTTCGCTGTAACTCCACGAGTGGCACATTCTAAAGCTACCGACTTTGTCATACCAATAATACCAGCTTTTGCCGCCGCATAATTGGTTTGACCAAAATTTCCAGACTCACCTACTACAGAAGAGATATTTATAATTCTACCACTTCTTCTTTTAGTCATAGCTTTAGCAGCTTCGCGATTTAATAACCAAACAGCTTTTAGATTAACGTTAATCACTTCATCAAATTCTTGCTCACTCATTCTGATAAGAAGGTTGTCACGCGTAATACCCGCATTGCATACAATTATATCAACCTGCCCCGCTTTCTCTTCCGCTTTCGCATAAAGGCCGATTATGTCTTCAGAATTTTTTAAATTTGCTGGCAGAACTACAACTCGTTCCTTAAGTTCATTTGCTAACTCTTGTAGTACATTTTCTCTAGTACCACTGATTATTACATTTGCACCCGCTTGATGTAATTTTTTAGCAATTGCATGGCCAATACCACCTGTTGCACCAGTTACTAACGCATTTTTACCTGCTAATGAAAACATTTTTTTCTCCTAATTTATATTATATATTGTCATGCTGAACTTGATTCAGCATCTAATAACAAGATCCTGAAATAAATTCAGGATGACATTTATCCCAATTTGGATGAAGACTACATTTGATTTAAATATTCTTCAATATCTTTAGGCGTCTGGATGCTAAAGATTTTTGCATTCTCATTCATTCTCTTTGCGATCGTTGAAAGAACTTTATTAGGCCCGACCTCAACAAAACGTTCTACTCCCTTAGAGATCATAAATTCCATACTCTCTCTCCATCTAACACGACCAGTCACTTGCTCAACTAACAAAGTTTTAATTTGCATGGCATCTGTTTCAATTTGCGCAGATACGTTAGCAACGAGTGGCATAGTTAACGTTTTCGTGGCAGTATTACTTAAAGCATCTTGCATTTTTACTGCTGCAGGCTTCATCAGTGACGAATGAAAAGGAGCGCTTACATTTAATTTCACAGCTTTTCTAACACCATGATTTGCAGCAATTTCTGCTGCTTTATCAACCGCAGTGGTTGCACCACTTAAAACAATTTGTCCTGCGCCATTATCATTAGCAATTTGGCAAACACCTAATTGGGAAGCCTCTTTACAAATTGCATCAGCGTTTTCCAAATTAGCGCCAATTAGAGCTAACATACTACCCCGCCCCACCGGAACTGCACTTTGCATAGCGTCCCCACGAATTCTAAGTAGTTTTGTTACATCTGATAAACTAAACATGCCCGCTGCACAAAGCGCACTATATTCTCCAAGAGAGTGACCAGCTACACAATCTGCAAAATCTGATAAATTCTTCCCACCTTGTTTTTCAAGAACTTTTGCTACAGCAATTGATACAGCCATTATTGCTGGTTGGGTATTTGCTGTTTTGGTTAACTCTTCAATCTCTCCGCTGAACATTAATGCCGAAAGCTTTTGGTTAAGCACATCGTCAACTTCTTGAAATACCTCTTTAGATTCTTGAAAAGTTTCGAATAAGTCTTTCCCCATCCCAATAAATTGAGAGCCTTGTCCTGGAAATAAAAATGCTGTCTTCATATCACCTCTAAATTGAGCGACTATTCTAACGTATAAGACCACTGTTTTTCAAGTTTTCTCTTCTTTCAATTGAATTTTTTAAAGTTGAAAAGATGGCTGGAGCAAGAAAGATATACGTTTTTGCATCTACAAACTCTATATTGCTGAATCCTTGCTCATTATTTACGAACCCCTCTAAAACAATACATGGCTTCTCTTTACCATCAGCAAATTTGTGTTTTGCAAGGTTACCGTATTGCTCAAGAATTTTTATGAAGTACTTAGAATCAGACCCTGTAAATTGGTTTTTAACATTCCAATATACCCTTCGGCTAAATTTATTGATACCATTACAAATACTAGAAAAAAGATCCATACAAGTTAGGCAGAGTACAATATTTAAGAGCAGACTGGGCATAAACATTGGAATTAAGGGAGGGCTAGAAAATCGAAGATGGCAATTCATCTGCAAATATTGGTTATTTGTCAAACAACTTTCACAATTTTTATAAGCGCTACCTAGAGCTAAAAAAGTTAAAAACGTCACCACAGAACCTGCAATAATGGATTTTCTTACTTTTGATGTATCGGTATTTCTCAGATCAAGACTGTGTGTCATTAGCTGATAAATTAATTTTGAATCATTATTACTCTATCAATTCCTGCTAAGTCCATGCAAATCTTATTACTTCTAAAGCCAAAAAATTTAAATATATCTGCTACTTTTTCACTTTGTCCTTGGCCAAATTCAAAAATCCCTACACCATTTTTTTTGAGATGTTTCTTGATATCTTTAGCTATAATTTTATAGCATTTATAGCCATCATCTTCCGCAAACAAAGCTGAGTGTGGTTCAAAATCCACAACAGATATCCCCAAGCTTTCAGATTTTGAAATGTAAGGTGGATTTGACACAATTAAATCAAATTTTCTATCTCCCAAATTATCGAACCAGTTACTTTGAATAAATTCAACTCTGCTATTTCCCAACGCATTTTCTTTTGCAATGTCCAGTGCCTTATTGGAAATGTCTACGCCTACCCCTACAGCATTTGGAAACTCTTCAAGTATTGATAGCATTATACAGCCAGTCCCAGTCCCTAAATCCAAGACTTCCAAATTAGTTTTTTTATCTGTGAAAATCTCCAAGGCCTTTTCAATTATCAGCTCAGTCTCTGGTCTAGGTATGAGAGTATCTTTTGTTACCTTGAATTCTCTTTTCCAAAAATCTTTTTTGCCCGTTATATATGCAATTGGCTCTCCTGATAGCCTTCTTTGTGTAAGTGATTGAACGAATTCTGCAGCAATGAGATCATCTTCGTGACCAATTAAATACTCTCTACTCTTGCCAATTGCATGTGAGAGTAGAATTTCGGCATCAAGCTGAGCAGTTGTAACATGTCGGCAAGCACTCAGTTGCTGAACCGCATCTTTTAATACTTGTTTTATTGTTACCATTTTTGACGATGAAGATGGTTAATAGCCTATGAGGCTTTTACACCGAACATCTCGCCATTTAAAGTCTTTTATAATATTTAAATCTATTAGCACTCCTAAAGCCTTCACATCATATCCCGCTTTATCGGCTAGATTTGCAGCTGCAGTTAAGGTGCCGCCAGTTGCCAAAACATCGTCTAAAATCATCATTCGTCCTTTGCCAGCATGCATCTCTAAAGTTGCCTCACCATACTCTAGCGTATAACTTTGTTTTGCCGCTGGGTTTGGCAACTTGCCTTTTTTCCTTATCATTACTAAGCCTTTATTTAGCTTATATGCAAGAGGAGCTGCAAATATAAAACCACGAGATTCAATGCCGCCAATACAATCAATTCCATCCCACTCAGAAGGGCTGTAGAGCTTAGATAATGCATCTATTGTTTCTACAAACTTATCCCTAAGTAACGGCGATATATCCCTAAAAACTATCCCCTTGGCAGGGAAGTCAGGAGTGTTGGTTATATGTTTTTTTAGATCCAGCATATTTTTGAATTTATGGAAGTAATTTTAAGTATGAATTTTATAGAAAAAAGGTCAAGATTTGATTTGAAATCTTGATTTCTTATGCTCAATATTAACATGTAACCTTTTTAAGGACTAAAAATGGCCAAGACCCAAATTCCGAGCAACCAAAAGATTTTGGATTTCCTACAGGATGGTAATCAAAAATTAGAAGTTTATTTTAGAACCAATGATACATTTAAAGATGTGCAGGGTTATCCTGGACACATAGTAATTTATAGCGCTGATTTATTCAGCGATGCAAGACCAAATAAGGTACATGAAATACTCTCGTACTTGGATAATGGAACACAGACTTTTTCTACTAAAAGTACAGATAATTATGAAGTGTACTTAGACCCAAAACAAGGTCTCACATTAATACATAATCAATTTGAAAATTGGGATTTCACATGGCTACAAGGCGTCGGCGACAATATCGTGCTTTGCACTAATGACGTACTGCAGGACTTTTACACGCTAGTGAACAATTACTAGCCCCTAAAATTGTGATCATTATCTTCCGGGTTTTATTCCTCTACGATAAATTGATGTAATCTATTATTCTTGACTAAATGCTTGAAAATTTCTTTATGTATATACATAGTAACTATGGTAATTTTTATGAGGTACCATGCAGCATAAACCTACAACACAACAGGTAGAATCTTATCTACAAGATGGCAATTCAGCCTTAGAATTTACATTTGCAACGAATACTCCATATTGGGTAATAAGCAATGATTGTCCGGCCGTTATATCCATAGCCAATGGCCCACAACCGGATACTGACGATAGAATTTTTAGCCTACTCTCGTTGTTAAGTGATGACAATTTCAAAGTTAATATTGATTCAAAAAATCCAGAAAAATACAAAGACAATAAAAATGTTGTAACATTGCTATATCAGAAGGTGGATATTGGGGACTTTTGGCAATCCCAGGGAACAAGGCAAAACATCGTTTTATGCACCAAAGAAGTTTTAGACAAATTGCTAAATTTAGTTGCAGATAGTCAAAAACAAAAAGCAGCAGCTACCACTACGCCTGAACGGCAATAGCTTAGTTTGTCTAAAAATTTATTTCCCAGAGTAACTATACAGCGGCAATGTTCCGCTTGGGTTAAACCCAATTTTTTTAAAAATAGATTGAGAAGGAGTTAAATTTTGCGCCACTATGAAGCCATGGCCTTTGAGCTTTGCACAATTTATTGCATAATTAGTAAGTAACGTAGCTATTCCCTTATTTCTGTATTCTGGCAATACCGCTAACCAATATATACCAGCTACTTTATCAACATAGGAAACCATCACTGTTCCAACTGCTTTGTCACCTAGATAAGCAAGATATAACTCGCAAATCTCATCGTCTATTGCAACCTCTCTCAAAAAACTATGTGCGAAACTTTTTGGATGCAAATTACTCTCACCAGATATTATATCAAACCATTTCAGCTCTTCATCAGTTTGCACTCTTGCAATCTTTACATTCTGACTTGGCTCATATATCCAATCACTTAGAATTTCAAACCTATTAGCTATTACATTATCAATCTGCACTAACCCAGTATCTTTAGCTATTTCAGCAAAATCACGTTCAAGCTCACCTTGAGAAAAGCAGATGCATGGTATATTTTCTTTCACTACTTTGCTCAATAAATCGTCATTTCGTGACAAATAAAGAAGATTAAAAATCACAGAGGGAATTCCGCTGATTACGTACTTATTATTAATCTCACCATATTCAAATCCCGATTTGCGGGCAACATACAGATACGTGCTGATAAGATGTTCAAAAATCTGGTGTTTATCACTAGTACTCATAATCCTCCTTCTTCGGAATTTTGCGCAGGATAGTCTTTTTTTTCCAAAAATAAAATGATAAATTCTCCCAGGATTGGCGCATGACCACTTAATGTAAATTTAGCCATGGGAGAACGGCATACGAAGCGAAATTACTTTCCATTAACGTCCCACAAATGAATTTTTAGTTTTTAATCGGGGAATGTTTATGAAAAATTCATTTATGGTTCTTCAACAAAATATAAACCCTTTAAAAAAAAGGGGGCGGCGCGAAGCGCGCTTTGCGTAATGAAAGTACGAGTGGAAAGGGTCGGGGAAAGGAACGAGTGCTTTCATTACACTAATGATGGTTTGCACTAGCAAACTAAACATCCAAGTATACCATCAATAAAATTTTTCATGTGTAGGCTCTTGGGGATTGCCCCCTAATTCATTTACCCTCGATTATTCCAAACTCTTACAGATCGATGATCTGCAACTGTATCAATCACCACTTGATCATCCAACCAAATCATATGAGCACCTTTTTTATTTAGATCAGTCAAATTAATGTTGGTTTTAGCTTGATCACAAATAAATTCTTTTTCGCTGGTGTTGATGAATAAGTCCACACCAACACAATATAAACTCGGGTCTTCTTTTGCGCCTACTATGAGAGCCATCTTGCCATTCTTTTCATAAAGACATAAATCCTTGGTGCAATTTTCATCGCCCATGTCTTTAAGAGAGGTCACTTCATTCTCGCCAGAAGATTGCAACCAAACATCACGCGTAAATCTTGCTTTGGATTTTGATGAAACAATCAACTGATTCTGATCATTCAATATGGCAAATATTTTACCTTCTTTATCAAGCATAATATGTGGTTTTTTGTATTCATAAAGTGTGGTGAAACCAATCACAATCGGTAATATTCCAGCGAAACGAAGTTTGGTATTAGAAAAACAAATTACAAGACCGCCACAGGCAATTAAAGCTATTCCAGCATCTGTGAAGCTTGGTATATAGAATGAAGCGTTAGGCAATGTGCTGATATATTTTGCATAGCCAAACATCAAATCAATTCCCCACTCCATTGGCACTAAAGCAATTTTTTCTAAACCAAATGGCATCAATAGTAATGCTATCATACCCAGTGGCATAATATAAAAATCTGATAACGGCACTGATAAAATATTAGTAAGCAGACTATATGTAGAAAATTGATTGAAGTGATAAATAATAAACGGCGCAGTAGCCAAACCTGCGACCAAACTCGCAAAAGTGACTGATGCAAAATACAGAGATACTTTCTTAAGTTTGGAAAAGTTATGACGACCTTCATTTATAAATATGTGTTTAGAAAATTCAAAGCTTGCAATAAGTGCAATACATGCAGCATATGACATTTGCAAACTCGCGCTCATAATGGCTTCTGGTGTGATCAGCAAAATTATGATTGCAGAGATTGCAATCGAACGCATTGGGCTAGCGTTACGATCAAGAATAATCGCAATCAATACCAACGCAGACATCACAAATGCACGCTGAGCTGATACTGGACTGCCTGCTAATAATAGGTATAAAAAGCTGCCAAGTATCGCAATGAATGCCGAGATCTTTTTAATATTGTAATGCAAAATTATGTGTTGTGAGCGTGATAGCAAAAATCTTATTGTCAAAAATATCATCCCCACAACCACAACTATGTGCATACCTGAAATAGCAATAATATGAGCGATTCCTGATGTTCTAATAATTTCAAAATCATCTTTAGGAATTGAGCTTGAATCTCCTACTAGTAAGCCCGTTCCAATCGCTGCTGCTGGCTGATCCATCACAGCAGCTATTTTCTCGCCAGCGCTTTTTCTAAGTTTAGAAATGAAATTAGTAATTGTACTAGACTCAGATGCTTTTTCTAAAATTGTTACTTTGCTTATTGCATAACCAATTGCCCCGATCTGTTTGAAATAGGCAAACTCTGCAAAATCAAAACCCTTTGGCATTGATGGCTCTGGCGGCGGCATAAGAATAGCTCGCACTAAAATTCGATCCCCTATTTCCAAATCATCTATATCTGATTTTACACTTATACGAATTTTTTTAGGTGTTTCATAACTCAGCAAATGGTCTGTATCAATATTTTCTAAAACTATTCTTTTACCTTTTTCATTGTGAAGAATTTCAGAAACATCAGCTTCAAGCCAAATATCATCAGTCTTTTCAGCAAGCACAGGTGATTTTAATGACTCAGTTCTAACAACTGCTGCAGAAAAACCTAAAACCACAAAGAAAATCCCAAGTGTAAGTATGCGTAAATAATATTTTTTTCTGAATATAAAATACGCGAATGCAGCTATTCCAAGAGCAACTAAACATGGCGTTAAAGATGGATCGAAATCTAATTGGAAAAATGAAATTATTCCTATAGCCATCATTACAGGAATCCATAAAAATATATTTTGGATTTCCTTATCGAGAAGGTTTTTCATTATTTTAAATCATTATATTTGAGAATGATATGACACTATTTCGAAACAAAAACCAATTAATTTTATCACTTGTAAATTAAAATTTCTTAAATACCCTACATTGAAATTTTGTAAAAGAACGTAAATCTTCTATTGAGGTAAAAACTCTATGACTATTAATTTTTCAAACAACTCTATCCCAGAGAATATTTTATTATTATCTATGCATGCCATGGGTTCAATGGCAGTTCTTGCTTGGAATTTTAATTCAAAACACTTAAAGCCATTGTTAGTAGGTTGCGCTGGAATTGCAATATTTGCGGCGTGTTGTCAGAAAGAACCAGGACTTGACCGAGTGGACTTGGCCACATCCTTATTAGGATCAGCAACAACGGGCTTTATAGTTGGCGGGGTAAGTCTATTGCTTACCGCAATGAATTGCTCGAAGACTCATTTGAACAGAATCGGCGCAGATACACCTGAGAAAGCAAAAGCCCATATAGTTAAATCGTTCATTGTGATGGATGCCATCTTAAGTATTCTAACAATGATCCCTTTAAAAGAATTGTCTTCTCAATCGCAGAGGTAATTTATAGCCTTATCTTAAAATTGACTTCACGCCTTCTTGAAATAAAACCCAATCCGATTTTTGCGGACTGGTTGTTTGCCAAGTGTAGTTCATGGAATTAACTTTAATAGCAGCATATAACCATAATTTAGAATCATACTTAGGAATAATTTCTCCTGTCAAAGCTCGGGCAAGGTGATTATATTCTTTCAGGCGCCTCCGATATTTTATATCAATCAGCCTTACAGGATTACGAGTTGGTCTACCAAATATTTTCTGCAGCCGCTTTAAGAAAATATCTTTTTCCATCAGTGGTTTCATCTTTAGATGCTTGGAATATTCAGCAAATAAAATGTCTGCAGCATGCAAATATCTCTCTATATTGTTAACTTTGGGAATGCGCAACCGCCAGTCAAACCACTCTAAATCAAGTTGGTCTGGCCAGTCGAATGCATCTGCATGCCCGATATTTGGAATTAGATTTTGCGGAAATCCATCAATAGAATTATGCTCATCAAATGTGCCTGTAAAATTTTGGTGTGCCCAAGTGTCGCAAAACGCATGCGAGGCGACTCCAATTAAGTATGGGTTTTCAGATTTCAAAGCATTTCGCAAAACCATTTTCGCACGAAAGCTATTGGGCGATGTGTTAAGATGATGTGATTTTCCATCTCTGCGATTTGAATACCCCTCAAAATCACCAGGAATAAAATGAAAATAAGTCATTATTTTTTTCAGCTCGGCTTCTGGCAAGAAAAGTTGGTCATTTTTTATTTCATTAGGAACA
>CAZVFD010000001.1:37137-67503 GCA_964625465.1 uncultured Candidatus Midichloriaceae bacterium | reverse complement strand
AGGTCAGATCAAATGTTTGGCTGATTTGGTTTTTATAAATTGTCTCACCATTCTCATTTGAGATTTCATACGCCCAATTATTGTCATCAACATACTGGGCGCTATAAGCAATTTTATACGCCTCTTCTTTTTTGAAACCTGCAGCCAAAGCAATTAAGTAATTTACATAGTAGTGAAATTCTATGTCCATAACGCCTCCTTGTTCATGACCGCATTATAAATGACGGCTCATAGAGTGCGGAAGTACATGTCTGAGATTTTTGTTCAATAATAATATTTAGTCATTTTCGCCCACTCAGAATCTGGATAAAGCTTATGTATCCTACTGAACCATTTTTGACTTTCATTTTTGTAATCCTTCTGCCATTGACAGCGGGACTGATATTCACCATATCGGAAGCATTTCGTCATATAATACAATGCCTTGGCTTCGTTATCTGATTGCGTATCTAATTTGCTATACTCCCTTTCAGCTACTAAAAAGTGGTCGTATGGAGCCAGGTAGTGGTTTGGAACTACATCCAAATTCACAGCATTACAAGTGACACAATAGGGCTTCAACTCTTCTAAACCTGGTACTCCATCATATATCCACTCTTTCCTACCGACTGCAGCCATTGAGTCGAACGTAATAAAATGGCTGTACATGAATATTCCAACCTTTAGACGACTATCAGCATCGTTTGGGTTTTTTGCAAGTTCATCTACTGCCTCCTTAATACCAATATAAATTCGAGGAGATTTTGCTTTAGTATACAAATTTGACATATCTTTAAAGTGGCCAGCAAGCAAATACCGTTTGAATAATTCCTGTTCAACTATTGCTCTAGAAGACTTCGGCAATTTTTTTGTCAGTAGTTTTTCTAGATCAGGATTGGCGGTTGCGAATTGTATTAGATCTTGCTTGAGACGAATATTTGTAATATCAGGATCTTTTAGCAACTCCTCAAAATTCTGCTCATTGACATACATCGAGGCCAGTTCAACTTGTACAATATCATCCTTAAATACTGCATTTATTTTTTTCCAAGCATCAAAGGCTTCTTGTTTTCTACCAAGGTTTGATAATGATCTTGCTCGCATCACCGCAATAGAAATAGAAGTTGGCTTTGTGTCAAACTTTTCTTCTGGAATGCGATCGATAAATTCTGCATACAGCTTGTTGCGATATAAAATCGAAGCATAAAGAAAATTATACAATCCCGAAAACTCTTCAAATTTATGTTTTACGCTTTCTAATTTTTTTAAAGCATCTTTTGGGAGTTCTGATTTATTTAATATAAAATATGTAGTCAGCAATGGATGATCCCGCTCAATATCCATCTCGCCTTGGAAAAAATTTCTAAATTCAGCCCAGTCAACATCCGGTACTGAAACATCAGATGGGTTAGATAAAGACTGATTGATTCCTTCCTTTATCAACCGATTGAGCTCTTGCTTATTGCCCTCGAGATACGCAAGTCTACGCTTAACACCTACTGCAGAGCGTATATACACCCCGTTTGGATACGTCTTCACGTAAGTATCAAAATACTCCCTAGCCTGTCGCAAACTCTCTTTATCTATAGTATCCACTGGTTCACTATATCCATCCCAATTTTTTTGGGATTTTATCATTTGCACACGTCCAATCATATAAAGAGCCGTTTCCCTCAGCCAATCATTAGTTTTATGTAGTTCTAAGATTTGTTTTAAGGGCCCCAAAGCTTCCTCATTATCGTTTGTATAGAATTTCACTAGAGCTTCAAGATATAGAGGATAGCCTGCCAAATTACCTTCGCTTTTTAACTGAGTGATTTTTTCAAGTATACCTACTCTTAACTGAGGAGTTTCTTCTTTACACAATTCGAAAATCTGCAGCCTGATTTTTGCAAGTTCTAGATAGCCAGACTTCACATTTGGATCTAAAACTACAGCATTTAAGAACGCTACTGCCGCATTAGTATTGTTGCTATGACATACAGTTGAGTAGTACAAATAATCTTGTTTTTTCTTATTAAAATTGTCTGCAATATTTTCGGTGATACCCTTGGATATCAACATTCCATTCGCAATTTTTATGTATTCAGCTTTGTCTTTGTCAATATCTCGATAGCTTTTTTCTCTCTCTCCTTCGAGCCTCTTTAAAACAAGAGCCTGATTAGGGTATTGAGCAATTAATATATAGAACCTGTCCATTGTTCCATAGCTTGAATCATAATATTCTAGATTAATGTAGTCATAATCTACAAATGTAGGGACTTTATAGACTGTCTTAGGGGGATGATAACAAGCATGGCTAAAGTTAATCCATATAGTTAGAACAATACCAAACAAAATAGTTTGTTTTAGCATGACTTACCTTTGAGTAAAAATGACTGCTCCCATAAAATAAGGATTTATGCTAAGAATTTCAATGTAATTTTCGTTTTGATATCGCTCTAAAAATCCAACTTTGAAAGGATATCTTAGTTCCACAAGTTTATTCAAATAAAAATCGATGTTTGGTAATGGTCTTCTACCTTGGTATAGCTGAAAAATAATCTCATCAGTTATTGCTGTAATTTCTTTAAGGGTATTTTGGTCACCATCACTTAACCAATCACCCAATCCAGTAACACTCAGCTTATATTTATGTGGTAAAGCTTGTCTGAAATTTAAAAGAAAATCTTTATACTTTGCAAGTTGGGATGTTGGTGAATCAAAGTCAAGTTGGATTCCTTTTACAAATACTTCATGCTCTTCCCAATCCGCAGCAACAGCTATCACTAATTTTTTTAATACAGCAGGATCAGGTAATTCTCCACTGATCCTGAACGAGAGGTACAACCCTTTTGTCTCCATAGGATGGGGATATAAACCCTTCCTAAGAAAAAGGGGTGTAGTTTGCTTTTCAGTAACTAACCCCTGATATATATATAGATCTCCAACAGCGGGAACTGTGGTTGGCGGAATGCCCGCCCAAATCCAATAACCTGTGACATTCTTATCAGCCAGAGCAATCTGAACATAACAGTTTAAAATAAAAATGAGAATCAGGAGTAATCGCATTCAATACAGAGTCTTTTCAAAAATTATTTCGCCTTCTTCTTTTCTTCAATGCCGAGCGTTTTTATTTTACGATGTAGGGCGGTGCGCTCCATACCAACGAAGTCTGCTGTTTTCGAAATATTCCAAGAAAAACGCTCCAATTGAGCTTCTAAATACTCTTTTTCAAACATATCACGTGCTACTTTTAGAGGCTTTGTAACAACATCATTTGCTATACTATTAGCTGCACTACCAGAATGTTGCCCAGATATCTCGACAGGAAGGTCTTGAGGTTGAATCGTTTTACCACCGTGCATCAGCATCAACCATTCTAGTACATTTCTAAGCTGCCTCACATTGCCAGGCCAAGTATACATTTCCATATACACAAATGCCTCTTCAGAAATTTCTATTTTTTGTAAACCAAGATTTTCCGAAAGTTGCTTCACTATAGAATGAGAAAGATTTCTGATATCATCTTTTCTATTTCTAAGAGGGGGCATGTTGATAGTCGCAACATTCAATCTATATAGCAAACTCTTATTCAATCTTCCTTTTTCCACCTCAGAATCTAGGTTTTTGGAAGAGGCTGCTATAATTCGAACATCAACTTGTATAGGTTTATTGCTACCAACTTTATAAAAAGTATGCTCTTGCAAAAGCTTCAGAAGCTTTGCTTGCACTGGTAGCGGCATTTCTGAAACTTCATCTATAAAAAGTATACCGCCATTCGATCGTTCTATAATACCTTCTCTAAAATCTTTACCGTTATCAATGCCGAAAAACTCTACCTCGAACTCATTATCAGATATACTCCCTGCATGCATTGTTACAAATTGTTTATCTTTTCTAGAAGATAACTTATGAATCATTCGTGCCAAAACTTCTTTTCCAGTACCCGACTCACCTGTAATTAATACCCTACTTTGTGCAGCGGCAATTAGTTTTGCTGTCTCAATAACTGTATGGATTTGTTTTGATTCACCATGCAATTGAGAATTTATCTGCTGTTGTTGTTTTAAGTCTGTATTCTCTCTTGATAATGCCGCAGCTTCTATTGCTCTATTTACGAGAATCAAAAGTTTCTCGGCTTTAAAAGGCTTTTCTATAAAGTCATAAGCACCATGTCTAATGGTCTCAACTGCAGTCTCGATATTCCCGTGGCCACTTATCATCAAAACTGGAAGTTGAGGTTTGCTTTGTTTTATCCGTTTTAAAACACCAATCCCATCAAACTCGCTTCCCTCTAACCAAATATCCAAAATTACTAAATCAGGCGCAAAGGAATCCACAGACTCAAGTGCAGTTTTTGCATTTGTAGCCGTTTGTGTGAGATAGCCTTCATCTTTCAAAACATCCGAAAGAAGCTCTCTAATATCCGATTCATCATCAACTATTAGTATTTTTGCCATAAAAATTTAAAAAAAAGCGACTAAGCACTTATATACCAGTTTATTAACTTAAGCAAATTTAGTTTGTGTGTCCAAATTCGCTATTTAACAATCATATCTTCGTTTGTACACTATGGAAATCTTTAACCCTCCTAAATACTATAACAAACAATACCATCACTACTACAAAAGGCAGCAACCAAAGCATAAATGTATGTATAGAAAATTTAGGATCGAAGACCAAGTAATCCCCGTAAGCAGATCTAATTTCTTCAAAAATTTGCTCGTCAGACTTATGTAAAGCGACTTGTTTATCAATATATTCGCGCATCATTTTTGCATGTTCGCTATTCGAGTCAGCTATCGATTGCCCCTGACATGTAGCACACCTGATTTGCGAATAAATATTTTTAGCTCTGCTAATATCAACATCTGCAAAAGCAAATTGAGATATCATAACAATCATAGCTGCGCTGAGGAAATTAATTTTTTTCATTTCTAAAGTCTATTGCACCCGCAAGTTTACTATATGATGATTCTAAATCATCTTGCTCTTTATAATCCTGACTTAAATAATCTTCAAGCGCTTGGTTGTACTTTATTGCTCGGTCAACCTCAGGGTCACTACCATTTTTATATGCACCAATTCTAATCATATCGGCCATATCGCTGTAAATAGAGATCAGCTTTTTTGCCTCTAAAATTAAGCTATTCTCATATGAACTATTACACATAGGCATAGTTCTAGAAATGCTGTTAAGAACATCTATAGCTGGGAATCTTCCCCTTGCTGCTATAGATCTATCCAAAACTATATGACCATCAAGAATTGACCTTACAGAATCCGCAACTGGTTCATTATTATCATCACCCTCGACCAAGACTGAAATCAAGCCAGTGATGGCACCCTGATCTCTAGTTCCAGGACCTGCTCTTTCAAGTAATTTTGGCAACTCAACAAACACACTCGGCGTGTATCCTTTGGTAGTTGGCGGCTCTCCAGCAGCCAAACCTATTTCTCTTTGTGCGGTGGCAAACCTAGTAACACTATCAATCATAGCCAATACTTCATTATTTTGATCCCTAAAGTATTCCGCTACAGACATCATTACATACGCAGCCTGTCGCCTTGCTAACGCGGACTCACTTGAAGTCGACACAATTACTACAGCATTTTTTAGCCCTTCTTCGCCTAAATAATCTTCTATAAATTCTTGAACTTCTCTTCCTCTTTCCCCAATAAGTCCTATTACTTTTATGTCTGTATCAGCAAATTTCGTGAACATCGCTAGCATCATTGACTTACCAACACCAGAGCCCGCAAATATACCTAACCTCTGTCCTCGGCAACATGTGGTAAAAGTATTTACTGCTCTTACCCCCATATTTATTTTACCCTTAACTCTGCTTCTTTCTTGTGCTGGCGGAGGATCAGCTCTTAGCAGATATGGATCTTTTCCTTTTGGCAAGACCCCTTTGCCATCAATTGGCTCTGCAAAACAATTGATAACTCTGCCTCGCCACTCTTCACAAGGGTAAATTGTCTGTTCAATACTTTTTAGAAACACTTCACAACCAACGCCAACACCAACTAATTCCTCGAAAGGCATTAACAAACTTACTGACTCTCTAAAACCTATTACCTCAGCTCGAACGATTCGGTTGTCTCTTGCTTTAATCTCACAAAAAGACCCAACACTTGAAAACTGAGATATTCCAGTAACTTCAATCAATAGTCCGCGTATTGCAGATACTTTGCCAATTAGAGAAAAATTTGGTATAGTAGCAATCTTGTTGCGTAAATTTTTTAGAGCCTGCGGCATAAGGATTTTCGAAACGTTACATTAACACTATAACTCAAAAGCTTTGTATGGCAAACCCGTTGAATAACATTAAAGTTAAAAAAGATGATGAAGGCATAAGATTGGACAGATGGTTCAAACGCCATCACAAACATGTACCATTCGGTTTAGTTGCCAAAATGCTGCGCAAAGGTATAATAAAACTCAATGGGAAAAAAGCAGATATTTCAAAAATCCTAGAAGCTGGAGATGAAATCAGATTCCCTAATTTTGATATTCAAGCTGAACCAACTCAACGCAAATCAAATCCCAAACTCGAAAAAGAAATTATCGACTCAATTATTTACAAAGATAAAAATATTATAGTTTTAAATAAACCAGTGGGACTCGCTGTGCAGGG
This sequence comes from uncultured Candidatus Midichloriaceae bacterium, assembly GCA_964625465.1. Taxonomy (GTDB): domain Bacteria; phylum Pseudomonadota; class Alphaproteobacteria; order Rickettsiales; family Midichloriaceae; genus CAZLFQ01. The sequence goes on along the minus strand of CAZVFD010000001.1, from coordinate 60,901 downwards.
CGGCACTAAAATAGCTTATAGCATCGATGATGTGTCAGACTGCCTAAGATTTGGTTACGATGAAAAACCTAAACTTGTCCATAGAATTGATAAAGACACAAGCGGTATTCTAGTTCTTGCTCGCAAAGCCAATGTTGCTGCAAAACTTGCAGAGATCTTTCGCTTTAAAAAAATGCAGAAATTTTATTTGGCAATACTACAAGGTGTACCAAAACCATCTCAAGGTAAAATTGATATTCCTATTGAAAAGGAACAAAGGGGTAATTTCGAAAAAGTAAGAAAGAACTTAAAAGGCCAAAAAGCACTTACTTACTATCGCGTAATGGATTACACAGCTAATAAGTTCGCGCTAGTAGAATTTGAACTTGTCACAGGAAGAACTCACCAATTGAGGGTACACAGCTCCCTTATAGAATGTCCGATTCTAGGCGATGACAAATATGGAAAAAGAGAAGAAATCTCATCTAATATACCCGTTCAACTATACCTTCATTCTTACAAAATGGAGTTTGAGTTCGAGGGCAAAACAATAAAAATCAAAGCCGATATTCCAAAACAATTTCGAGAAACCTTGAACACCCTTGGTTTAAGTGTTAATAATTAAGATAAAATAATTTTCTCTATAATTTTATGAAGAAAATAATTGCTATCTATCCTGGAACGTTTGACCCAATAACCGAAGGGCATCTTGATATTATACGAAGAGCCTCTGGAATATTTAATAATATTATAATCGCTGTTGCAGAAGACAGTAATAAATCACCTATATTTTCTCTGAGACAAAGAGTTGATATGGCTAAACAGGAAATTAAAACTCACATTAAATCTGCTGGCAATATAGAAGTAAAATCTTTTAAGGGACTACTCATTGACTTTGCACACCAGCAAGAAGCAAAAGTGCTAATCCGTGGGATGCGTGCTGTCTCTGATTTCGAATATGAATTCCAAATGGCATACATGAATGCCAAACTTGCACCAGATTTACAAACAATTTTTCTACCCGCATCTGAAAAAAGTCATTTCATTTCTTCGCGATTTGTTAAAGAATTGGCAAGACTCAAGGGTGATCTTTCAGGATTTGTATCTCCAAATGTCATAAGAAAACTAAAAGAATATTATAAAAATGCTTAGATATATTTTACTACTAACCCTAATCTTTTTTACCAACAGCCATATATACGCAAGAGAACTTGGTCAAGTATCTGGCTTACCTGTGCCGCGCTTCGTTTCGTTAAAATCTAGCGAGACTAATCTACGTAAAGGGCCAAACGCTAGATACCCTATCGTCTGGACTTATACAAAAAAAGGATACCCAATGGAAGTGGTAGCAGAATTTGAAAACTGGAGAAAACTTCGTGACATCGACGGCGAAGAAGGTTGGGTTCACGTCAATCTAATAAATGGCATGAGACACTTTATTGTAAATAGCAATACGTATAAGGATTCTGACTCAGAGTACACTGAATTAAAAAGAGAATTAGTATTATTTAGATATCCCGACGAGTCTTCATTTCCAATGGTAAGAGCTGAACTGGGCGTGATTGGAACTGTTAAAAGTTGCAACCCAGACTGGTGTAAAGTTCAAATGGACGAATATGCAGGCTGGATAAGGAAAGAAAATATCTGGGGAGTATACCCTGAAGAAGTTATTGAATAAACAACTTTTTATTCTTATACAAATCTACTATTTGGTTCTTAGCACTATCTTTAATAACTTGTTGAATAAACGATCCTGCTAATTTATAAGTTTTATACTGGAATAATCTAAATTGGTACTTCATGCAAATTGCAATCGCATCTGATCACGCAGGATTTAAACTCAAAGAGTTTTTAACGTCCAAAATTATAAATGCAATAGATCTTGGCACGAGCTCTGAAGATTCTGTTGATTACCCAGATTATGCCAAATTAATTGCTGACCACCTCAATAAAAATCCCGATCATTTTGGTATTCTCATTTGCGGTAGTGGGATTGGAATTACAATGGCCGCTAATAGATATAACCATGTAAGAGCCGCACTTTGCAGATCTGTGGAAGATGCACAAATGTCAAGACTACACAACAATGCGAATGTATTAGTTTTGGGTGGTAGAGTCACAGATGATAAGTTATCATTGGATATCACGGAAACTTTTTTAAAAACAGAATTTGAGGGTGGAAGACACCAAAAGAGAGTAGATAAAATGAAACCACAAAACTTTTTTACACAAAATTTAGCTGACGCTGATCCAGCACTATACAAGTCAATTGAAGAGGAACTCTATCGACAACAGCATAACATTGAATTGATTGCTTCTGAGAATATTGTAAGTCGGGCTGTGCTTGAAGCACAAGGATCTATCCTCACAAACAAGTATGCAGAAGGATATTCAGGAAGAAGATATTATGGTGGGTGTGAATATGTAGATATAGCAGAAAATTTAGCAATTGATCGCGCCAAAAAACTTTTTGGGGTAAATTTTGTGAACGTACAACCCCACTCTGGATCTCAAGCTAATCAAGGAGTTTTCTTATCATTACTTCAACCCAACGATACCATCCTAGGTATGTCTTTGGATTCAGGCGGGCACCTAACACACGGGGCGAAAGTGAACCTTTCTGGTAAGTGGTTTCATGCAGTGCATTATAATGTAAGCAAGGAAACAGGATTGATAGACTTGAAAGAAGTTGAGGCCTTAGCTCTAGAGCATAAACCAAAATTAATTATTGCTGGTGGCTCTGCGTACCCTAGAATTATTGATTTTGCAGCATTCAGAAAGATTGCAGATAAAGTTGGGGCATATCTTATGGTTGATATGGCACATTTTGCTGGCTTAGTTGCTGGTGGCCATTATCCTTCTCCAGTACCTCATGCACATGTTATTACAACAACTACTCATAAGACATTGCGCGGCCCAAGAGGAGGGATGATTCTAACAAACGATGAAGACTTAGCAAAAAAAATCAACTCTGCAATCTTCCCAGGTCTTCAGGGAGGACCTTTAATGCATGTTATTGCTGCGAAAGCTGTAGCTTTTGGCGAAGCACTCCAACCTGAGTTCAAAAATTACACATCAAAAGTGATTGAAAACTGCCAGGTATTGTCCTCTGAACTTATGAAAAGAGGATTCACAATCTTCACTGGAGGCACAGATTCGCACCTTTTAGTAGCCGATTTAAGGCCAATGAAACTTACAGGAAAGCTAGCTGAACAAAGTTTAGACAGAGCAAGGATAACCTGCAATAAAAACTCAATACCATTTGATACGGAAAAGCCTATGATTACATCTGGAATCAGGTTAGGGACTGCTGCTGGCACAACCCGAGGATTCGGCAAAGCTGAATTTATCACAATTGCCAATTTAATAGCAGATGTCCTCACGGGGCTTCAAACAAGCCCAGAAGACAACAGCAAGGTTGAGGAAATAACGAGAATAAAAGTACTTGAATTATGCACTAAATTTCCTATATATCAGTAAGTTGACAGAGATCAACTTAAGGGATATAACCTTAAAAGTTTGTGTTTTAACCGTATTTATGCTATAATAGCCTCGCAAGGAGGGCTTGAATGTCAAATGCTATTTCATCAGGAGTGTCTAAGAATTTGCCCAGTGATATTGGGCAAATGATTGAACGCATCATTATGTTGTCTGGCGGGACGGAGAGTGCAAGTAACCTAGCTAAACTTACCCCTGAGCAATTGATAACTATTCTTAGTAAACTTGAACAAGAGGAAAAAGCAAAAAAGGAAGAGCTCTTTGAAAGCAATGATCAAAATAAAGAGCACAATTCTGTATCTCTTGCGCATCTTTGGAAACTTGTGCAAAAACTCAGAATCTCAAATAAGAAGCCAAAATTTGGAAGTATGGACGATAAAGCGAGAGAGTTCCAGCTAATTGAAACCGCTCGAAAAATGGAGCAGACTAGTATAAATCTGCAAAAAACAACCCCACAAGTAAATTTGAATCAACTATTCCATACTAATAAACATGTTACTCAGTCCGTACTTGCAGCAAACCAAAACAATATACCGAGCGCTGGTAGAGGAAGCTCTGTAAAGTAAATTTGTACTAATCCCAACTTATGATCTGACGGATAGTATGAATTATGTATACGGCAGAGGGTGAATTTGCCCCGCTGAACGCGGTCTTAACGCGAATTCGGCGCACATAATTTGTGATGAAAGCGTACCAGCCACGGTCATGCTGAACTTGTTTCAGCATCTCAACCTAGATCCCGAAACAAGTTCGGGATGACAGCAAAGAAAAACCCCCAAGAAATCGGGGATGAAAACTCACCTGCTGTTTGAGGCCACTTCTTCCGCTTTTTTGTTATAAACTTCATAGATATTAGAAATTTTACCATCTATAACTTTTAGATTCTTCATAACTAAAAAAGTTCCCATTCCAGTTGCACTAAGCTCATAACAGAGTGTGGCAATATTCTTCTCTGTATCAACACAAAGACCATCATCACCAAGTGCTGTTGAAGACCATGGAAAAACATTCTTCCTGGCTTCTCTAAGCGAGGCTAATAAACTTCCCAACCCGTCGGCAACGCAAACACCATTTACAATTTTTTTTACATTTGGTGTAAATATTTCGCTAGCTTCACTTTCCATAAATGAATCATCTTCTGACGCTCCAACCTTAGCGAGGAAATTGTAATATTTTGTTGCGACTTCTTTCAATAACATAACTTACTCCTTTAATTACTTCTGCAGCTGGCTCTGCTCTTGTTTACTTCTTTTGGTAAAAACTTCGGTCAGACAGATAATTTTATCATCTGCAAAATCTAACTTAACTGCTGTCAGATGTTGGCCAATGCCTTTAGCTTCCCAACCGAAGAATACCACCGCTGCGCTCCTGCTTTCATCAACGGTCACATCACCTTCTTGTAGGGCGGTAATTGCCCAAGGGAACACTGCTGCTCTTACCGCATCTAGCTGCTCGCGAAGCGCAGGCAAGCCTTGAACGATGAGTGCTCCATTTTCAATCTTTTTAACATCTTCAGCAAAAACATTAGAAAAGCATGAGAACGCTTTTTCATCTGACTTCTCAGCTCCTAAATTTCTCATGAAGTCTATGTAAGTAGTAGCCAAATCTCTAAGACGCATCTGCTTCCCCCTTTGGCATCGCAAGGCCTATGGCATGGAAACCTGAATCAACATGGATAACTTCGCCTGTTGTACCTTTGCTTAGATCACTCAATAAGTACACTGCTGCACCACCAACCTCTTCTAAAGTTGTGTTGTGTCTTAGTGGCGATACTTGTTCGTTATATTTTAACATCGCCCTAAAATCACTTATTCCAGCAGCAGCTAAAGTTTTAACAGGCCCAGCAGAAATTGTGTTGATTCTAATACCTTTTGGCCCCAAATCCTGCGCAATGTATTTCACGCTTGCTTCAAGTGCCGCTTTCGCCACGCCCATGACGTTATAATTTGGGATAGCTTTTTCAGCACCATAATATGAAAGTGTTATAATACTGCCACCATCACTCATTAATTTATCAGCATGTCTTGAGATTGCAGCCAATGTATAACAAGAAATATTCATGGTGTTTAAAAAGTTTTCTTGCGTGGTATCAACGTATCTACCCTTTAACTCGTCTTTATTTGAGAAAGCAATTGAGTGAATTACAAAATCTAATTTTCCCCAACTCTTTTCAATCTCAGAAAAAAGTTTAGCTAGGTGCTCTTCATTAGTTGCATCACATTCAACCAAAATCTTTGAATCAACTGATTGCGCTAACGGCTCAATTCTTTTTAGCAACATCTCACCCTGATAAGAAAATGCAAGCTCAGCACCTTGCGCACGCGCAGCTTGCGCAATACCCCAACCAAGTGACATTTGGTTGGCGACACCCATGATGAGACCTCGCTTACCTGCTAATAAATTTCCTTTTATGTATGCTTCTTGAGTCATTGCTACTACACCCAATATTGTTGTTCGGTGGCAATCCTACAACTTATGTTTCCACATTTCAATGGACTTTTACGCAAAATTAGTGTATACTTTACCTTGTAAATGAGAAAGTTTCTCATTTTTTAAACTTTATTAAGGAGGCGTCATGTCTATAAAAACAGACACGAGCTTGTCGCCTTTAACCAAGGCGAACAGCATTCAAATTTCAAATTCAAACTCTTCTGCATATCGCTGCTCATATCATTGGCACCATCGCCACTATCACATTTAATTTCTACCTTGCCCCTCTTTGAGCTGGCTAAGGACACAATCAAAAATTTATAAAAACAGCATATAGCCTTCAAGGGCTGATAACATTCATTGCTCTTTTGGCTTATGCTCAAAAGGAGATATTTTATGCTTAATAAAAAATTAAGCGCTTCGGAGGAAGCGCCAATAATTGCTGCTGCAAACGATATAGTTTTAGGTGGCGAACTAACAATGCTTGACCCTTTATTAGGAGATCAGGCATGCCATATTAGAGCCTTTGCTTTGGTAAATCTAATTAGGAAAATTCCTGATTTAGATAACCCACTTGCAACTCTAAATGAAAAAGAAAAAAACTTTCTTGAGCAGTGCAGATTAATGTCTTTGGTCAGAATTGAACCTGAAAAAGACGAATTTGGATTCTATAAAGCAACTGAGAAAACCAAAGAAACAAAAACTGCGAAGCAGCTTAGAAAAGAATGTACTAGCGCTGCCCTTGAAGCAACTACCAGTCTTGTAAATACAGAGATAGCAACTTTGCTTATACAAAACATAAAAAAACTCAAACGGAACGATCCAAATGAAGATATTAAAGTACTACCACTTTACTTATCATTACTAGGAATCTTGCAGTCTGAGTCAGCTAAGCAATCGCCAATTTTACTAACAATTTCTAAGATAAATCCTGCAAAAGATTTCTCTAAAATTGAAAGTGTGGATAAAATAACGGTCTTGCTGACCTCAATAAATAGCGAGCTTAAAGTGGCTAGTTTAACTAAGGCTAAAACCTTTTTTAGACAACCAGCTATTCATATTCTTTTGAATGCGATTGATTTGGATGGTCTCTCAAAAGAAGACTTCATCCAAAAATATTTCTCAGCCAATATAATGGAATTGCTTTTGGCATCACCCACTTTCCACGGGCAATATCCAAAACTCGCTGATGGAGAAAATCCAAATGTTGAGTTGGGGAACTATACTGAGAAGTTTAAATCTACTAGATCTTTTGGCGAGTCAAAACGGTTTGTTGAAGATTCAAGACTATATAACTTCACAACTAAACAGCTAAGAACTGAGCTACTTCAATGCGGGATGCCACCTCAGATAGAGCACATTATGGCATCTATAATCTCAGACAGGATTATTCAGAGCCTAACCACTATTTCAAGTGAGGAAGTATGCAAAAATATAGCTATATAAAATTATCATTAATTCAGGTGAGTGGCTACGTGTCACTCCCTGCCCTAATGATTGGCTTCATACTCTGCCAGAACTACGGTTTTGGCACAGCATGTAGTTCCATATTTCAATTGACACTTAAGTAAAATTAGTGTACACTTCCGTCTAGAAATGGGAAAGATTTCTCATTTTTGAAAACTTTATTAAGGAGGCGTCATGTCTATAAAAACAGACACGAGCTTGTCGCCTTTAACCAAGGCGAACAGCATTCAAATTTCAAATTCAAACTCTTCTGCATATCGCTGCTCATATCATTGGCACCATCGCCACTATCACATTTAATTTCTACCTTGCCCCTCTTTGAGCTGGCTAAGGACACAATCAAAAATTTATAAAAACAGCATATAGCCTTCAAGGGCTGATAACATTCATTGCTCTTTTGGCTTATGCTCAAAAGGAGATATTTTATGCTTAATAAAAAATTAAGCGCTTCGGAGGAAGCGCCAATAATTGCTGCTGCAACCGATATAGTTTTAGGCGGCGAACTAAGAATGCTTGACCCTTTATTGGGAGATCAGGCATGCCATATTAGAGCCTTTGCTTTGGTAAATCTAATCAGGAAAATTCCTGATTTAGATAACCCACTTGCAAATCTAAATGAAAAAGAAAAAAACTTTCTTGAGCAATGCAGATTAATGTCTTTGGTCAGAATTGAACCTGAAAAAGACGAGTTTGGATTCTATAAAACAACCGAGAAAACTAAAGAAACAAAAGCTGCGAAGCAACTTAGAAAAGAATGTACTAGCACAGCCATTGAAGCAACTACCAGTCTTGTAAACCCAGAGCTAGCAACTTTACTTTTGCAAAACAAGAAAAAACTCAAACGGCAAGATCCCAAAGAAGATATTAATGTGTTACCATTTTATTTATCACTTTTAGGAATATTACAGTCTGAGTCAGCTAAGCAATCGCCAATTTTACTAACAATTTCTAAGATAAATCCTGCAAAAGATTTCTCTAAAATTGAAAGTGTGGATAAAATAACGGTCTTGCTGACCTCAATAAATAGCGAGCTTAAAGTGGCTAGTTTAACTAAGGCTAAAACCTTTTTTAGACAACCAGCTATTCATATTCTTTTGAATGCGATTGATTTGGATGGTCTCTCAAAAGAAGACTTCATCCAAAAATATTTCTCAGCCAATATAATGGAATTGCTTTTGGCATCACCCACTTTCCACGGGCAATATCCAAAACTCGCTGATGGAGAAAATCCAAATGTTGAGTTGGGGAACTATACTGAGAAGTTTAAATCTACTAGATCTTTTGGCGAGTCAAAACGGTTTGTTGAAGATTCAAGACTATATAACTTCACAACTAAACAGCTAAGAACTGAGCTACTTCAATGCGGGATGCCACCTCAGATAGAGCACATTATGGCATCTATAATCTCAGACAGGATTATTCAGAGCCTAACCACTATTTCAAGTGAGGAAGTATGCAAAAATATAGCTATATAAAATTATCATTAATTCAGGTGAGTGGCTACGTGTCACTCCCTGCCCTAATGATTGGCTTCATACTCTGCCAGAACTACGGTTTTGGCACAGCATGTAGTTCCATAGTTGTTGCCAATTTACTATTGGCACTACTTGCAATTCCAATTGCAAATAATGCATTGATACACAGGCAAACTTCCTCAGAAAGGGTTGAATTTTTATTTGGGAAAAATGCTGGAAAAATTTCTTCTCTTGCACTGGCATTAGCTCTTGTAGGTTGGTTTGCAATTAATGTGGAAGCTGCGAGCAAAACTTTGCCGAGCAGTATTTATAACAACATATTGATAGGTGGCTTCATAACACTTGCCGTTTCTTATGGGATTGAATCTTTAAGGAAAATTGCGAGTCTTATTGTTCCTATTTTTGGGTTTGCAGTACTTTCATCATTAATTTTGTTACTAGAAGGTTCCGCTATTTCATTATCAATAGCGTTACCTTCAATTAACGCTGTGATGATAGCATTTGCAGCACCCTTCACTATTCTATTTGATTTGCCAACCTATTATAGGTTTGCAAAATCTAAGTTCGACAGTATCGCAAGCATTGTTATATCGTTATTTATAATAATGTCGGCATTGCAATTTGTGGGGTGTTTGTTCTGTATTATTGCAAATGGTCAAGGCGATATTGTAAGCACATTGGTCAATTTAGAATCCTCAGAACTATCCGCACTCAACATCGCGAGCATAGTTTTGGGAACGATCATAGTAAACAATTGCAACTTGTACTCTGCATCTGCAAATCTGAATGTGCTACTCCCAAAACTTAGTTTTAAAACACATGTGCTTTTACTAGGAATTATTGGAACGATACTATCATACTTCCAGCTAATGGAAAATTTAGCAGTAACGCTCGATGCAATAACTGTATTAATTGCAAGTATTACATCGTTACTCATTCTGGAGGCAGTACTTAGAACAAAATTAAAAAATGGATTATTTGCAATTTTGTTTGGAAGTTTTGTGGGAATTTTATGCGTCACAGGCATCATTAAAATTCCTATCTCTGCATTTATAATTTCTGGTTTTTCGAGCTTAACCATCGCCGCTATTTCACTATTAATTAAAGGTAAAAAATATGACTTACAAAACGCTTAATAAGCAAGACACGGGAAACCTCGCTCTTGGAGCAGCATTTCTAGGCTCTGGGGGCGGAGGCAACCCACACTATGAGCTAGATATGATAGAATTCATCAATCAAAAATACAAACCCGCAAAGGTGATAACAATTGATGAACTAGCAGATGACGCTTTAATTCTCCCCGTAGGATTTATGGGCGCGCCAATGGTTGGGCTTGAAAAAATTCCTTCTGGGCTAGAATTTGAAAACATTTTGAAAGCATTTAAAGATCTGCACGGCAAATATCCTGATGCAATAATTCCTGCGGAGATTGGTGGAGCCAATGGCTTAACTCCTTTTTTATTTGCAGGAATCTTTGATATTCCCATTCTTGATGCCGACCTGCTAGGCAGAGCTTACCCTAAGCTTGAAATGGCTTCTGCAAATTTATTTGGCATTACTGCCTCACCAACTTTTTTGGCAGATTCATTAGGAAATTACTATACCTTGAATTGTTTAAATGCAGAAAAAATTGAAGAGATCGCTCGTGTTATAACTGTTCAATCTGGCTCCTCAATTGGAGTTGGTATGTACTCTTTAACCGCCAAGCAGGCAAAAGAAGCTTTAATACTTGGCTCAATCTCTAAAGCAATCGAGATTGGTAAAGTCATTCGCTCGCAGCAAAACTTAAAGAGTCTTGGGGTTACAACTCATGCCAAAGGTATAATCAGCAATATAGATTATAAAATTAAAGATGGTTTCTTAGTTGGCACGGTTCAAATTACTGATGAGCTAGGCAATATATTCATTATTCAATATCAGAATGAATATTTATTCTTATCATCACAGAAAAAGATAATAGCTTCGACTCCAGATATAATCTGCATTCTTGACCAAGACACTTTAAAACCAATCAGCTCAGAGTCTATAAGCTTTGGTTTAAGAGTTTATATCACAAGCATGCGTGGTCCTGAAATTTGGTATTCAGAGAAAGGACTTAAGCTAGTCGGCCCCAAAGTATTTAATTTAAAATGAGATTTTATGACAAAATATATAATAGGAATTGATATTGGCAGCACAAATACTGACGCTGTAATTATCGATCAAAACAAACAGATAATTAACCTGATTAAAACCCCGACTACTATTCCATTCGATGAGGGGTTTAAGAAGGCAATTACACACCTAATCAAAGACATTAATGTTGCGGACATTACTTCTGTGAACTTAGGAACAACTCATGCTATAAATGCAATTTTAGAAGCGAAAAATCTAACTAAAGTTGGTCTGTTAAATTTAGCTGGGCACAATCCTAAATTCTTACCAGCAACGTTTACTTGGGATGAAAATTTAAGAAAGTCCTCTTTTGTTGGTGAAGTAAATGTGGATGGAGGCTTTGAATGTGACGGTACTCTTATAACACCCATACAAACAGAAGAAGTAATTACTGCTATACAAAAGCTATTAGCGATGGGAGCAGAGGCAATTGCAGTCTGCGGGGTTTTTTCACCTTTATATAATCAACAAGAGCTTCTGGTTGCAACCATTCTAAAAGAGCGCTTCCCTAACATACCATTTACACTATCTTCTGAGGTTGGTTCAATTGGGATAGTCGAGAGGACAAATGCTGCAATACTCAACTGTGCATTGGGAAAGATTTTTGAGATCAGCCTAAGTAAACTTGAAGATATCCTAAAAGAACAAGGAGTAACCGCAAAATTGCTAATTTCAAAAAACAACGGCACTCTTATGCCACTTGATGAAGCAATCAAATTTCCAATTTTTACAATTGGTGCTGGGCCTACAAATTCCTTCGTTGGCGGTGCTGCTATTGTTGGCGCTAAAAATGCTATTGTTGTTGATATTGGTGGCACTTCAACAGACTGCGGAATTGTTCTGAATGGACTTGCTAAAAAATCTAGCTCATTCGTATCAATCTCTGGGGTAAAACTAAATTATGCCATGCCAGATATTGTCTCAATTGCACTGGGTGGTGGCAGTATTCTCTCCATAGATAATGATATTAAAATTGGGCCTCAAAGCGTTGGTAAAGATTTGCTAACACTATCTAAATCATTTGGTGGTAATTTATTAACTCTAACCGATTATGCAATCAAAAATGGCTTAACTACCTTACCTAATTCCAAACCAAATTTGGTGGATCTAAAACCATCCGAATCAAAATTAATCGAACTTAAAATTTCAGAATTGTTAAATGAAGTAATTAGCAAAATCAGTGGTTCAAAATTTCAAGATTTGGATGTGATTTTTGTTGGAGGTGGTACTTCAATTTTACCCGATAGTTTTTTTGTGGGTAAATTTAAAAGACCAACTAATTTTCAAATTGCCAATGCTTATGGCGCCGCACTAGCTCCACTTTCAGAAACTTTTGATTCGATTATAGATTTGGCAAGTGAAGAGTCCCTACTAGAAATTGAGCAGATACTTTGTAATAAATTAATTTTAAAAGGAGCACTGCAGGAACATATCATGATAGCTGAGAAAGAGATTATTCCATTGGGTTATAGTGGGAATTTGGCAAGGATAGTGATTACTGTAGTTGGATTTTGAAGCGTAAAGCTAACCCTTACTTTTTTCCTTCTTCTTGGATTTTGTCTGGATAACTTTAACACGCACAATTTTATTATGTTTACGTTTTAAAATTTTGATTCTAAAACCACTAATTTTAAAGCTCTCACCGACAGATGGAACACGCTGGGCTATATGGAAAACCAACCCTCCCACAGTTGTGGCATCTTCGTCACTTATGTCCCAGTGCATCTGCCTATTTAGGTCTCTGATACTCACTTCACCATCAACGGTCACTGATCCATCTTGGTGCTTCTTGATAGCATCTTTGATTCCAGAATCATACTCATCTTCTATATGTCCGACCACTTCTTCTAGAATATCTTCTAGGGTTATCAATCCAAGAAGTTCGCCATACTCATCAACCACTAGTGCGAAATGCGATTGTTGTTCGCGGAAAGCGTTCAACTGTTTTTTAAGGGTTGTAATATTGGGGATAAACCAAGGCTTTCTTATTACTCTTTCAATATCTTTTTTGGTTATTGCATTCTTTTTGGAACGCATCAATCTCAATACATCCTTCACATGTATAACACCTATAATATTATCTGGCTCATCTTTCCAAAGAGGAATCCTTGAGTGGGTCGTAGCTATTACTTGTGAAATTATCTCTTGGGGTTCTTCATCGATATCGACACTCTCCATATCATTTCTATGAACCATAATCTCATTGACTGTGATTTTATCTAGGTCAATAACCCCACCTATCATGTACCTGTCCTCTGAAAATACCAAACCTTCTTCATGGTGATATTCCAAAGCGCCTTTAATTATCTCCAAACCACTCATCTTCTCTTCTTTAGCGGTTGGTGATGTGAACAACCTTAAAGTTGCATTTACAAGCACTTGTATCGTAGTAGTAATCGGCGAAAAAACTTTTGAAATAAAAGTAAAAAATGGGGCGACAAATAGGGATAATTTTTCAGCATTACGAACTGCATATGTCTTTGGAAGAATTTCACCATAGATCATTATCAAAATTGTCATTATAGCTGTAGATACAAGCAGTGCCTCTCCCCCATCACCGAAATAATCGATTGAAAGGCTAGATGCTATTGTCGAAGCTGCTGTGTTGACAAAAGTATTCAATAGCATCATAGCCCCGATCATTCTTTCTCTGTCATCACGTAGCTTTGAGAGTAAAATCGCCTTCTTATTGCCATCTAACTTGAGCTTATGGATTTTTGACCTTGAAGCGCTTAAAATGCCAATTTCCGAACCAGAAAAAAATGCTGATAACATTAAGAGAATTACTACAAGAATCCCCTGAAACAAGTATGAATCAAACATTACTTCCTCATAAACCAATCTTCATTCTCGATATCAATATCAGAATCTGAAACAATTTGCTGATCATCAATAATTTTCATCTCTTCTAGAGTTGCAATATGGAATAAGGCGTTGCCTCTATTAACTAAAGGCATTGTCACTCCACCAATTATTATTCCAGGCTTAGATGCATATACACCCATTTTCCTAGCTCCAAATGGATCAGATATCACACCAAGTAAATCTCCTTGCTGAACAAAAGACCCTAGTTTTTTTACAGTTCGTAAACTACCACTATTCTGCGCCCGAATCCAGTGACTTGATTTTGCTGTCATAACTGTTCGAGCTTGAACTGTATCCTCATTCTTCTTCAACATTTTTAGCTCCTGCATCACATTCAGAATTCCATGAACTGCAATATTAATTGCATATTCATCGAATCTTAGCGCCTCTCCACCTTCAAACAGCAGTGTCTTCACGCCCTTGTCATGAGCAGCCTTTCGAAGCGTTCCAGATCTGTGCGGAGAATTAATAATTACTGGAGCGCCAAATGCCTGCGCTAACTTTAATTCCACTGGGTCACCTAACGCCAATCTCACTTGTGGAAAGTTATCTCGGTGAATTGCCCCAGAATGAATATCTATTCCATATTCACATTTATATACAATTTCTTGCAAAAATGTATTAGCTATCCTTGCAGCTAGAGAACCATCAGCAGAACCAGGGAAGCATCTATTTAGATCTCTTCTATCGGGCAAATACCTAATATTATTGTTGTAACCGAATGGATTTACGATTGGTATTCCAATCAATGTGCCTTTGATGTTTTTAAGCTCCTTGCGGTTTAGAATCCTTTTTACTATCTCAACTCCAATTACCTCGTCCCCGTGTATAGCTCCAGAAATAAACATGGTTGGGCCAGCATCTTGTCCTCTTATCACCTCTACCGGGATTGACATCTGCGTATAGTCAAACAGCGTAGCAACAGGTATTTCAAAGCGTTTGCGCTCTCCTAAAGCAACCTTATTGCCTGCAACTTCAAAAGTCATATATCCTTAATAATAGCTACATATTACCTATAGACTATAACAAATCTGAACTCATACAAGCACTTACTACTTAATGCACTTCTGATAAAAACCTTACTAATTTTGGCCAAAAACAACTAAACATCGCTTACAAAATTAATATAATCTTAACAAAACTTCGATATTTTGACTTGGATTCCTTTAAAATCAGGGGTATAATTCGTTGTTCCAAATAATTATGGCAAAACAATGACAAGCTTAATGAAAAAAGAAACTGTTACTAGAGAGTCTCTTGCAAGAGCAATTAAACGCGATACTGGCTTAGGCATTAATCATGCCTCTGAAATCGTAGATAAGTTTATTGATTCTATCTGCTCAGCTCTTACAAGTGGTGATCAAGTAAAAATTAGGTTATTCGGCCTATTCTATAGCAAAAAGAAAAACAAGAGAATTGGCAGAAATCCAAAAACAATGAAAGAAGCGTTAATACCTGAGCGCAATGTTGTGAAATTTAAAGTTGCACCAACTTTGAAAAAAAGGATAAATAGTAACATTAGTCAAATTGCGTAAGAGTATTAATGTTAATAGATAGTCACTGTCACTTGGAGTTTGATGACTTCAAAGATGATTTTGATTTAGTCCTACAAAGAGCTTCCTCAAGTGGCATTGAAAAAATGCTCACAATTGGGACGAAGCTCTCTACTCTTCACAAAGCAATTAAGATAGCTGGAAACCACAACAATGTTTTTGCCTCTGTCGGCGTTCATCCCAGTCATGTGCACGAGGAGGGCATAGTGACCAGCGATAAGTTGATAGCACTTTGCCAACATCCAAAAATAATAGGAATTGGTGAAACTGGCTTAGATTATCATTACATGCGCAGCAGTAAGGAAGATCAGATCAAGAGCTTCATCGAACATATTAAAGCAGCTCAGGAGACTGGCTTGCCAATCATTGTTCACACGCGCGATGCCGACGAAGACACAGTTGCTATCATCAAGGAACAAAGCGATATCAAGAAATTCAAGTTTCTAATTCATTGCTTTACTTCTTCAGAATGGTTAGCGACCGAATGTTTAAAAATTGGAGGGTATATCTCCACGTCTGGTATCATCACCTTTAAAAATGCAACTGATATTCAAAACACAATTAAGAAAGTAGATATAAACAAATTATTAATTGAAACCGATTCTCCATATCTCGCACCTGTTCCACATAGAGGCAAACGTAACGAGCCAGCATTTGTGAAACATATTGCAGAGTTCGTTGCCGAGCTAAAGGGACTTAGCTATGATGAAGTAGCATCTAACACCACCAAGAATTTTTATACTCTCTTTGACAAGGCTGGTGCATAAATGTAATAGGAGACAAAACACATAGTTTAATCTCTAGATTCAATAGCGACTCCTTGCTGTGCTCTACTCTGCTCGGGCAATCTAACAGCTGATGTGTCTACTACTGCAGCAGTTGATGAACTACTGGGCATAGCGGTTGATGAAGTTGATGCTGCAGTATGGCTAATCTGCCTTCTTGCTACCAGATCCTCTCTTACCTTTGCTAGCTCGTCTGCTACTTGTTTCGATATCAGTTTTTGAATAAACTCATCATCACTTTCAAACAATTTGCCCCATCCCTCCTTTTTGAGAAGAAAACTTGTCTTCTCAATGTTTGCTCCTACACTCACAAGAAAAGCTATAATTTCTCTATTAGCTGTCTGAAGTTCTCTCATTCTATCCCAGTTATCACTAAATAAACCCCCATTTTCGCGAAAAGCACCTCCCCTCAAAGATATGGCCAGAAGCGGGAATTCTGAGACCCATTCTTCTAAATCCATATCCAACCTTACACCTTCATCACGAGCCTGCCACTCTCTAAACTTATAAACTGCATTGACATCAGCGCCACTGGATACAAGCAACTGTACAATCTCTAAATTAGGTAACTCACTTTGGGGATAAGAATAATTCACCATTGAGCCAATCTCCCCACTTTGTGCAAAATTGTAATTGCATGCCAAATGTATAGCGGCCATATATACAGTATGCTTCGGAAGATAATCAAAACAAAATACAAACCTTGATTTATAATTAACGTCAGCGCCTCGTGCGAGTGCATCCTTAACAATGGTGATACACCTACTCATGCATGCTAAGGATAAGATCCTCTGAATTTGCTCTTTAGTTAAATCACGATCCGCCCCATTTTGAATTAGACGTAAATACTCATTTTCACTACCAAATCTTGCAGCAACTATCATGGGTATTTCCCCATGAAGACATTGCTGAGTAACACTTACACCCTTGTCTATCAAGTACTGAACCATGACATCCTTTTTTCTGCGTAAGAAGAAGCCAAGCCAAGTATCCCCACCATCTACTGAATCTGCTTCAATCTCAGCAACAGTCATTGTTTCGAAGTATTGGATTCGCTCTTGATCGCTACACTTAAAACCTTCAGCTTTTTCACGTAAGGCTTGTCTAAGTGCGGCAGTTAGTTTCGGCGCATTTGTCGGTGAACTTAACATAAACTTCCATAAATAAATTTTAGTGCAAGTTATATACAAGGAAAAATGGTTTTACCACAAGATAAATTACAATGCTCTGCGCAATCTGCAGTCCTATTATTAAAAAAAATTGCAGTTGCGACTATGAATAACTTCTATAGATTGTTTTATAAAGCAGCGAGAAAATAAATCATGATTAAATGCACAATATTAGGATGCGGCGGTTCAATGGGGGTGCCACAAATTGGTTGCGTTTGCTCGGTTTGTAAGTCAACTAATCCAAAGAATCAAAGATTACGCGCATCAATTTTATTAGAATCTGAAACAACAACAGTGCTTGTAGATGCAGCACCTGATTTGCGAACTTTTGCCCTAAGATATAATATTACTAAAGTTGACGCGTTGATAATTACTCACGCACACTCAGATCATTTTTCTGGAATAGATGATATCAAACCAATTGTGCACTTAAATAACTCCACCTCTATTCCCACTTATATGCTAGATGAAACATACGAACAAATAGGGTTGTCGTATAGATATATCTTCGAAGACACTGGTAGTGACGTGTATAGACCCATTCTAACACGCAGCCGCGTTAACGAGTTTGACACATTGCAAATTGGAGACATCAAAATCCAACTTTTTCCCCAGAAACACGGGTCTAGAATGACATCCTTAGGGATGCGAATTAATAACTTTGCTTATTCTACAGATGTTAATGGGTTATCAGATTCTAGCTTTAAAAAGCTAGAGGATGTAGACACATGGATTATAGATTGTCTACGTTACCATTATGCCCCTACCCATACCAATTACCAACAGACTTTAGAGTGGGTAGAACGAGTAAATCCAAAACAAGCTATTCTCACACATATGGCGCACGAAATAGATTACGATGAAATTCTGCGCATAGCTCCAAAAAACATCATACCAGCGTATGACGGAATGGTGATAAAAATATAAATTGCTGCTAATACAGCCCCAAGACTTTCCACCAAGCACTTCCAGATACGACCCAAACCACTATATAAAGTAAGCTGCACAGACCGCCGAGCTTCCACCAAGTCTTTGTATTCATATACCCTGCTCCATAAAATATAGGGGCACTTGCTATGCCAAAATGGGTAAGGCCTCCTGACAAAATTGAAGCAAATCCCAGAACAAGCGCTGCGAGAGTTGCGGGCATTCCTGTTCCAATCAAGACCAATAAGAAAGTTGGGAACAATACTGTTACGTGCGCCGTAATACTTGCAAACAAATAATGGATATAGAAATAAATAAGCATAACCACTACTGCTGTAACTTGAGGATTTTGCCCCGCAAGCATTTCTTTTATCTGGCCACCAATCCAACTCATCATACCAAGCTTAGACAAGAATCCAGACATCATCACAAGAGTAGCAAACCAAGTAAAGGTATGCCACGCTGCCTTATCTGCAGCCGCATCTTCCCACTTCAATACTCCTGTAAGCATCAGCAAACAGAACCCTATCAGAGCAGTAGTAGTTGCTGAAATTTCTAATTTTGCTCCAGCTATCCAGAGTGTTATTAGGACAAAAAAAGTGATAAGCATTATCGCTTCTTGCAGTTTCATGCCACCCATTTCAGCCAGCTTTTTTACCGCCATTGCAGGAGCACTTTCCGAGTGAGTAATCTCTGGCTTATATAATTTAAATAAGAATAAAGGCATTAATACCAAAGATATAATTCCCGGAACAAGGGCAGCAAGAGCCCAGTCCATCCATGATATTGTTACACCAGCGTTTTGTGCTAGTTTTACTATCAGAGGATTCGCCGCCATTGCAGTAATAAACATACTACTAGTAATAACATTCGATTGCGCGCACGACTGCATAATAAACCCTGCGGTCTTCAACGAAACTCCTTTATGCGTTTTATCGCGGTATGATTCTGCCAACGAGTGTGCGATAGGAAAAATTATGCCACCACCTCTCGCTGTAACACTTGGAATAAGCGGCGATAAAATGAATTCTGCAACAACTAGTCCATAACTCAAACCCAAAGTACTTCGTCCTAATTTCGAAATAAAGAAGTAAGCGATTCTAGAACCTAATCCTGTTTTGACAAACCCTTGAGATATAAAAAATGCAAAGACAACCAGCCACACTATATCGCTGCCAAATCCAGCTAGACACTGCTCTAGTGTAAGCGTTTTTGTTAATACAGCAGTTACAATTCCGAACAGAGAGATTGCGCCCATAGGGAACGGATTTAAGATGATACCACCGATTGTAGCCAAGAAAATCCCTAATAAATGCCAACCATCATTTGTTACGCCCTCTGGAGCTGGAATGTACCAAAACAAAGCGGCGAGAAGTACCAAACCAAATGATGTGGAAATTTGCGAAATTGAAATAGATTTAGCCATTATGCCCCTTTAGTATGAGTTGTGAGACAGCTCTATACCACAAAATTACACTTCTTGCTAGGAGATTTATGCTAGTTTATCGCAAGCTTCCTTAATTCTAGCACATGCCTTTTCTAAAATTGCATCTGAGGTTGCATAAGATATTCTAAAATAACCTTCTGCACCAAATGCACTGCCCTGCACTACTGCAACTAATGCTTCTTCAAGTAAGTAAGTTGCAAAGTCGGTATCATTTTTAATTATTGATCCTTTTGGAGTCTTTTTGCCAATTAAGCCTTTGCAGCTTGGGAATACATAAAATGCTCCCTCAGGCTTTAAGCATTTAATACCTTTAATTTCATTGAGCATTTTTACAACCATATCTCTACGTCTTTTGAATGTAGTATTGTTGGGCTCGATGAAATCTTGTGTGCCATTTAACGCTTCAACTGAAGCAGCTTGGCTAATCGAAGATGGGTTAGATGTGCTTTGCGATTGCAACATACACATTGCTTTTATCAATTCTTTAGGCCCTCCACCATAACCAATTCTCCACCCAGTCATCGAATATGCTTTTGAAACACCGTTGACAGTAAATGTTCTTTCGAAGAGTTTTGGCTCAATTTCGGCAATGGTTTTAAATTCAAAACCATCATAAATAACATGTTCATAAATATCGTCACTCATTATATATACGTGCGGATATTTTAATAATACATCAGCAAGACTTCTAAGTTCTTCAGGTGTATAAGCGCTACCTGTCGGATTGCTTGGAGAATTTAAAATGAGCCATTTAGTTTTTGGGGTTATAGCCGCTTCTAAATCGCTAGCAGTAATTTTGAAATTATTTTCTTCGTAGCCTTGCACAACTACTGGTGTCCCCTCAGCGAACATAACCATATCTGGATATGATACCCAATAAGGCGCAGGAATTATTACTTCATCATCTGGATTTAAACTGGCGAGTAAGGCATTGAAAAGCACATGTTTGCCGCCACAACCAACTGTGATTTGATCAGTTGTATATTTTAAGTTATTCTCGCGTTCAAATTTCGCACATATAGCTTTTTTCAAAGCTGGAGTTCCGTCAACAGCTGTATACTTTGTCTCACCTTTTTTCATGGCAGCATATGCTGCTTCTTTGATGTTGTCTGGTGTGTCGAAATCTGGCTCTCCTGCACCCAAGCCAATCACATCATGCCCAGCAGCCTTTAATTCTGCAGCCTTGGTTGTTACAGCTAGGGTTGGGGACGGCTTTATCCTCTTTAAACGAGTCGCTAAAAATGGTTGGTTGTTTTGGTTAGATGCCATCATAAAAGCCTACAAAAAAATTTATAATAATTAATACAACATTTTACCCTTAATGTCTAATTAAGAGCTTTAAGAATTTTTCTCAGTTGCTTGTCGCAATCAAGATCATTTTTTTCGTTCGCCGACTTTTGAAGACCAATCAAGAATTTTTTCAACTTACTTATTTCTAATGTTTTTGGATTCGCCAAAAAAATTCCACTATTTGTCGTGCGATCAAAATTCTCGTCTGAATAGTACAGCTCTTCATGCAGTTTTTCACCAGGTCTAAGACCAATAATTTTAATTGCAATATCAACATCTGGCTTGAGTCCAGCCAGTGTTATCATATGTTTAGCTAGATCTAAAACTTTAATTGGCTCTCCCATATCCAGCACATAAACTTTAGCTTGATTGTTATCCATATTTAAAACCGTTGCTTGTAGCACTAGCCCAACCGCTTCTTTTATAGTCATAAAATAGCGCGTTGCATCTTCGTGAGTTACAGTAATTGGCCCTCCAGATGCAATTTGCTTCTCAAATATAGGAACAACAGATCCGTTTGAACCAAGTACATTCCCAAATCTTACTATCGTCACATTAATATTTTTACTAGCCGCAGCCTGACAATACATTTCGGCTAATCTTTTGGTAGAACCCATAAAACTTACAGGATTAACCGCTTTATCAGTCGAGATCATGATAAAACGTGATGCCTTATTTTTAATTGCTGCATCAATTAAATTCTTAGTACCTATTACATTGGTCTGCACAGCTTCAGATTTATGAGACTCTAAAAGCGGCACATGTTTTAGAGCGGCAGCATGGAAAACGATATCAGGCTGAAATTTTTGAAATATTTTATTGATAGTTTTTTCATCCCTAATATCTGCCAAATTCGCAACCGAATCTATGTCTGGAAACTTAGCCAAAGTTTCTTGTTCAATCTCATATAGTAAGTACTCGGAATTATCGAGCAACACTACCGACTTGGGTTCACAACTAGCTACTTGCCTAACAATCTCGGACCCAATTGAGCCCCCTGCACCAGTTATTATTACCTTCTTATTCTTAACTAAATTCGCAACTGCAATTCTATCAATCACTCTTTGATGGCGCCTTAATAGATCTTCTACTGGGATTGACTGTATTGGTGAACTATTAAGATTGTGTTGCAAATCCGTAAGTTTAGGCAATTTTGACATTGGAATAGATAATGTGTCACTGATACTCAAAAGCTTCTGAAGCTTGCCTCCAATATACAGCTCTGGGCTTATTAAAATTCTCGTAGGCCGCTGTTGTTTTTTCTCAAGAATTTTTACAGCTTTCTCAATATTGTCTATACTGCCTATTATCGGAATATCCTGGATAGTTCTACCTATATTAGATTTGCTATCTAATATCCCTACCACTCTATAATTAGCTGCGTTTGATCTTCTCAATTCATTTATAAAAAGCTCGGTTGAATTTCCCAAACCTAAAATTAGAATGGGCGTTGGCGCAGTGTCTTTATTTCGAAACAGGGATTGAAAAGAACCGTTATACCAAGCAGTATATAGTACTCTTGGCAAACTCTGACATAGTATTAAAAGTAACCAGTTTATGAATACTACAGATCTGGGAAACTTCTCTAACCGCGAATCGATAAATAATACTAACAAAAACAATAACGTAGCTATTGTTGAAGCTTTAGTTATGTTTTCAAGGTACCGAGAATTAAAATAACGCCATATACCTCGATGTATCCCAAAATAATAATTCACCAGGATAACACAAACAGTAAATACAATCGCTTGTGATACAAGGAATTCGCTAGGATACGAGAAGATTCTTGAGCCTAATCTTAAGTACAGCGCAAAAAAAGATACAAACATTGCTGCTGTTGTATCTATCATAAAAGCTACAAAATTTTTTAAACGCGGGTTTCTTACCATCAAAGATCCATATAAACTGACTGTCATAATAATTTATTAAATTATTATGGGCAATTGATAATTTGAAGCACTATGGCATAATGGTTGCTTATGTAGTAAAAGTGAAAAAGGCTGTGATTCGATGTTAGCCATGTCTAATGAACCACCCACCTCTTATAGATCAGCAACTCTTTTCAGTCCAAATATATTAAACTTTGATCGCAACGGGCAATGGTATATAATAACCAAAAAGCGTAAAAAAAAGCCACTACACATAACTTCTGATCCAGAAGCTTTTAAAAGAAATTTCACGAAAGGTTTAGAGGACGTATATCTTACTGATTTAGCCACAAAAAGCAAAGTAATCACCAAACAGCTAATAACCATTATAGCTGCAATTGAAACTGAGCTAAATTTTGAAACCACAGTCAAACTGCTTTTCTTCTTGCTACGCCCACTTGAATTGGAAGTAAATATCGCAGAGAAGGAATATCCTTTGTATCTGAACAAAGATATAGTAATGCCTTGGTTAAAGCTACAAAACCCAAGTAATTCAAGAATACTAGCTCTTTTAAGTTCTTTAATTCAGATACACGATCTTATAGATTTCGTTAACGGGCACAAAGCTGATCCATCCTTAGAACAAATTGAGAGGAGTTTCCAAAGTTATACCTTCACTTTTGTTGAACCTGGATGTTCCAAAGAATATGAAAATTATTAAAACCAATATTAAAATACTGACTAGCTAATGCTAATGTCTGCATCTGGTCTATAATATGACTATGTAATGATTTAGGTATTCCTGAATCTCTTATTTCATTTTGGTATAAAAAATCCATTGCACTTCTCGCAACAGC
>CAZVFD010000001.1:24093-37127 GCA_964625465.1 uncultured Candidatus Midichloriaceae bacterium | reverse complement strand
TTACCAAAACAAACTATCGAAGAGTTTCTTGACGGGATTGCCGAACCATTGATATCTAGAATAGATCTTAGATCAGCTATCACAGAATATCACAAGAATTATAAAGAGCAGGCTTGGGAAACAAGTGAGTGGGATAAATTTCAAAAACTACTAGTAGCTGAAGATAAAAATACACCTGCTAGATTAGAGCTAGAATTTGACCTTGATGATTTTGGACTAAACAAAGTAGAGTCTTTTATAAATGAAGGATCTCCTGAACAACAGCGAGTGAAACAGAAAAATTGGGATGGCTTCGTTAATCTCTGTTTTAGGAGATTGTTAAGCGTTGGTAAATACAGAGAATTTATTACTCAATTTCCCAACTTTTTATCAAATACACAGGACACAAGCTTAGCAACCCTTTTGCTTGCCACAAGGGCCAATGATACGAATCCAAAAGCTCATCTAAATAGTATTGCCTTATATATTTTATTTATCAATAAAAGTGAAAAAGTGGATATAGAAATCCCTCATTCAATTCACACTAGAGTCACTCCAGATCGAACTTTTGGCTTTTTTAAAAGAGTTATTCAGCATGAGCTCATTTTAAAAGGCCACCCAATATCAGAAACTAGAATCTCTAATGAAACCAATAGATGGCGTACATTTAAACAGCTGCTTGCTCAAGATAGACGAGAGACAAAGAGAGAGTTAGTAAATAAATTCACACCTCAAGAATTTGAGCGAGCTAAAATCAGTTCTTTTATAAAAGAGGGATCTCCAGAACAACAGCGAGTGAAACAGAAAAATTGGGATGGCTTCCTCGCAGGATATTTTAAAAAATGTTTAGGATTAGGCAAGATTAGTACGTTTATTAGAGAGTTCCCAAAGTTTTTATCAAGAACACGAGATGTTAGCATAGCTACCCTTCTACTCTCCGTTAGAACAAGAGGTCTGAATACAGAAAGATATCTTAACAGCGTAGCGTTATATATTTTTTATATTAATAATGATAAGCGCGCTCAACTACAACTTCCTTGCGATCTTAACACAATAGTTAACCCCGACAAATCTTTTGCCTACTATAAAGCACGAATAGAGTTAGAGAGAAAACAACAGCAATTCCAACTTAAACAAGTCGGGACTTAACATAGCTACCTGGAGCATTTTCCAGTGGCTTAGATCCTTCTTGGATTTTTCTTGCCGCTACCTTTTCACCAGACTGTTTCGCTGCCCAGTTATTCCAGTCGGTCCACCAAGAACCTGTGTTATCTCTAGCTGTCTCTAGCCATTCTTTAGAGGTTTTTGCAATCTTATCATTGGTCCAGTGATTATATTTATTACGGCTTGGGTGATTCACTACACCGGCTACATGTCCAGAACCACTTAATGTAAACCTAATTGGCCCACTGTAAATTTGAGTGCCTTTGTAGGTAGATTCCCAAGGAGTTATATGGTCTTCACGTGTTGACAATATATAAACTGGAACATCCACTTTTCTTAAATCAATAGGCGTATCACACAGAGTAATACCATTAGGTTTTACGAGCAAATTTTTCTCATACATGTTGCGTAAATAAAAAGAGTGCATCTCAGCAGGCAACCTTGTTGAATCGGCATTCCAATAAAGAATGTCAAATGGGAATGGATCTTTACCCATTAAGTAATTATTTACATAGAATGACCATATCATGTCATTAGCGCGAATCATACTAAATGTCTGCGCCATTTCATGACCATCTAGATAGCCCTTTTCGCTCATCCTTTTTTCCAAAGTAGAAATTTGCTCATCATCAATGAATATACCTAAGTCTCCAGCCTCACTAAAATCCACTAAAGAGGTTAGGAATGTCGCAGATTTAATTGGAAACTGCTTAGTGTTTTTAGCCCTTAAGTAAGCAATTGTAGCGGCAAGTAAAGTGCCTCCCAAACAATAGCCCATAAAATGCATCTCTTTTTCACCAGTAATCTGTTGGACTGCATTAATAGCTGCTAATGGCCCTTCTAACATATAATCTTGAAATTTTTTATGACCCAATTTTTCATCAGGGTTTGCCCAAGAAATCATAAACACAGTATACCCTTGTTCAACCAACCAACGAACAAAAGAGTTTTTATCTTGAAGATCCAAAATATAATATTTATTGATCCAAGCTGGCATTATTACCAGCGGTGTTTTATGGGCTTTTTCAGTTAATGGCGCGTATTGAATTAGCTGAATCAAGTCATTTTGAAAGACAACTTTTCCTGGCGTTACAGCTAAGTTTTTACCTACCTCAAAAGCATTAAAATCTGTTGTAGAAATGCGCAACCCTTGTCCATTAGATTTAGAGATGTCTTTATAGAAATTCTCTGCTCCCTTGACTAAGTTGGCGCCATTCGAAGCCAGTGTTTCTTTCAAAACTTCAGGGTTAGTAAGTGCAAAATTAGTTGGCGCCATCGCATCAATTAAGAGCTTGGTGTAGAACTCTAGTTTTTTCTCTTCTTTAGGTGAAAGCCCCTCAACCTGCTTTACAATGTCCTGTAGCCAAGCCGAGTTCATAAAATATGATTGTTTAATAAAATCAAATACTGGGTTATTCTCCCAGGCTTCGTCCTTAAATCTATTGTCTTTACCTGGCACTTTATACAGTGGATCTAAAGTTTGCCCTAAAAATCTCTGAGTGACATTTGACCATAGATTCAAATAATTTTGAGTCAATTCGATGTTATTTTGAATTGCTTTTTGAGGGTCAGACCAAACTTGATGCATCACTTGCATCAAGCTATTGGACATATTTAATGGATCTAGTTTCACGTTTTCAAAACCTTGATTAGAATTAGCAAAAGCACACACCGAGGCTTGATTAAAAGAGTTAAATGCCTGTGCTAAATTTTCTGTAAATTCCTTTACATCAAACGCTTTTTCCTGAGAATTTTGGTCAGCCATAACATCCCCTAAACAAACTTGTATCAAAGAGCTTAGCATGCCAAAAATTATTGGGCTAGAATAAAATGGTTAACGCCTTGAGATCCAAAGAAAAAGGGCTCTCGACTAATGAGAGCCCTTTACTAACTAGAATCTAGTTCCAATCAGATTTTCTTCTGAGTTTGCGTCTTCTACGTAGCGCTTCAGCTGCTTTTCTTACTTTAGCTTCTGATGGCTTTTCGAATGCGCGTTTCATCTTCATAACTCTGAAAACACCTTCTCTTTGCATTTGTTTCTTTAATGCACGGAGAGCCTGATCAACGTTATTAAATCTTACTAATACTTGCACGACTTATACCCCCTTTAGAGTATTAAGGTTAATAAAATTATGCAAAATTTGCACAAGTTTAGCTAGAAGTACTATTTTATACCAATTTTAGTAACTTGGCAAGTTTACTCCATCAAACCATCACCAAACCCGACTCCCCAGTAAACAATGCGCCAACTTTGCCGCAGCCATCAGCTTTTTTAATTGCTTCTTTGCGCGAATATGCGTTTACCCCTAGAACTAATAAACTCATAGCTAAGCTTACTGCATTTGTGGTGGCCAAAAGTATGCTCTGAGGACTTGCTGGATCACTGGAGTTTAGAGCAAGCAGAGCAATCTGAACTGGTGTTGTTGCCAGTCCGTAAAGTATATAACCAGTCTCATTAGTTTTAGGCACACACAGCGCGGTATTACATAAAGTAGATAAACCAAAGAGCATCGACCCAAAAAGTGCGAAGTTTTTTTCCATAAAGCCGTGTCCCAAATATATGAAACCGTGCACCGCAACATTGGTAAATGCTAGAAATCGTCTTGGATCCCCACAATCAAATAAGATATGAAAAGGGGGCGTGACCAACCCTTTTAGAGTAGTTTTCCAAGATCCTTGGGGGATACTACGTTCACTTGCAACAGTTACTAAAAGCGATGCAAAAAAACCAACTGCGCATCCTCCTACATACAAATCCGTACCAAGTGGCTTTGCATTTGCGGACAATGTTGAAGCAGTTGCAAAAGCATAGCCAATACACATAAACCCTCCTAAAATTCGGTGAGTATTTCTTCTTAAAATCTCAGAAATACTTGTAGGCCCTTGGTTGTTTCCTAAGAGCCTTATATTTGCATTAGAATCTGTCATTTTTACCTCAATTAAACTCTTTCAAAACCACTATTAGCTCTTACTTCGGTAAAAGTTTTTATACCCGAAGCTATGGATAAAACACCTGAAGCAAGGAACAATGCTTCTGAAGCAATTATTATTGCTTTGTTTTCTTTTTCCACACTAGCCAATCCTAAAGCCACAACTGAGAACGCCGTTTTTAACAAACCAAAAGTCAAAAGCGCTACATCATCACGTGTTGGCAAAGCAAGGCTTACTGCTTTTGCCAAAGCGTAAGGTGGCATCAGCATACTTATCAAAGTACTATATTCACTAATTAGCATTGCTTGAGCAGGTATGGCAAAAAGATCAGTTAGCAAGCTACCACCAGCAAAGAACCGTCTTAAGTTGCCGCAAGGGTTTACCAGCTTTATTCCTAAATGAGGTAAGAACTGTCCCCAAGTCATTTTATTTTCTTCTTCTAATTTCCTTTGATAATACTCTTGATCTAACCCACATGTGGAACAAGAAATTGAAGTTAATGCAGAAGTTGCTAGTTCAACTGCAAAACCCGCACATAACAAACCAAAGCCTACTGGATTTGCTTGGCTGTTGAATCTAGAAAAATTCAGACCCCAGCCTACCGCAGTGAGTACCGCTACTACCTTAATTGTATTGGAAGTTCTGTCTACTTGTTGCTTTGTTATCGAAGTCTGCTTTAGAAATCTATTCATATACTACACTCCCACAGAAACTGGAGCATTTCTCTCAGCGATCTTTGTACTTACACCAGACGCTATAGAAAATATACTTGTAGCCAAGAATATTGAATTAGCAGCAATAATAGGGGCAAATTTTTCTGGCTCTTTAAGCGAAACAAAGAGAGATATTCCTTGAAAAATGCCCTTTATTGCCCCCCAAGCAATATATGCGTTCTCTGATTTTACTGGGCCAGCAAGAGCTGAGAACTGGACTAGATAATATAACGGCTCAACTATACAACGTACTGTAACAAGATTTCCCATATTCAATATTTCTGCTGGTAGCAGCAACCCATTACCAACAAAATTGCCAAATGTATAGAAACGTCTAGGATCCATACAAGGGTTCAACATACTTTTTGCTATATGCGGAATGTACTGCCCCCATGTCATTTTTTCTTCTTCAGCTCTTTTATCTGAAGATGGTCTACACAAACAGGTAGAGGTTAGCATTGTAATTGCAGATGTGATTAGTCCTACCGAAATTCCTCCATCCCAGAGACCTCGTCCTGTAAGATTGTTAGAATCAAATTTTTGAAAGTAGAATACACTATAAGCCGCTACAGAACCTAGGCCTATTATAGGCATAGTGTACTTTGCAAAGAAGCTATTATCAGATTGTTTTGTTACTAAAGGATCTTTCATAATTTTACCTCAATTATATTATTAAATTAACCTAAGAAAACTGCCTTTGTTTTGGCGTAAATTCCTTCAGCATTTCTTACAGCTTCGGCATGTGATGCGATGCTTACACCAACCGCCAAAGCACAGCTTGCAACCATTGCCAGATCTGTAATCAAAAACCCAATATAACCTTCTGGGCTTATCAATCTTTCTACCAAAGGATATGTTTGTGGAATTCCGACAATTAATCCAAATGCAATATAAGCAGTTTCTTTTTTAGGAATGCCAGCAAGCGCAGTGGTTGCCAGTGAAAAAAGACAACTTGGATAAGCTAAATCCCATGCAGTAACATCTTTACCCAACATACTATACGAGATCACTGCGAGTATGTTTGTGAGCGCGTAACTTGTAGTAAAGAAACGGCGTAAATCTAAATGTTGAAAACATGGTAGTGGTGGCGTTATCATACGCTTTAGTACATCCCCTAAGTATTGGCTGACATTTAAGTATTTCAGATCTTCTTGGGGTGGAGTATTACGAGTAAAAAAAGAATAACCAATCACCCAAAGCGCGCCGATTGTACCTAAAGCCGATGCCGCCAAGTGGATTTCTGCGCCTACTGATTTTTCGCTAAGTTCTTTTCTATATTGAACTTCTGAAGCTATATAAACAACGATCCATAAAGCTGCTTGAATTGGCAGGTTATTCTTATGCAAAAACTCAAAAATTCTATTTCTTCTTTGCTTTGCAAGCAGGGATTCTAATTCTCCGTTTTCTGGGTCTTGGACTATAGAGTCTAGCATAAATCACCTAAAAAATCATTTCTCAAAGAAGCTATGAGATAAAAACTTTTAAATCCACCAATATATTTTTCTGTGATTTTGGGTTTTGGTACACTAATTGCTAAATTGATTTACGCATCATAGTTTTTAACAAATATTTATGAATCTTGGGGCGAAACCAGAGTTTCAAACTATTGCAAATATCAATCTAGGCACACCTATTGGGTCTATAATGAGTTTGCAAGGTTTTGCTCTTGGCGAGAATCCTGAAGAGTCTGAAGTAAAGTTTGAAGCTGTGCTTGCGAAAGCTAGTTTGGAGAATGAACAGTCGGTTGAATCATCAAAAATTTCACCACAAGAAAATTCACCTATATCGTTAGAGCAAACTCTTGGGTCACTTTATCCAGAAGCTGACGATGTCAAAATTTCATCACCGCAAATCAATTCTGATGCCGTAGTTGATTCTCCAAAATTAGTCGAAGAGTTAAAGGTTATTGATTCAGCCTACATAAACCACCCTTCACAGGTACAAGAGCTTACCGTCTCATCCACAGAAATTGAGAATGTATTTCCTAATAAAATATCAAAAAAGCAAGACGAACTACAAACTGAAAAAGTTGAAGTAGCAACTCTTTCCCCTGAAGTTTTAGAAGCTGTGAAGCAGTTTGAAATTGAAAATGATATTGAGCTTTCAGAAGCACAAATAAGTCAAGCTGTGGCAAGCCATGTAGATGTAACAGCAACTAAGCCTAGGATCGCGATCGAAGAGACTGAAAGTATAGCCATTCAACCTACTCAAAAAACTGCGTCTTTATCAGCTGTTGCAGTAGCTTCAGCACCACAAGCAGAAATCGTTATTCCAGTTAGAAATAACTTACCTACCAAAGCAACCTTAAAAACTGATAAAAAAGTAGAAGACTTAAATTCTAAAACGGTTATTAAAACTAGCCTACCTGTTAATATTAAAGACATAGAGTTAGTACAAAACGAAAGCTTCTTTCATGATATAGAGTCTGAGCTCTCGAATGATTCTCGCGAAGAAAAATTTATTTCCAAAGTTACAGCTGAACCCAAAGAGGCTGTATTACTATCTCAAAAACCTAAAGAATTCGCGCCAATTCTTAAAATCGCACATTATCAAGAGAGAGGAATTCCTGTTGAAAACAGAAGTCAAAATATTACGCACCAAGTCGTAAAAGTTTTAAACAATTTAGAAACAAAAACTCAATCCATCACTGTTCAACTTGATCCAGTCGAGTTAGGAAAAATTGATATTAAAATGGAAATTTCCCCTAAAGGAGAGACAAAGGTTCAGATCTTAGCAGACAAACTAGAAACGTACGCATTGCTAGCTAAATCCTCAGATCAAATTCAATCTATATTAGGTGAGAAGGGACTGAATCAAGATTCTACCTCATTGAATTTTGGATTAAGAAATGGAAATTCGAATCAACAACATAGCCATCAACAGTTTGCTTCTGCTAACACAAAGACTGGTACTACTGAAAACGATAGCTCTAAAATAGAAATTAGCGTGGCACATTTGTTATATAAAGACCCTAACAGGCTAGATATCACAGCTTAGGAGATAATATGAGTATAAATGCATCTTTAAAATCAGGACTTACAGACATCGAATTAAAGCCAAAGGAAACTTTAAAATTCAAAGAGGTTGACCCTGAGAAAAGAATTCAGCAACAAAAAATGGAATTCATGACTTTGCTTACAACGCAGCTGAAAAACCAAGATCCTTTTTCTCCAATGGACACGAACACAATGGCACAACAGATGTTTGCCATCAGCGGCGTTGAGCAGCAATTAGAAACAAATAAAATCCTCGGAGTGATTAGAGATCTTATCAATGAAGGTCATACTAGTAATGCTGTTGGCTACATGGGTAAAACTGGCTTCTTTGAGGGCAACACCATTTTAATAGCCGATCCAAAAGCTAAATTTCCAATTAGGTATGAGGTTGAAGGGGAAGTTGAAGGTGCAACAATTAGAATCTATGATATGAGTGGGAAAGAGGTTCACACACAAAGTGCCTTAGCAAGAGAAGGAAAGAACGGCTTCTTATGGGATCCACAAGATAAAGTGCCAGCCGGAGTTTATAAATATCACATTGAGCTAAATTCAAAAAACAAAGACAAACCCGCTGTAGCCAAAACTTATGGATTTGGCAGAATAAATGGCATTACCATGGACAGTGGTAAGAACTACTTCGATGTTAACGGCGAACAAATTCCAGCAAACAGGTTTAGCCAACTTATTGATTTAGATATAGGACGCGCAAAAGAGAGTGAACCTGAACAACAACCTACGCCACCACAAAGCATGACAGAAAACATCAATTCTATGCTTCAGGAAGCGATGAATGCTATAAATACTCAAGCTCCTGCTGAAAGTGTCATTGCAACGGAAGCTATTGCAGGTAACACCTAATTTGCTTCGAATCTAATATACTGTTATAATCAGCTAGTACTGAGTAACTCTATGTTAGAAAAAAAATTCGAAATTGAGATCAAAACCTTACTACCCAAATCTCCATCAAAGATAGCGGTTGCTGTATCGGGTGGCGCAGATAGCTTGTCTCTTGCCCTCCTTTTAAAATATGCTGGAATAAAATTTGTTGCACTAATTGTGGATCATGGCTTGCGAATCGAATCAGCCAAAGAGGCATCCTCTGTCCAGAAGCATCTTCGAAGGCTTAAAATCGAATCTCATATTTTAAAGTGGTCAGATAATAAACCTAAAAGCAATATTCATGAAAATGCTCGCAGAGCACGCTATAAGTTACTCACTAATTATTGCCATGAGAATAACATTCGATATTTACTAGTTGCGCATACCAAAAATGATCAGGCTGAAACAATTATGTTAAGAATTTTCAGAGGTTCTGGTGTAGATGGAATCTCTGGAATAAAGAAGAAGACAACTATGAATGGCATCACAGTTATAAGACCATTACTAGATATAAAACGAGGGGACATCGAACTCTTTTTAAAATCTAAAAAAATTAAATGGATTGATGACCCTTCGAATTATAACACAAAATTCGAAAGAGTCAGAGTTAGACAATTGCTCTCATCGTTTCATGACAAAGACCTGTGGCTTGATAGACTATCTTTACTCGGAGAAAATGCCAGCCGTTCTTCAGACTATATAAAAAAAAGAGTGAGATCAGTCTTTAAAAAACTTATAGAGATCGACAAATTTGGCTTTATAAGTGTGCCACATAGTAAATTTCTAAAATTGCACGAAGAAATTGCGCTAAAACTACTAGTTAAAATAATCACCAGATTCTCAGACAAGGAGCATCAACCAAGATTAGCTAGTTTAGAAAAGTGTTACGAACAAATCATTTCAAAAAAAGACACTGTGCTTGGTGGTATAGAAATAAAGCACCACAAAGATAAAGTCCTGTTTATAAGAGAGTTAAAAAAAGTAGATAAAGAAATAAAAAACGGAATTTGGGACAATAGATTTTTTATCACACCAAATAATAAATTTAAAATCGCCCCACTAGGCGAAGATGGCTGGAAACAGGTCAAGTCAAAGGTCAAAAAAAAGAACTGGCCACATATTAAAATTGTATATTCTTTACCGACTCTGTTTGAAAAGAAAAAAGTTGTTGCCTGCCCATTATTAGAGATCGGCACTAGTAAATTTAAAGCTGATTTAGCTTTGTAATGAGATCAAATCACCGAAAATTTTCTTACGCCATCCACTTAAGAAACGAATATTTTTCCTTATTCCATTAGCAAACTTTACTATCTCATCTGAAGTAGCTATAAGAGATGGAGATATATTTTCTCTTTCCGATATTTCATGCAATTTCTTGCGTAGTGTTATAAATGCTTCTACTTTTTCGCCTCGCCTCATCTTAGACATTTTAGTAACTTTTTCTATTATCTGTAAATCGCCCTCAGATACCGTCGCTGAAAGAGCTGTATCAATTTCAGATTTAGATATAATGGCTTTTCTTGGTTTTCCCGAGAATTTCAAAATTGTAATTATGTCTTGATCGTGAAGCACTAGGCTCCTCGCAATATTTCTATCAATAGCAATACGTTCCCGAAGCCTAAGTATCTTCAAACAATCTGTAAGCAATTCTTTGGTTTCAAGCTGTGTGCAAAATTTTCTAAGTAGCTCTTCTTCTGAAGCATAAAAATCAGTGTTATCTTCTAGTACTTTACACTCCTCCTTAAGCCACTCTTTCCTACCCAATCCATCAATTTTACTGCTAATAATAGGAAAAACTTGGTGCAATAGTATTACATCGTCTAAGGCATATTTTAAATGCTTATCACTCAATGGTCTTTGCAGCCAGTCGGAAAACTGTAGATTTTTATCTAGGTTTTGCTTTAAAAAATCTCTGACTAACACTTCGTAGCTCGGAGGTTCTTTATATCCCAAAAAAAGCAGAGCTATCTGGGTATCAAAAATATTTTTTGGAACAAACCCCAAAGAGTTAAATAACACTTCTAAATCCTGCTGGCATGAATGAAAAACTTTTACAAGCCCTTTTCTACTGAATAGAGGCTTTAATAGATCAAGATTCACTGTAGCTAAAGCATCTACAGCGAAACTTACTTTTTCACCAGCAATTTGAATTAATGATAACTTAGGATAATAGTATTTATCCCTCATAAATTCTGTATCTACTGCTATATATAGATCTGTTTCAAGCTTCGTCAAACAATCTTCAAGTTGCGCATCAGTTGTGACTAGCATCTACTAATTTTCCCCAACTAAAATATCACGCTTACCTGTGTGGTTAGGAGCGCTTACTACCCCTTCTTTTTCCATTTTCTCTATTAAGTTTGCAGCACGATTATATCCAATTCGTAAACACCTTTGAATATAACTTGTAGATGCTTTTCTATCTTTTAGAACTATTGCAACCGCCTGATCATATAAATCATCCCCAGTACTTTCAAAGCCACTTAGAACTTCATCGTCTTCTTCACTCACAGTGACACTTTCAATATATGTTGGTGTACCCTGACTCTTCAAATACGTTGCAATCGCCTCAACTTCACGGTCATCAACAAATGGTCCATGCACGCGCTCGATTCTACCGCCTCCGCGCATATGCAACATGTCGCCCATGCCTAGTAGTTGCTCTGCCCCTTGTTCACCAAGGATAGTTCTACTATCTATTTTTGAAGTTACTTGGAAGCTAATTCTGGTTGGGAAGTTTGCTTTAATTACACCTGTAATAACATCAACCGATGGACGCTGTGTAGCCATTATCAAATGGATACCTGCAGCACGCGCCATCTGAGCTAGACGTTGTATTGAGCCCTCAATATCCTTACCAGCAACAAGCATAAGATCAGCCATCTCATCAACAATAACTACAATAAACGGCAGAGGGTTTGTATCCATAGAAATAGTCTCATAAATTGGCTCACCATTCTCTGGATTGAAACCAACTTGAACGTGTTTCTCTAATTTTGTTCCATTTCGTAGGGCTTCGGCAAGCGCTTTATTGTAACCTTCAAGGTTCCTCACGCCTAACGTAGACATGTTGCGATATCTTGATTCCATTTCTTTCACAACCCACTTTAACGCAGCAACAGCCTTCTTAGGCTCTGTTACTACAGGTGTGAGAAGATGAGGTATCCCATCATAAACTGAAAGTTCCAACATTTTAGGGTCAATCATGATGAACTTACATTGCTTCGGTGAATATTTGTAGAGCAAAGATAAAATCATTGTATTAATGGCTACAGATTTGCCCGAACCTGTTGTACCTGCAACAAGTAGATGTGGCATTTTGGCTAAGTCTGCAATCACAACTTCACCAGCTATATTTTTACCAAGTATGAGTGGTAATTTTTCTTCTAGATTTTGATATGCTTTTGTCTCCAGCAATTCACGCAAATACACGACTTCCCTGTGAGAGTTAGGCAGCTCTATGCCCAAAGAACTTTTCCCAGGGACAACCGCTATTCGCGCAGAGATAGCACTCATAGAGCGGGAAATATCATCTGCCAACCCAATAATTCGTGAAGATTTAATGCCGGCAGCAGGTTCAAATTCATATAGAGTCACTACAGGTCCAGGATGAATCTTAATCACCTCACCTTTTATTCCAAAATCTTCTAGTACTTTCTGCAAAATTTTTGAGTTTTGACTTAATGCCGCTTCATTGATGATATGATTTTTATTTTTCTCAGGAACCGCACGCAAAAGAGAAGTCGATGGCAACAAAAAATCATCTGGATCTAGTAGCAACTTAGACTGCACTTTAGCTTTTGTTCCCTCTACTTTTGGTGCCTTGCTTACAATTTCAACAAGAGCTTTAGGCTGTGGCAACTCAGGCTGAATTTCATCCTCTGTTCTAACCCCTGAAAACTTAGCTATTAGTTTGTAGACAGAGTAGTAAGAAAATTTACAGAACCACAAGGTTATGTATGAGATAATAACAATCTGATTAACAGCAAAAATAGATAGTTTTTTTAACTCACCTAAAGTTAAGCTTAATGATCCAATAGTTCCGATTATTACAAACAAGACGCAAGGCCAAAAATAGACTTCTTCATTAAATTTCAAACTTAGTTCGTTTTTTAGAAAAGATCCTATATACCCACCATAACCACTGCTAATAAATAAATTTTCATGGCCTATCATAGCAAATATTGCCGCAAGAATCGGCGTTGTTAGCAATAGCAAAGCGACCCTAATTGGAATGAATTTGATTTTTTTTCTCAGTACCACTTTGAAGCCAAATACAGCAAAAAAAAGTACCGGCAATATTGCCGCCAGTCCGAGTGATTGGAGAATTGGGTCAGCAACAAACGCACCATAAGATCCAGCAATGTTGTGT
>CAZVFD010000001.1:0-24061 GCA_964625465.1 uncultured Candidatus Midichloriaceae bacterium | reverse complement strand
GGATCATCTTTGTGATAACTAATTAAAGATAGAGAAATAAATACCGCTAACAACAGCAATGGAACACCGAAAATTATCGGCGACAACCCTTTCAATACAGATGAGCTTAATCTTCTAAACACCTTACCCCAAATAGAGATTTCAATACATTTTATACATCATAGGGGAAAAAAATTCCATTTGTTTTTCTTACACTAGTTATAATTAGAAGGGAAAAAAACATTCTTAATACTGCACTTGCTCAAATCTATATTGCTCCATTGATCTAGATCACACTCAACCACTACTAGTTTACAAGTCACTTCATAATTTCTAGCTCCAATGGCATCATCACTACTGCTTGCTGGGTTAATCAAATCAAGAACAGATGTAATCCCTGGGTTATGGCCTACAACCAAAAGATTTAGAACTGAATCGCTAGTATTTTTGATTTCTTCTAAAATTTCGTTTCCTGAAGCGTTGTACAGCTCCCGAGAAAAAGTAGTTTTTGTCTTGGCATACTCGAGCAGCTTAGAAACTGTCTGCCTAGTTCTAATTGAATCGGATGATTTGATTAAGTCAATATTCCATTTGTTTGCGTTAAGAAACTCAGCAACTTCAGCTGCTTCCTTATACCCCAATTCATTTAATTTTCTATCTGAGTCTGACTCATTATGAACTCGAGGAGCATTTCCATGGCGAAGAAGAAACAGTTTTTTCATATAAAAAATATCTTTTAGTTGATTTATAGTTTAGTAAATCTTGCTTTTCAATGATTAATCTTATAGACTTTGCTGCAAGTTAACTTTTTTGACTGGTCGAATTATTTATGAATTACAAAACTATATTGTGTGCGGCAATATTAACACCTGTGCTTTCGTCCCAGGGTTTTGCTTGTGAAAAACATATGCACTCAAAGAAACAGGAAGCCAATATGTCTGCTACACCTGTGATGAAACCTAAAGATGAAATGTCTGGGGAAGTATGCTTTCCTTACAGATATACTTCTGAACAAAACAAAACCCAAACATTAGGAATGCTACGCGCTAGCGGCGAATCTGCTCCAGCTTCAACACCGAAGCATATGAGCGAAGATTTAACTCAAGAGACAAAGGTTGTAAAACCAAAAAAACGTAAAGTTTCCAAACCAAAGCCTGTAGCCAAAACACAGGATGCTTATCAGGAGCCGATTAAAGCAGCACCAGAAGCAAATGTGGATAGCCAACCTGTGAAACCAGTTGCGCCAGAGCAGCCTAAAGAAACGCCAGCTGCTCCTGTTACTCCAGAAGCTCCAAAAGCTAAGGAAACAGATGCTGGGACTGTAACTACTCCTAGCCAAACACCCGCAGTTGTAACGCCTACACCTACACAACCTGCAACACCAGTAACTCCAGCACCAACTGAACTAGAGAAATCAGCGGCTCCACAATCTCAAAGCTCGCAAATGAACTTAACTCCTCAACCAACACCTTCTATTAATCAGTTGGCTTCAAGAGTTGCGAATATTGAGTATGCTGGAAGTGAGGTTGATATGTCAGCTATGAACATGGGTTTACTAAGCTCTATCGTTGCAGATCTAAAAAATTCCCAAAGCCTAAAGGCAAAAATCCATAGCTATGCATATAGTGATAGTGGCAACATGAGCGATGCGAGAAGAATCTCTTTGCAGCGAGCAATTAAGATCAGAAAACATTTGATCGATAACGATATTAGCGCTAGCCGAATCAGTGTTAATGCCATTGAGGATTCTAACAATAAAATGAATAAAGTTGAAATTCAGTTAGCTGAAACAAATTAATGATAAAAGTTTTGAATCACATTCCTACAAAGCACCACAGAGAAATTCTGCTGGTGCTTTGTTTTTTATTTGTGAACACCTTTATTATATCCCTGTATTACGTTTTCAATGCTCCGCATGATTATTTACAGGGCGTTTACGCAAAGATAATGTACATTCATGTTCCGTCTGCTTGGCTTAGCATGGGTCTTTACTTCGCCGTTGGAATGTTTTCAATTGGATACTATTTAATAAAAAACCCTTTATTCTTTTTGTATGCCAAATCAATTGCACCAGTCGGTTGTACCTTGACATTGATCACTTTAATTACTGGTTCAATATGGGGAAAACCAACATGGGGAACTTGGTGGGTTTGGGACGCGAGGTTAACCTCAATGCTTATCCTTTTTTTCATCTATATTGGCTATATTGGCTTAGTAAAATCATTTGAAGATCAAAGACGCGCAGCAATAGTAAGCTCCACATTTGCAATCGTTGGACTAGTAAATATTCCCATCATTAAATTTTCTGTTGATATCTGGAACACACTTCATCAACCATCAAGCATTTTAAAACTGACAGGACCAACTATTCACCTTGATATGCTTATTCCACTGATTCTTTCAGCTATTTCGTTACTAATTTTCAGTTGCATTTTGGTACTTCTAAGAGTACGAATAGAATATTGGTCAAATAGAGCAAATAGGCTTGTTTATTCCTCTAAAAAAGAAATATATTCTTAGTACAGTTCTTGTCTTTCCATTATTAATATCGGATTGCGTTGCAGGAGCTTGGCTCTATGAGGAAGGAAAAACATACAACGCCGAGGGCATATATAGAACTTTTCCAAAAACTTCTTCGACATCAATATTCTTACCAGGACTTCCAACCAGCTCAGCAAATGTTCTATTAGATGGAGTCAGAACATCACTTGTTACTGAAACACAATATGGATTATCAACTGAGTCAACAATCAAAGCTAAAGTAGATGTTGGCTATGTAGAAGATAAATTTGATATCGAGGTAATAAGTTCTGGGGTAAAATCTAAATATAAATTCACTAACCAATATACAAGTATCATCTCTGAATTCGCTTATAGACAGCAGATGTTTCGAGATACTAACGGAGTATTTTCAACAAGCTTTTCTTTTTTCCCTGGAGAGCTGGTAGTTGCAAGTAATGAAAGTTACTTCATAGGCGAGCAGCTATCTTATGAAATGCGTTTTTTACATGGCATAGCTTTTGATAGCGAAGCTAATTTCTTTGGAGACTATCAGGGCGTGGCTCAAACCAGATACCATTATTTTGAATGGCAGATGGCAGCGCGACACTACCCTCAACTCTCCCAAGTACAATGGGATTTTGATCA
The DNA here is from genome assembly GCA_964625465.1 of uncultured Candidatus Midichloriaceae bacterium. Lineage (GTDB taxonomy): Bacteria > Pseudomonadota > Alphaproteobacteria > Rickettsiales > Midichloriaceae > CAZLFQ01. The sequence goes on along the minus strand of CAZVFD010000001.1, from coordinate 20,935 downwards.
ACACTTAGGGCTTCGTGTGATTGATGATTGGCTATTTGTTTTTGGACTGTATAACACATTTCATGGGGCATCTTACACAAAACGCCCGTACTCACAATCCGATTTAAATACATTGGCCAATAGTACCTCTCTAACTAGCAATCAAAGAGTGTCTCTAATTAATGGCATTAAGGCCGTTCTCAGCCAGAATTCAACATACAGAGACCATAAATTGAATTTAAAAGCTTCTTATGCACTTGCTCCAGACAAAAACCTATCCATAGAAAGCTTTAGCAATGTGTTTGTGCAAAAGCCTTTCACAAACAATACGGTAGTGCTAACCTATGATGTGAAGTTTTGAAGTCTTCACATGGTAGAGAGCACTCTGAAAAGAATAGCAAATCATATTCTAAATCTTAGGCGAAATAAAATGCGCTTGGAGAAGTATTCTGATGACCCTCTAGAATACTGGAAGAGAATTGAATCCGATTTTTCAGCTAAAACCGTATTTACTCCTGAGATCAAAGCTATGTGTCTTGCAATACTTCTAATCATAGCTGTAGCACATATTTCAACACATTACTTCGCAGCTTTTTATACAGTCATGGTTATGAATGGATTATATCTGTTCGCAAATACCTACAGACTCTTGCTTTTTTTAAATGGCTTACGCATCTTAGCAACCACTGCAGAGGAGGATAGTGCTATAACTATATCAGATGAAGAATTACCAAAGTACACTATTCTTATTCCATTATTTAAAGAAGCTACAGTTATTCCAAAGCTTGTCAATGCGTTGAGCAATCTTCACTACCCACCTGAAAAAAAACAGGTTCTAATAATACTAGAAGAGGAAGATGATGAGACCCCAGTAGCTATTAAAGCAATTGAGAATCTCCCTAGCTACTTTGAAGTAATAACCGTACCGAATTCTTACCCCCAAACAAAGGCCAAAGCATGTAACTACGCTATGCAGTTTGCGACAGGGAACATAACAACAATATTTGATGCAGAGGATAGACCCGACAAAGATCAGCTTCTAAAAGTCGCACAGAGATTTAAATCCGTGGATAGAAATGTAGTCTGCATTCAGGCCAAACTTTGTTATTACAATACTGGTGAAAACTGGCTAACAGGGATGTTTGCAATTGAGTATGCAAATCTATTTAATTATGTGTTGCCTGCAATGAGTAAGTTTGACTTTCCTATACCTCTTGGGGGATCCAGCAATCATTTTAGAACCGAAATATTAAAAGAAATGCATGGGTGGGATCCATATAACGTCACAGAAGATGCTGACTTAGGTTTACGTCTATCCGCAAGAGGTTATAAAACCCAGACCATTCACTCCTTTACCCCTGAAGAAGCTCCAATAACCGTAGGAGCATGGATTAAACAAAGATCTAGATGGGTAAAAGGATATTTTCATACTTTCTTTGTATATATGAGGCACCCTGTCTATGTATATAAGAGATATAAATTCAAGGGATTTATATTTTTTATATACATGTTATTCCTCTCTCCTTTCTTATTGGCGACTATGCCAATTATGCTATATTTTTCAGGAAAAATAATTTTTGGGTTCTACGCCTTTCCTCACATGACTGAACAAATATTAAAATACTTCACTGTATTTAATTTGTTCTATGGGTACTTCGGTTTATTATTCATGACATTTATAATGAAACAAGTCCAAGACCTAAGCCAAGTAAGATTATGGTTTACATATCCTCTATATTTCATTCTCCATGTAATTGCAGCAGTGGTGGCATTTTATAAACTACTAACCAACCCGCATAAATGGGATAAAACTACGCATGGCGTGAGTAAAATAAGCCATTAATTAATATAAACCAGATTTACTAAATCAAATATTGCTTTAGAATATACATCGGTTGTACTAAATTATCACCTCAATAGACTTTCAAAAAATGCAGTTTGTACATTTAAGATTATATTCGGATTATTCGCTTGGACTTGGCGTGGTAAAGATAAAAGACCTCGCGAAGCACTGCGCAATGAATAATATTCCTGCAGTAGCTATTACAGACAAATATAATCTATGTTCGTCCCTGGAATTTGCTATGGAAGCACAAAAATCTGGGGTACAACCAATAAATGGAATCGTTCTAAGCATTAATTACAAGGGAATAGTCGGTGATATATTGCTTATCGCAAAGAATGAAATCGGTTATAAAAACTTACTCATTTTATCTAGCTATATCTATACTAATGAAGTTGGCGATAAATGTGTTCCATTAGATATTCTATCAGAATTTTCAGACGGTATAATCGCACTTATAGCTGGCCCCCAAAGCGTTGAAGAGAAACTTTACTCTGAAAACAAGATTGAGGAAATTTCTACATTTTTTAAAGAATGCCAAAAAATATTTAAAGATGATTTATACATTGAAATATGCAGGTCTTCGGCAAATCTGAAGTACGAAGAATTTGTTCTCGATCTCGCTTATGATCTAGATATTGCAATCGTCGCAACCAATGAAATTGCTTTCCTGAAGAAGGAAATGTATGAAGCTCAAGATGCTTTTATTTGTATAGCAAATGCAAGATATTTGATTGAAGATGATAGGCCTAAAGCCAACAAAGAAGGGTATTTCAAAACCCCTGAACAGATGATTGAGCTTTTCAAAGACATTCCTGAAGCCATAAATAACACAGTAGAAATAGCTCGGAAATGCCAGATATTTTCACAAAGTAGAGATCCATTGCTGCCACGTTTTACTAACGATCACTCTGGAAGCGAATCCTCAGAGCTAGAAGCACAAGCTATAAAAGGTTTAGAAAAAAGAATCCATCACATAACAGATGAGTTAGAAAGAAGTAAGTATTTTGACAGAATAAATTTTGAATTAAACGTAATTAACAAGATGAAATACGCTGGGTACTTTCTAATTGTATCCGATTTCATAAAATGGAGTAAATCACAAGGTATCCCTGTCGGCCCAGGAAGAGGTTCTGGCGCAGGCTCAGTAGCAGCTTGGGCTTTAGAAATTACTGACTTGGATCCCTTAGAGTATGGTTTACTCTTCGAAAGATTTCTAAACCCAGATCGTGTTTCAATGCCAGATTTTGATATCGACTTCTGACAAGATCGCCGTGAAGAAGTCATAAATTATGTACAAAAAAAATATGGTAAAGAGCGAGTAGCGCAAATCATAACATTCGGAAAACTTCAGGCTAGAGCTGTTCTTCGAGATGTTGGTCGCGTATTGGGAATGCCATACAATGCCATAGATAAAATTTGTAAGATGGTACCCAATAATCCAGCAAATCCAGTCACACTAGCCCAAGCAATAGATCTAGATAAAGAACTACGAACACAAAGAGATAGTGACGAGAACATTGCAAAACTTCTATCAATAAGTCTCCAACTCGAAGGTTTAAACAGACATGTCTCAACACATGCAGCTGGGATTGTGATAGCGGATAGACCAATAGTAGAGCTTGTACCATTATACAAAGATCAAAATTCAACTATGAATGCCGTTCAGTACTCTATGAAGTATGCTGAAGCAGCAGGCTTAGTAAAATTCGACTTTTTGGGGTTAAAAACTCTGACAGTAATTTCTTGGGCATGCAAATTGATCGAAAGCAAAGGCGTTAAAATCGACCTCTCAACAATTCCTCTTAAAGACTCCAAAACATTCCAGATGTTATCTAGGGCTGAAACAGTTGGCGTGTTTCAGTTTGAGGGCGCAGGAATGCGCGAAGCAATTAAAAAATTAAAACCTGATTCTATAGGTGATCTCATCGCTCTTGGGTCTCTGTATAGACCAGGTCCTATGGACAATATTCCAAGCTATATCAACCGTAAACATGGTTTGGAAACACCTGAATATCTACATCCTAAAATGGAGAGCATTCTAAAAGAAACCTATGGCATAATAGTTTATCAAGAGCAAGTTATGGAAATCGCCCGTGAACTTGCTGGATACACTCTTGGTGGAGCTGACCTACTTCGCCGCGCGATGGGTAAAAAAATAAAAGCTGAAATGGAAGCTCAACGAGGTGATTTTGTTAAGGGCTGCACAAACAATGGAATAGAAAAAAATAAAGCTGAGGAAATCTTTGCTTTAATAGAAAAATTCGCTAGCTACGGCTTTAATAAATCACATGCTGCTGCATATGCCATCATTTCATACCAGACCGCGTATCTTAAAGCTAATTATCCTCTTGAATTCATTGTCGCTTCCTTAAACCTTGAGATAGATGACACCGACAAAATCAACTTGTTTTTAGAAGATGCCAAACACCTAGGAATAAAAATTCTTCTTCCGGACATAAACTTCTCTCAGCCTACCTTCTCTATTGAGGATAATGCTATTCGCTTTGGATTATGTGGCCAGAAAAATGTTGGAATAAAAGCAGCAGAGATGATTGTGAAAGAGAGAGAAAAGAATGGTAAATTTAAAACACTTTATGATTTCTTTGAACGTTGTGACGAAAGTGCAATCAACAAACGTCTTATAGAGAGCTTTGCCAAATCTGGAGCATTGGATTGCCTACATAACAATCGCAGAGAAATACTTGAAAATACAGAGCTTCTGATTAGGCACTCTAGTCTGCAAAGAAAAGAAAGAAGTACTAAACAAATCGGACTCTTCGGAGCTTTTGATGAAGATATAAATTTCTCTAAACCGGCCTTAAAAGATCACACTCCTTGGAGTTCTCAAGAAAAACTTACCGCAGAATTTGAAGCATTCGGTTTCTATCTTTCATCTCACCCCTTGGAAGAATACTCAGCAAAATTGGCAAAGGCATATATTACTGAATCAGTAACAGTAGAGTCCAGAGCAAGCTTTAAAGGATCAAAATTGACCATTGCTGGCGTCATTACTTCTCGCAAAATAAAATCATCAGCGAAGGGTAAGTATGCATTTATACAGATTTCAGACAGATCTGGACTACTAGAGATTTGTATTTTTAATGAGCAAATATTAATTGCAAACGAAGAAGCTTTACAACCAGGGAAAATTGCCATATTCAAAGTTGATGCACGAAAAGATGACACTGGCCTTAGAGTAATAGTTGAAAGCGTATCTAACATTGAGTCTGTATTAAGTTCTATTCAAACTACAGTTCACATTCATATTAAAGACCCAAGTCTTATTCAATTAGTTAAACAAAACTTAGGTACTATAGGTAAAAAAGTAGTGATGAGCTTAGAAGTAAATGGAAACTTTGTGTCATTTAAAGCACCTGCTAACTTATTTATAGATTCAAGAGGTGAGCAAGCCCTCAAAACTGCAAATGGAATTATAATAAGAGAAGAATAATCTAGCTTATCACAGTACTTATTGGCCCATTAGAGCGGCCGTGGATGAACTGGTCAAGATACTTATTCCCTGACTTCATCATTTTTTTACCATCTCCTTGCCAGATAAATTTTCCTTCATGAATCATTGCGATTTTATCGGCTATTACCCTAGCACAATGCATATCATGTGTAATAGTTATAGTTGTCGCTCCTAACTCTTTTGAGCACTTTGCGATTAATTCGCTAATAACTCCCGACATGATAGGATCAAGTCCAGCTGTAGGTTCGTCAAAGAAGATAATTTCAGGATCATTCGCTATAGCTCTTGCTAAAGCTACTCGCTTTTGCATACCTCCAGATAATTCCGCAGGATACTGATCAGCGACCAATGGCTTTAATCCAACCAATCCCAACTTTTCTATCGCCAGTTTCTTTGCATTTGCTTGTGATAAAGTCTTCTCCTGCAACTGACAAAATGCAACATTTGCCCAAACTGGCAAACTATCAAATAAAGCTCCTCCTTGGAATAGCACCCCAACCTTGTCAATAATATGCTGTCTCTGCGCCATTGAATAGAAAGTGATATCCTCTCCATCAATCTTAATTTGTGTATTACTATCTGGAATAATTAACCCAATAATAGACTTAATTAAAACGCTTTTACCCGTACCAGAACCACCTACTACTACAAATGATTCTCCCTTAGAAACATCAAAAGATATACCTCGCAAGACTTTATTATTGCCAAACGATTTGGATATATTTTTTACTTCAATCTTTTTTGGAGCTGCTTTTTTCTTCATCAATCTTCAAACTAATTCGTTTAACATCCTAACCCGTGGCTTATTTTCTTGCAACTCCAACAATTACATAGTGCATATTTTGTGGAAAAAACTTATCTAAGAACAACTTATCTAGTGTTCCCAATATATTCCTTTGCCTATTACTCCTGCCCAAAGCCCCTAAAAACCCCAAAGTCTGGTAGTCAACTTCCTTAAATTGCGCAAATGTACTTTGTATCTCCTCGACTTTTAAGTACGTCCAGCGATTACCCCATGGCACAAACTTCTTACGCAAAATTTGATGTAACCACGATCCTTCTAAATTTTCTACAAACCAATACTCCCCACCGTCTCGCAAGTTATTATAGATATTAGCTATTATGGTTTTACTTACATCACCTTCTTGAACCCCCAATATTGATTTAGTCACTATTAGATCTTGAGTTGGCAATTCTATAGGTAGCGTCGCGTTAACTACCTTATACTCTATATTCTTGGGATTATAATGTGCATGAAGCTCTTTGCACTTTTCTGTCGGCAAATCAATATCTGAATAAATAACTGATTTACATATTTGAGAAAGCCATAAACTTAATCCACCATTGCGCGCTCCAATTTCTAGGCATTTTGATTTTGATAAATCTAGCTTCGTTTTGGCTTGCCAAAACGGTAATGCTCTTGACCAATTGACAACATCCCACTCCATTATTATGTCTTTAGTTAATTCTTGCGTCATTTCTTTATTGCTATTGTCAGCCCTGATTCAGTAGGGATTATGATACTATCAACCAAGTCAGATTGCGAGATTTTTTGATTAAAATCACGAACTGCACCTAATGTTTTTTCTCTGAATTTACCAGGCATATTTCCCGCAACTTCACCGTACATTAAAGTATTATCTACAATAATAAGTCCCCCTTGCCTTAAGAGAGGCAAGCACAAATCAAAGTAGTTAGAGTAGTTAGTTTTATCAGCATCGATAAAAACGGCATCAAACTTATTAGTAATTGTCACCGTCTTTAAATACTCTACTGCATCCGCATGTATACACTTAATATTCTTATGACCTTCTAAAAATCTCGATGCTTTTAAAAAAGTTTTTTCCGACTTTTCTATTGTGGTAACCTGCCCGTCTTCACCTACTTCGTTTGCCAACCATAACGTGGAGTAGCCTAATAAAGTGCCTATTTCTAAAACGTTTTTTGCTTTTACAGCTTTCAACAACATCTGCAATATTTTCCCCTCAAGAGGCGTGATTTGCATCTGCATTTCACTCTCAGATCTATCCTGAGGCATTTCAACCTTATTTATCTCTTCTTTGTACAGAGATTCTATATAAGAATATACTTGGATGGCTTGATGTCTTGTCATGTAGAATATCTACATAGCAAATGGGGATTTGTCAAATCTTCATGCCACCAAATAATTATCCATATCTGGAATCAAGTGGGATTGATAATAGTTTTCTAAAGGTTTTAAGTAGCCATTTATATCTTCCCCTTCATAACCAGACGCTACTAAGTGAGGGTATCTAACGACCAATTCACAATCGTACTCATATGGTTCATACCATGACTTCAAGCCCTTAATAGTATTTTGAATTGTTGATTGATCCTTATCATCTGGATAGTGGGACTTGAGTAAAACATCAACCTCACCCACCATTTTTTTATAGTCATCTTGGTTGGATAAATATTTTAATCCATTTAAATGACTAGATATTTTAGATACCGCATTTGGATATGGATTAGAATGATATTTATACATTGAGTTCATAGCATAATGCGTTAACTCATGAATGAACGTGCCATAATACTCCAGAGTACCGCGTTTAGAGCTAACAAAGATATCAGAACCACCATCATAATAACCCGCGGTTATTATATCGGGAGTAGTATTATTTTTAGATGAGTAATGCGGGTCATTAGTGAATACGATATGACATTTATCTTTACTACAGGCCTTTGCACTCACATCCATAACTTTGGCCACTATCGGATGCAAATTATATAAAATTGTAAAGTAATCCTTCAGCTCCCCACATTTAAGCCCAGGCTCACATTTTGTGTGAGCGGACAAAATAGCAATCGTATCTTTGGATTTATGTGTTTGATCAGCTTCCCCCAATATTTTCTTTAAACACTTGTGATCGCTATAAAATTCCTTACTTTTTTTGTTATCTAAAAAACAGTATAGAGCATCCACTTTTTCTTGCGCATCAAGAGTATTAATGTCTCTAGACAAAAGTAATAAATCTTTAACTAATTTAATATCAAGAAAATCGCTTAAAGACTTTATAAGAGGGCTTTTAGAAATCGAAAATTCAGGAAAATAGGTTTTAATATAGTCTCTGATATACTCTGCCCCTTCTTTTGTCTTAATGTTTAAACTGTCTAACGTAGAAGCATTTTTCTTCAGTAGCCTACTCGCTTCATGAAAATCCCCAGAATTTATAGCTTTTTCAATGCTTATAAGTGTATGACTCATCTCTCCCTCCATCGATGAATTATACTATTTAAGCATAACATAAAAAAAGCCGACCAAATTAAATTGATCGGCTTTTTATTTGATTAAAAAAACTAATAACTTTATTTTTTGGCTCGCTTGTTGCCCTCATCATCTTTTACTTCTTCAAAATCCGCGTCCACAACCTTCTCATCAGATGAAGAATTATTATCTTTATTGTCTTCTGAGGTCGAGTTGCTGTTAGCAGAATCCTGTTGAGCTTTATACATAGCTTCGCCAATCTTCATCGACGCTTTGGTTAAAGCTTCAGTTTTATTGTCTATATCAGACTTATCTGTACCTTTCACAGCCTCTTTCAAGTCATTAAGAGCCGACTCAACTTCAGCTTTATCTTCAGCAGAAATTTTGTCGCCATATTCACTCAAGCTTTGCTCAGTAGAATAAATCATGCCTTCAGCCTTATTTTTACTTTCGATAAATTCTTTTTTAGCTTCATCTTCTTTTGCATTAGCTTCGGCATCACGAACCATTTGCTCAATTTCTTTCTCAGTTAAGCCACCAGAAGATTGAATTGTGATCTTTTGCTCTTTGCCTGTTGACTTATCTTTCGCAGAAACGTGCATAATACCATTAGCATCAACGTCGAATGTAACTTCAATCTGTGGCATACCACGTCTTGCAGGCGGGATGCCTTCAAGATTAAATTGTCCAAGAAGTTTATTGTCTGCGGCCATTTTTCTTTCGCCTTGGAATACACGAATTGTAACCGCATGTTGATTATCTTCAGCCGTTGAGAAAACCTGACTCTTCTTAGTTGGAATAGTTGTATTTCTTTCAATAAGCGGGGTGAATACGCCACCTAGAGTTTCAATACCGATTGATAACGGAGTTACATCAAGAAGCAATACGTCGGTAACATCGCCAGTCAACACACCGCCTTGAACAGCAGCACCAATTGCCACAACTTCGTCTGGGTTTACACCTTTATGTGGCTCTTTACCGAAAATTTCTTTTACGATTTCGATCACTTTTGGCATACGAGTCATACCACCAACTAGTACAACTTCATCAATCTCACTTGCAGAAAGACCTGCATCTTTTAATGCTTGTTTACATGGTTCTATAGTTTTTTGAACTAAATCAGCAACAAGGCTCTCCAATTTTGCGCGAGATAATTTGACCAACATGTGCTTTGGTCCTGATGCATCTGCTGTAATGTACGGTAGATTGATCTCAGTTTCCATTGAACTTGAAAGTTCAATTTTTGCACGCTCAGCTGCTTCTTTAATTCTTTGTAATGCTAATGGATCTTTGCTGATATCCATTCCATGTTCTTTTTTGAATTCACCACACAAGTAGTCGAGAACTCTTAAGTCAAAATCTTCGCCACCAAGATATGTATCACCGTTGGTTGATTTTACTTCGAATACGCCGTCACCAATCTCAAGAACAGATACGTCAAACGTACCGCCACCTAAATCATAAACAGCGATTGTCTTTGCTTTTGTTTTATCTAGTCCATAAGCAAGAGCAGCAGCAGTTGGCTCATTTATAATTCTCAAGACATCAAGACCTGCAATCTTACCAGCATCTTTGGTTGCTTGACGTTGCGAGTCATTAAAATATGCAGGAACAGTGATAACTGCTTTTGTAACTTTTTCACCCAAGAAGTCTTCAGCTGTCTCTTTCATTTTTTGCAAGATAAAAGCACTAATTTGGCTTGGTGCATATTTTTCATTTCTTGCTTCAACCCAAGCATCACCATTCTTAGCTTCTACTACTTTATATGGAGATCTTTTAGCAATATCTTGTGTTTCTTTATCTTTATATTTACGCCCGATGAATCTCTTCACCGCAAAGATTGTATTATGAGGGTTAGTAACGGCTTGCCTTTTTGCAGGCTGCCCCACTAATTTTTCATCTTTATCAGTAAAAGCTACGATAGATGGGGTGGTTCTTACCCCTTCTGAGTTAGCAATAACTTTCGGCTCTTTGCCTTCCATTATAGCAACACATGAGTTTGTAGTGCCCAAATCTATGCCGATTACATATTCTTTTTTAGCCATTTTTCCTCTATTAAGTAACAATTTCTATGTTAGCTATATAGTGTACCCATTACCTTTTCCAAGTGCTTCACTCATAAAATATAAAAAATAGTTGCAACTCTAGGTTGAGTACGCTAGCCTAAAGGTTGTAGGAATTATATTTCTGAATTATGACAAATATCTTATATATAGACTCAGATACCAGCCAATCTGCAACTCTACTCCGATCCCTTAAAAATGAGGGGCTTAATGTCAGTTTTGTGCCAAGTTACTCAGCTGGATTCAATGTTATCGCCAGTAGGAATTTTGAACCCTACACCATTCTTTGCGCTGACCAAATTGGGGATTTAGAATGTATAGACTTTTTGCGAAAAACTAGGGATCATAAGCTCGCAAAAAAAGTCCCAATAATTGTTTTAACTGATAGCAAAAACAGCGATCATAGCTTACGGGCATTAGTTGCAGGGGCAGTCGATATTATAAGTAGATCAAGCGAATTGAACTATTTACTGGCCAAACTTTACGCACAATCCAAATTTTTCGCGAACAATAATACAACTCGCGTAACGCGCAAAAAGCTAAACTCTTCCGAAAGAATGCTACTACTAAGTATACGCACAGAACTCGATACTATTTCCAACAAAATAACCTCTGGATCAACTTCATTGCCTGAGTTTAACTCTGTAATCGATAAGTTTTCAAAATACTTATCCAATAAATTAGCCTAGACTTAACTATTAGAATTATTGAATCTCTACAATCTATTAACCAAGTCAATTAAATTTTTTTAAAAAATAATATTTTTAATCTTGCTCTCTCGATAGTTTTGCGTATCAAATATTATTCTACAGCTTTATAAAAATACCTATGCAAAAAATATTCAGCCTTCTTTTCTGCGCAATAATTTTGTTTTCACAAAATTGCTTAGCTGATGGCCCATCTCCATCTTCAGTTAAGAAGTATGATGTTTTTGGCGTCGGCACAGCTACAATAGATGTTATAACAAAAGTCTCTGAAGATGACTTCAAAAGATATCTCTCTGTTCCCTACAACATTAAAAAAGGGGAGATGATTTACATTGATGAAAAGACAGTAAATGAGCTGCAGTCCAAAATGAAGAACAGTGAAATTATGGCTGGCGATAGCGCCGCCAATGTGATGGTGGACATAGCAAGCTTGGGCGGGAAATCTGCATTCAATACTATCGTGGCTGACGATGAGTTAGGTTTACTATTTAACAAGAGTTTAGAAGACTTTGGTGTGCTGGCATTAAACCAACCTAAAACTGACAACTTCCGTACTGCGCGCAACCTAATATTTGTCACCCCTGATGGTGAGCGCACCATGCTAACATATAATGGCATAGCTGAGGAATTTGGGCAAACTGATGTAAAATACCATCACATTAAAGACTATAAAATGGTTTATGTAGAGGGAGGCATTTGGGATAACGATGGAAAAAAGGCAAAAGCTACCTTAAGAACTTTCAACACAGCAAAAAGAGTAGGAGCTTTAAGAGCTTTTGCTTTACATGACTCATTGTATGTAAACAAATATAGAGAGCAATTTTTGGACTTAATTAAGAATGTCGATCTTATATTCTGCAATGAAAAAGAAGCCTTCGCATTATTTAAAACAAAAGATATAGAAAGTTCAGTTCAAAAATTTAAAGAACTAGGCAAAACCACAATCATGACAGCAAGCTCAAAGGGTGCATACATTATAAATAAAGATGAAGTAATACACATTCCAGCCTTAGTTTCACAGGACAAGGTAATAGATACAACCGGCTCTGGAGATGCATTTACTGCTGGGTTTATATACGGCTACTTAAAAGGCAAGACTCTACAGGAAAGCGGTGAGATAGGCGCTAAAGCTGCGGCCTATATTATTCAACAACTGGGCGCTAGGCCTAAAGGAAAACTAGCAGACATATTATGATGATTTTAGCTATAGATACCTGTTGCGGCAGATGTAGTGTTGCAATCTTTAAGGATGATACCTGCATTCAATATTTGATTGAAGAAACCCCGAATCGGCAGGCGGAATTGGCCATACCAATGATAGAAGAAGCCCTAAAAAACAGCCAATTACAGTATAGAGATCTAGGCTATTTTACCTGCACAGTGGGACCGGGCAGCTTTACTGGCATTCGGATTGGAATTGCTGCGATTCAAGGAATTAACCAGACTTTGCGCAAGAATGTTTTGGGAATTTCCACCATGGAATGCATGAGTTATTTTAGCTGCGAAAAAGAAGTAATGACCTGTCTTGATGCGGGCAGATCTCAATATTACTGTCAAACTTTTAACAATAATATACCCACATCCAAAATTTTATTACTCGATAAAGATGTAGCGTTAAAACTAGCTGGAAATGTAAAAATTATCGGGGCACTTGGGAACAAAGAATTGCCCGATGCCAAATTATTAGCCACGGCAGCCCTTAGAAGAATTAAAGACAATGCATTAGACAAAACAGCACTTAAACCCCTGTATATTAGGGAATCCGATGCTGTAGAGAAAAAGAAATTAGAAAGCAAAGCTTGAAATTTAGCAATTTTCACCTATCTAATACTACAAAACACTATATCGATATATGAGCAAGAGAGACTTTTACGAAACGCTTGGTATTACCAAGGGAGCAAATGCTGACGAGATAAAAAAGGCCTACAGAAAATTGGCTATGCAGCATCACCCAGATAGAAATCAAGGCGACAAAGAAGCTGAAAGAAAGTTCAAGGAAATTAACGAAGCATACGAAATATTAAAAGATGACGATAAGCGCGCTGCATACGACAGAATGGGGCACTCAGCATTTGAACAAGGTGGCGGATTCGGCCAAGGCGGTTTTGGAGGCGGAGCTGACTTCTCAGATATGTCAGATCTATTCGGCGGTATCTTCAACGAATTTATGGGCGGCGGAGGTCAACAACGCAGACACCCAGAAGAAATGAACCGTGGCTCCGACCTAAGATACAACATGACGATTTCTTTAGAAGAAGCTTTTAACGGCGGAAAACAAGAAGTCAACTATAGAGCCCATGTAAACTGTGATGCATGCAAAGGATCTGGGAGCAAATCTGGCAAGAAAACCACATGCGGAACTTGCCATGGATCAGGAAGAATGCGAGCTCAGCAGGGCTTTTTCATGATAGAGAGAACCTGTCCAACCTGCTCTGGAACTGGAGAAACAATAGCTGATCCATGTAATAAGTGCCATGGTCAGGGACGCATACCCCAACAAAGGAAAATTAACGTTACTATTCCAGCAGGAGTGGAAGATGGAATGCGCATTCGTGTCGCAGGCGAAGGGGAAGCAGGAACCAGAGGTGGAAAACCTGGAGATTTGTATATTTTCGTTACTGTAAAAACTCACAAATTATTCGCCCGCGAAAATTCCGACCTACACTGCGTTGTACCAATGAAAATGACAACAGCAACTTTGGGGGGCTCAATAGAGGTGCCAACCATTGATGGTGGCAAAGCCAAGGTGACCATCCCTGAAGGAACACAATCTGGAACACAATTTAGATTAAGAGGCAAAGGAATGCCAATCATGAAGTCCTCACGAACTGGGGATATGATTGTGCATACTAAAATCGAAATACCTTCACGCCTAAATAAAAAACAGCGAGAGTTGTTAGAAGAATTTGATAAAGAATCTGTCAATAATTCTAATCCTGAAACTGAAGGGTTTTTCTCAAAAATGAAAAACTTTTTTGACGATAGAAAAGGATCTTAAAACTTAGCAAAAGTAGTATTTTATCGCGTTTGATAACTTAAGTAATATTTTCCTTTTTAAGGATGTATGAAATATAAGATACCACAAAAGCTATGTTTAGTATTGGCAGAGCAAAGACTTTGAAATATATCCAAGTTGATTCAGAATAGTTTCGCCAAATAAGCTCATTTAAAGCAGCAACACACAAGAAAAAAAGTCCTAGATGTTTTGAGAATCTGAAATAGGTTGCGCTTCTCAAGTTTATTGCCGAACCCAATAGCCGTCTAATAAGGCCTTTTTTTAAAATCATGCTATCTACAAATAAAACAATCGCAAAAATAATATTTACAAATGTTGGCTTCATTTTAATAAACATACCATTTCCACTATAAATCGTAAGACCTCCAAAAAACGCAAGCAAAGTAAACGAACAGATCAAAATCCATGAGATTTTGCGTTGAGTCATGTATAAATAACAAATACAGATAAATGAGCTAGCAATTAAAATCACTACTCCATATATCAAGTTGTACATGTTACTAACTAACAAAAACAGTATGGATGGCAATATTTCAACTAATAATGTAGGCGACATAAGTTTTTGTATTGTAATGAGTTGGTTAATTTCGTAGGCTAGGTAAGTCATTATACATATTTTCGCATGCTAAAACAAGTATTGTGCATATTGTCATTGGTTCTTATATGGTTTCCTGCCCAGGCAACCGATCTGAACCCATTTGATGTGGACGGCGTAGAGATTTATGCTGAGTCAGATTCTTTGGATAATGCCCGTAGAGAAGCAGTCAATAAAGGAACACAAGAAGCATTTGTCATTCTACTTAAACGGCTTATTCCTTCATCAATGCATTGGAAAATTGATAATATAAAACGCGATCAGATTTTCGACCTTGTCAGTGACACGAAGGTTATCAAAGAGCGCATGACCTCTAAGACTTATATGGCTACAATAAGCGTGTCTTTCAAGCCTGAAGAAATAAGAAATATCTTAAATAAAATTGGGGCTAATTATGCTGGTGAGTATGCTCTTTCTGCTCTTGTAATTCCTATATTAAACATTGATGGCAATTACCAAATATGGGGGGATAACGAGTGGGCTAAGGCTTGGGGGCAAATGCCATTGGTTATTGGGCTAAGTAAATACTCTTTTGCGATGGGTGATCTAGAAGACGATGCTGATATAGACCAATTACAAGTAATGAAAGAACCTTTTAGTCATTATAAAAAGATACTTGAAAAATATCACGCAGATCAAATTATTTTTGTGATGACAAAAGAGCTCAATACAGCGTTTGATACAAGTGTGCGCATTGTGTCGCAAGATGATGATGTTACCTTGCACTCAATGCAAAAATTTAACAGTAAAACCGGAGATGCTGATTTATACAAAAATTTCGCATTAAATATCCTAACTAAAATTGATGACTATTATAAGGGCGTAAACCCATTTGATGAAAATAGAACCTTTAAAACTCGCATGGTAGCAAGCACTAGCTCCCCAAAAGACTGGGCCGATATGAGGGCGAAATTAATCACTTTGAAAGAGATTGAAGACATTCAAACTATTGCAACTACTAATGAATATGTAGAGTTTGATTTGATATATAAAATTGAGCCTTTAGACATGAGCGCAGCTCTGGCAAAACACAACTTTGAAGTGTCTGAAGAAGGTGACATACAGTATCTTAAAGAAATAAAATCAAAATAATCGCTTGACGCATGACGTTGGGTTGTTATATCCTGTGCTGCTGGACAAAATTCAGATTTTTTATGAAAAATAGCTTAGATATAAATAAAATTCCTAGAAACATCTTCAGTTTTCTGCGGTTCTTTTTGAAGCCTATTAAGTCACATGTAATTTGGCTTTGCGTGGTTATAACCGCTGTAAGCACGGTATATGTTTTCGATGGGATCTTAATTCGTGCACTAACCAATAAGTTAACCAGTGGAAACCTAGATGGTCTCTATTGGTTTGCAATTTACTACTTTATCTTTTGGGAATCAATCAATTGGCTTTGGAGAATATGTGACTACTTTCGCATGAAAGTATACCCTTACTTGTTTTCGACTATAACCGAAAAACTTGTGGAGTACATGACCTTACATTCCCACGAATATTACCAAAATAATTTTGCCGGCAGTTTATCCACAAAGATCTCTGATGTTGCCAAAGGATCTGAGCGCATTTTTGACTTCTTAGTTTTCAAGGCTTTTCGGGTAACTCTAATGCTAACATTTCCAATTTTATTGGTTCTAAGTGTGAATTTGTGGGCAGGTCTAATTGTGGGCATTTGGACAGCTTCTTTTCTATATCTATCAGTAAGATTTTCACGTCCCATAGAGAAAAAGGCTGCGATATTTGCCGAAACAAGAAGCACACTAATAGGCAAAGTAGTGGATGCAATAGGTAACATTTCAAATGTAAGACTATTCGCTAGAAGAAGTTTTGAGGGTCAATATTTAGCCAAGTATTCTAGAAAAGCATTTGATGCATCAGCGAATCTTTCATGGATTGAGCTGAAAGTGAATTATCTCAAAGGTATTTGTAACAGTATTGGCATCGGCTCTTTGATGCTTTGCTTATTATACTTATATCAAATACAAATTTTAGGTCTTGGCGATCTGATGCTAGTAATTACGGTATGCATGGGTATAACTATGGAAACTTGGATGTTTTCAGAGGAAATTGGGAATTATAATGATTACAAAGGCACCACCCAACAAGCGCTAAAAATATTACTGGTTGATCACCAGCTAAAGGATGCTGCAGATGCTACACAACTCGTAGTTACAAAAGGTGAAATTAAATTTGATAAAGTAACATTTAAATACCGCAAGAATAGTAATCTTTTCAAAAACAAGACTGTGACTATAAAACCTGGTGAGAAAGTAGGGTTGGTTGGTTATTCAGGAAGTGGGAAAAGTACTTTCGTAAATTTAATAACTAGGTTCTTTGATGTGGACGGTGGCCGAATTCTTATCGATGGGCAAGATATAAGTAAAGTAACCCAAGATAGTTTACGAGAAAGTATAAGCTTTATACCACAGGATCCTTCTTTGTTTCACAGAACTTTGATGGAAAACATCAAGTATGGCAAGCCTTCAGCTTCTGAAAAAGAAGTAATAGCTGCTGCAAAAAACGCGCATGCACACGAATTTATTTTGCAAACAGAGAAAGGCTATAACTCCCTTGTCGGCGAACGTGGCATTAAACTTTCTGGGGGGCAAAGACAGCGTATCGCAATTGCACGCGCAATGCTGAAAGCCTCTCCTATTTTAATTTTAGATGAGGCTACCAGCTCTCTTGATTCAGTAACTGAGAACTTGATCCAAGAAAGTTTAGCAAAATTGATGAGTGGCAAAACTACCATCGTGATTGCTCACAGACTTTCAACGCTACTTGAGATGGACAGAATTTTAGTGTTTAACCAAGGGCAAATAATCGAAGATGGAACTCATACAGCTCTATTGAAAAAGGAAGGTTTGTATCACCATCTTTGGAACTCTCAAGTTGGTGGCTTCTTACCGGACAAATTGGAAGAGGAAATATAATGATTAAGAATCAACGCCCAATCGCCGCAAAACAAGTGTGGTCTTATATTATAGATACTACCAAGCCATTTCCTATAGGCATGTTCATCATGTTTTGGACTGCTCTTGCTTGGTCAGCTGATCTATCGATCAGGCCATATTTGTTAAAGGTTATCTTAAATCGCCTTCCAGAAGGAACGCAGGAAGATGTGTTTATAAATCTTGCTGTACCCATTAGTTTATACTTAGCAATGTATTTTGTTCTGACAACCACATTCCGACTCTACAATTATTTCATTGAAGTGAAAATGATTCCAGAGATGCGTCAGAAAATTGCCAGTGATGCAATGGACTTACTTGTCGACAAAAGTCATAACTACTATCAAAATACGTTTTCTGGAAATTTAGCTAATAAAGTTAATGACCTTACAAGAAGTGTTCCTGAGATTATTCAGCTTGTAATTGATAGATTTTTTAGTCATGCACTTGCGCTGATAATTGCTGTTATTACATTATGGCAAGTGAATATGTTTTTTGCACTTGCTACATTAGGGTGGGCAAGTTCAGTTGTTCTTTGGGCGGTATTTTTTTCAAAACGATTAACGATTCAAGCCAGTGACTGGTCAGAATATGGGTCAATAATTACTGGTAAAATTGTAGACGTGCTATCCAATATTCTATCTGTAAGGTTGTTCACTGCTAAGCATAAAGAGAAAGAAGAACTTAATGATACATTTGAAGGCGCTGTTTCTGCAGAGAAAAAATTGCACTGGACATATTTTTGGATGTGGGGGTTTTATGGATACTCTTCCTTTGTTCTACAAATCGCAAATTTTTATTTTTTATGTAAAGGCAGGCAAGAAGGATGGCTAACAATTGGTGACTTTGCCCTTGTGTTAGTCATCAACATTTCTATTGTAGATTTCTTATGGCAAGTAACTCGCGAGTTTTCAAACTTCTCTAAACTATACGGTGTTATTTCTCAAGCATTGAGTGTTGTTCAGGAAAAACCAGAGTTAGAAGATGCTGAATCGGCAAGCATTCTTAGTGTTCAAAAAGGCCAAATTATTTTTGATAAAGTTAAATTCCACTATAAAGGAACCGAGCCACTTTTTGAAAATAAATCTGTCGTAATCAAAGCTGGACAAAAAGTAGGTTTGGTTGGTTATTCTGGTGGTGGAAAAACCACTTTTGTAAATCTAATATTACGACTTTATGATGTTTCTGAAGGTAAGATTCTCATTGATGATCAAGATATCAGTTCAGTGACCCAAGATAGTCTACGATATAATATCGCTATGATTCCACAGGATCCTTCCCTCTTTCACCGCAGTCTAATGGACAACATTAGATATGGTCGAATTGATGCAACTGATGCAGAAGTGATCGAAGCTGCGAAAAAAGCACATGCACATGAGTTTATAGCAAATTTACCAAATGGTTACGAATCATTAGTAGGTGAACGGGGTGTTAAACTATCTGGCGGACAGCGTCAGCGAATAGCTATCGCTCGCGCTATTTTGAAAAATGCTCCGATTTTAATTTTAGATGAAGCGACAAGTCAGCTAGATTCTGTTACAGAAAGTTATATCCAAGAGAGCCTATGGAAATTGATGCAGGATAAGACAACCATCGTAATTGCTCATCGCTTATCGACGTTACTTCATATGGATCGAATCTTAGTTTTTGATCATGGAAAAATTGTTGAGGATGGGTCGCATGAAACTCTTCTAGCCAAAAAGGGATTGTACAAAACTTTGTGGGACGCACAAGTTGGTGGGTTTTTAGGTGATGATCAAAAGGAGGATGATGTGGGAAGCCGTGAGGAAGAGCTATGAAGAAAATTATTGAAGAATTATATATTAGAGAATGCAAAGATGATACTGAGTGGGTTGCCGCTAAGCATTATCGAAATACTTATTTTTTTATACCAATAGGTATAGAGGATCCATATACATGGACTTTCACTCATAAGGATTATTTTCACTTTGTTTTATATCAAAGCGTAGATATTATTGGCTATGCCAGTATTCAGTTCTGGCCAGATCAAAGAGCGGCAATTCGTATTATCGCCATCGAGGAGAATAAGAGGAATCAAAATTCTGGTAGTGTATTTTTAGCACTTATAGAAAACTGGCTGAAAAGTTTAGGTGTTAAAAGCATCCATGCTGAATCCAGGCAAAGCAGTTTAAGATTCTATCTTAAAAACGGCTATACAGAAATGCCGTTCAATGATCCTGAAAACCAAGAGTTTGATCCAAACGATGTTCCGGTGGGTAAAGAGTTGTGAATTCATCAAGTATAGAACTCATAATGTCATTTTTAACTGGATCTTTTGCACTAAAAAGAAATGTCAGCAGCCCAGAGCTCGTAATTACGGGCGAGGCAAAATTTTATCCTGAATCTGAAAATACTATAGAATACTATGAACATGGCCATTATTTTCTGGATGGCACTGCTCAAGAATTCTATCAAAAACAATATTTCATATATGATTCTGGGCTACTAAAAATTTGCAATAGCAAAAAAGAAATTATGCATAAAGCCGTTCCGATATTTTTGTCAGAATCAGCATGTACTTTTTCCCATGCTCACCTTTGTAAAAATGATGAGTACTTGTTGAATTGTCGGATAGCAGGGAACACCATCTTTATGGATTATAAAATTACCGGCCCTTCCAAAAATTATTTAATTCATACCCGTTTAGAAAAAAAATCAAGATGAGGATTGCTAAGGTATTATGATAAAGATTAATACAATTACAACTTACACATCTCGAACTCTGCCGCAAAATTCTTGCTGCAATTTTACGAGTAAAGAATTATTTTTCGTAAAATGACATAAATGATGGAACAATAGATGGTCAGCGCAAATTCATTAAAGTTAATAACACTAAACATCTGGGGCGGTCACGTTAAAGAGCCATTGCTTAGTTTTATAAAATCAAAACAAGATGTTCTAATTTTCTGTTTTCAAGAAGTTTATTGCAAAGCAGAAGCAAAAATTAGCGATGAGACAAGATATATCAACCTCGATATATTTTCCGAAATTCAAAGTTTATTACCAAATCATACAGGATATTTCAGGCCTGTAGTGCAAGGGATATATGGTAT